>CAJXAT010000209.1 GCA_913050055.1 uncultured Flammeovirgaceae bacterium | reverse complement strand
AATAAATAAGATAAGTTAATAATTGCCATAATAGAACAACATAAAGTACCAAATGTCAACAGATATTCAACTGTTTTCTCAGAAAAAATTGAGGGGTCTCAATTTAAAAAATCGAATTGTAGTATCTCCCATGTGTCAATATATGGCTTTTGAGGGGCACATCCAAGACTGGCATATCGCTCACCATTCCAGATTTGCTTTAGGAGGTATAGCATTGTCATTTGTTGAGGCGACAGGAGTTACTCCAGAAGGAAGAATTACACATGGCTGTACAGGAATCTGGCATGATGATCATGTATTGGGTTTAAAAAAAATTGTGAAACTATATCATTCCCAAAATGTAGCAGTTGGGATTCAGATTGGGCACGCCGGAAGAAGAGCTAGTTGTCTTAGGCTCTTAGATGGTGGGCAACCAATTCCTAAAATTGATACTAAAGAACCTTCTTGGGCGGTAATAGCCCCTAGCGCTATTCCAGAAAAAAAGGGTTACCCAATACCTAAATGTATGAGTCATGAGGAAATATTAGAAGTTGTTGAGGCTTTTAGAGCATCAACAAAAAGAGCTTTGGACGCAGGTTTTGATACTATTGAAATCCATGGAGCTCATGGATACTTAATTCATTCATTTTTTTCCCCACTTTCAAATCACCGTAATGATAAATATGGAGGAAGTCTTACACGAAGAATGACATTCCCATTGATGATAACGGAGGCTGTTCGAGAGATTTGGCCTGAAAACAAGCCGCTATTTTTTCGGGTTTCAGCTGTAGATAATATTTCAGGAGGTATTACGATTGAAGATACAGTTAAATTAGTAAAAGAGCTTAAAATTCACGGAGTCGATGTTGTTGATTGTTCATCTGGTGGTATGTCAGGGCCATCAACACTTCCAAGAGAAAAAATACATCGGGGATTTCAGGTACCTTATTCAGAAAAAATCAAGAAAGATTCAGGAGTTAATACTATGGCTGTGGGTCTTATAATGGAAGCAGAACAAGCAGAAAATATCCTTAAAAATAACCAAGCCGATTTAATCGCGCTTGCTAGAGAAATGATTTCAGATTCAAGCTGGGCTTTTCGTGCGGGCCAAAAACTGGGTCTCGAAAACCCATACGAAATTTTGCCAGAATCATATGCATTTTACCTTAAAATTCGTGATGAAAATTTATTGCCTTAATAAATAATTAAAGTTGAGTAAAGATTGATTTGAAAAAATTATTACCGCAAATAACTTGCTCCATTTACATCTAATGTTGCACCTGTTAAATGCCTACAAGATCCAGAAGATAAATAAGCTACTAAATTTGCAAGGTCAGAAGGCGGAACCCACTCTTTCATTGCAAGGCTTTGGGTTATTGCATCTTCACCATTTGTCGAACGAGCAAATTCTTCAGACATACGTGTTCGTACAACGCCAGGTGAGACAGTATAAGCGAGTATATTTTCTTTGGCATAGTGTCTTGCAATAGTCTTTGTGGCGTTCATCACAGCAGATTTAGAAGCCGAATAAGCTATTGTAGACGGTGAACCCGGGCCACGGTGCGCCACCCAACTTGAAATAGTAATGATAATTCCACCACCTCTTTTCTTGTAATGAGATACAGCCTTTTTCATAAGATTGCATGGAGCCATTAAATTTATAGCTAGCGTATCATCCCATGTTTTTTTCCAAATAAGATCTGAATCTTCAATTCCACCTTCAAAACGAATTATTGCAGCGTTATTAATGAGAACATCAACTCCATTTCGCCAACTAATTGACTTTTTCCATAGATTGTCAACTTCTTTCACATTTTTAAAGTCTGCTTGATAAGTAACAATATTAGCTTCAGCACAAGAAGAAATAACCTCTTCCATTCCGCTTTTATCTGAACAGTATTGTGCTATAATGTTAGCATTAGATTTAGATAAATATTGAACTATAGCTGCACCAATTCCCTTTGACGCACCGGTCACAAGAATTGTTTTATTTGAAAGGTCTGTCATTATTTTAATTTACAAAGATCTAAATTTAATTATTAATAAATATAAAATTTTGTGAAAAATTTAGCTTTAGTTAAGTTAACGTAAAAATTTTTTATCAAAGTGCAACAATTAATTGATTTCAATAAGATAATGT
>CAJXAT010000208.1 GCA_913050055.1 uncultured Flammeovirgaceae bacterium | reverse complement strand
TCTTCATCCCCGCCCCCTTGGCGACAAACTTAGTGACTCTTCCGCCACGCTTCTCTACACGCTTCCCCTCTACTATACGAGTCTTACCGTCGACCTCTACGTCGAAACTACCCTTGGTGACCTTTCTTTTCTTAGCTCTCATTTTGTAAACTCGTTAGGGTGTATTCTAAAATTCATTCTACCCTTCAAACCAAAATAGGTCTTCATTTTCTTCAAAAGATTTATAGAGTGTCTCCATAGATTCAACAACATAATATCTATCTTGAATTTCACTATAATTAAAACTTGTCATCACTATTTCCTCGATATCGTAAGAAATAATTTTAGATTTGCTTGATATGCCCTTTGCGCACTTTACAATGTTCATTGTTTCGTCAAAAGAGGAAATAATTCCTGACCCATAAATATCATAATCGATATCATTTTCTTTTCTTCTAAAATGATTTGTTTCGGGATTGGACTTAACAAGCCCAAACTCATATGTCCACCACGCAAAATTTTGCAGTCGCCTAAGATTGTGTGACACCAGCTCTTTTTCAAAACCACGTTCATTTTTTAATATTTTATCACCAAGAATACCAACCTTATGCATGAAATCTGCGTAAGGCCTATTCATCAAAAAAGGAATATGGCCTTGAATGTCATGAAAAATATCTGGCTCCGGGGTGTACCCCTGTTCGTTTTGAATTTTTATATCTGAATATTTTTCTTCAAAACGAGGAGATTTTCTTATAATATCTGTAACTGGGAACTTTCTATTTGCATTGAGATCAAAAAATAATTCTTCTGTTAAAAAGCCCGAAACAGGTACTAATTGCCAATCTGTAGAGTTTTTTATTAATGGTGATATTGCATCAAATTCAGGGAAGCGATCCTGAGGTATAGGAAGCGTTCGCATTCCAAGCAAGTACTCTTTGCAAACATATTGATCAATTAATGGGAGAACATTAATAAACAAGTCTTCCCAAATACCATTCTCTAAATTTGTCACATCATTATATTTTTGAGGCTTAATGTACTTATCATGAATTCCAAAAATTTGAATACCAGACATTGATGTTGGCGAAACATTTTTGAATAATTTATCGAATTTGTTTTTGTTTTTTAACATTATAGCCCTTAAATATAAAAATTAATATTACTATAAATCACCAAAACCAAATATAGGTTATTGCGCTATTTTTCCTACCCAGGTCTGGGTCATATGGTGAGCCACATTCTGCTCTCATATTCGCCGAATCATGATTAAATAAATCATAATCTTCGCCATATATTATGCTTTGAAACCGACCTTCTTGATCTTGACACCATTCTCTCACTTCTCTTCTTAATGCTCCTGTACCATGGCCATGAATTATTTTAATTGCTCTTACGCCACCATTTTGAATACACTCACTGACTTTAACTTCAAGCTCAGAGATTGCGCGGTCTAACGAAAAACCTTTATGACCAATATCTATTATTTTAAATCGGGTTGACATTTTAACTACAGAGTTTCCGTAAATTTTATATTTCAATAAAAGGATTAAAATGGAAAATATAACCTTAGGACGAACAGGTGTCAATATTTCTAGAATTAGTTTGGGGACATGGTCTTTTGGCGGGGCAAATATATCAAGCAGCAATCAACCTGTTGGTTGGGCCGGCCAATCAGAAGAAGATAGTCAATTCGCATTGCAAAAAGCACATGAGGTAGGTATAAGCCACTGGGATACAGCAGATGTCTATGGAAATGGAAATTCAGAAACGATTATTGGCAATTTTTCTTCCATTAACCAAGAGTTCAACAATAGGATTATTGCAACGAAAGTTGGAAGAAGCGCTGATTTATACCCTAATAATTATGACTATGAAACCGTAGAAAAATGCATTAAACAAAGCGCAATTCGATTACGGATAAACTCAATTGATTTGGTTCAGTTACACTGTGTACCTTCATCTATACTTGAGAACGGAACCATTTTTAAGACTATGGACGATCTCGTAAAACGGGGGCTTATTAAACATTGGGGCGCATCTGTAGAAACATTAGAGGAAGCACATATATGCCTAAAACAACCTGGGTGTAGTTCTTTGCAGATAATATTTAATTTGTTTCGCCAAGATCCAATTTGGTCTTTATT
>CAJXAT010000207.1 GCA_913050055.1 uncultured Flammeovirgaceae bacterium | reverse complement strand
AAAAGCTATTGTTCTACAACCATACCTATTTCCTAATTCTAATATGATTTTAGCATCGTACTCTTTAACTATCCCTGATAACCACGGGAAATAATTTTCTTTACCGCTTGAATTAATAAGATAATTATAATTTTCTAAATCAAATGGAATATTCTTGTCAAATTTGGTAATTAATTCTTCAGAGTAATGAATATTTTTTTGACATATTTATTTGTATTTAAGATTAATTGATCAAAATCCATGCATTTCCTTCAATTTATCCCATTTTTCTATACATAAATCACGATTTTTTTGAAAATCAGGTAAGGTACATAATTCAGGTTCAATTTTTTTATTCTTTTTAATTGCTAAATCATAAAAACTTTTTTTTTGTGTTCCAATATGGATTATTCCTTCAATATTCATTTTTGAGCATAAAAATATTTCGTTTGCAATAACATCTACATAATCAGCACTTGTGAAAACATTTGTAAATGCAGTTGGAAAACTCCATTTTAATGGCCGAAAACTTGTGCGTATAATGCACCAATTTTGACTATTGAGACGAATTTCCCATTCTCCCGCAAGTTTAGTATAGCCATACCAGTTGGCAGGACTAGGGAGATCTGTTTCACTGTAATTTCCTTTAGTACCTGGAAATACATAGTCGGTCGAAATATAAATTATTTTAAGATTTTTTTCGTTTGCTATTTTAGCCAAATTTCTGCATCCCAACACATTAACAATGTATGATTCTTCCTGATGATTAGCTGCATATTGCTGATCACTAATTGCAGCAAGATGGATTACTGCTTTATAATCTTGATTAAAATAATTCCTAATTTTTATTGGATCAGTAATATCAAATTGTTGATGGGTTGGCGTTTCACAAGACAGAAGTTCCTTTAAATGAGTTCCAAGTTTGCCACTTCCTCCTGTGATCAGGTATTTTTCATTCATTAAAGAACACTCTCATAATAAGTTATGGTGTCTGCAATCCCACCCCTAATGGGTGTGTATTCAAAGTCAGGATATTTTTTGCGAAAAAAACTATCATCCAATTGCTTAAATGGAGCACCATCCTGGTAATTCTCGTCAAAAATCAACAATCCTTTAAAATTGCAGAGTTCTTTTATCATTTCAGCAGTTTCACGAATTGCGTAAGCATGATTTTGAGCAATGTTCACAGGATCGATTTGTAGGCCTTGAGATTCTATTGATTCCACCAGCATTCGTGCCAAATCCTTGACATAAATCCATTCCCGGGTTGGTTTACCACTTCCCCAGATCACAAATTCTTTGTCATCATTTTCTTTAGCCTTCAACATGCGTATGATCATACCATTTAAAGCATGAGTTCGATTAGGATCTGTATAATCTCCTGGACCATATGCATTTGGCACAAAAAAATTAATACTCTCCAATCGGTATTGCATAAAATAACATTCTGAAATGACCTGAAGCATGCGTTTGGGGTTTGCAAATGCCCAAACAGATTTATGAACAGGGCCATCCCACCATTCTTTTTCTATGTGAAGATTAGCCTCCCCTGGATAGGAACAGTTTGAAATAGGATTAATAACCGTTACTTCTGGACAGACTTTTTGAACTGCTTGGTATAAATTCAACATCATCCTTAGATTATCATCCAACACTTCAGCGGAATGTTCTGAAAGATAATGAATTCCACCAACATGAGCAGCACAATTGATAATTACATCAGGTATGATCTCTTTGAACACTTCACTAATTGCATTTTGATTAGTTAGATCGATACCATTTCGCCGGGATTTTGAAAAGCATTCATATCCTTTTCCATGAAGCTCTTCCATCACATGACTTCCCACAAATCCATCCCCTCCAAGTACTAAAATTTTTTTGTTTGCCATGATTAATCTCAACAAATTTAAATGATTATCTTCCGCAGGATGATGATGGCTGGATTCACGCCGCGTTCGTTTATGATGGTGCCAATGACATTGGTAGAATCTACCTCGACGGTCAGCTTGACTGGGAAGGTGCAAAGAATGCTCCTAAAGCAAGACGAAATACAGCTTCTCTACGAATAGGTAATAGCTCAGGCTCTATTAATAATGCCTCATCAGGTGGGGTAAACATATGACAGGCACTGCTCAGGAAAGGTACAATGCCCTTTACTCTGGCAGGACTCAGTTCTTAGACATTGCTTGGCAGTGTTCTAAACTAACCTTACCTTTCCTAATTAAAAGAGACAACGATGCCTCTAATCATAAACCATACCTTACTCCCTGGCAATCAGTAGGAGCTAAGTGTTCAGTGACATTGGCTGCAAAACTAATGCAGT
>CAJXAT010000206.1 GCA_913050055.1 uncultured Flammeovirgaceae bacterium | reverse complement strand
AACAATAATGAGCTCTCTATAAGCTGTGCCGACAAATAATGTAGGAACAAAATGAATCAAGATATTCTTATAGAAATTTTCAAAACCTCATCTTTGATCAGGGAATTTGAAAGTTCTGTATACGAAAGGGTTGAAAAAAAAATTCTTAGAGGTCCGGTTTATTTGTGTGCTGGGCAAGAATATATTTCCTCTACCCTGGCATTCTTTTTTAGAAAAGTTAAATTAAAATTACAACTTTTTCCCCAGCATCGTTGTCACGGGACTTATATCTCTTTCGGTGGTGATATTGATTCTCTAATTTTGGAGTTACTTGGAAAAAACAATGGATGTGCGGGTGGATACGGGGGTTCTGCTTCAGTACATAGCGTGGAAGCAAATATATATGGCCACGATGGTTTGATGGGATCTAATGCACCAATTGGCGTTGGCATGGCTTTTGGCAATAAACTTTCTACCTTAATTTTCTTGGGTGATGCGGCCGCTGAGGAAGATTATGTTTTGGCCGCAATGGGTTGGGCGGCCACAAAAAAACTCCCTGTTGGATTCGTTGTTGAGGATAACAATCTCAGCATATTGACTGAGAAGTCTATAAGAAGATCTTGGAGTATTGCTAAGGTGGGCGAATCATTTGGTTTAAATGCAATGGATATTTCAGATGACCCAAAAGTCATTTACGATGCTTTAAATAAACTAAAATTTCCTTTTGTATTAAATATAAATACAGTTAGAAAGTTTTGGCATGCAGGTGCTGGTATAGATGATGTTAATGCTTTTGACAGACATGAAAATATTGCTAATTTATTACCAAAAGATGTTGTCGAAGAAATAACAAAAAAAAATAAGGAACTAATTAACCAGAAATGGAGTGATTTAATTGACTCTTAGAGAAAAAATAAGATCTTGTATTCGAAGCCACCTTGAGTCAGGTTACATTGCGATGGGCCAGTGCCTCAGTGCTGTAGGTTGGGTAGGAGGAACCTTACCGGAAATGGCAGAGGAGGAGGGTATGATTGAGTTATCTATGGCAGACGTTGCTGGTGGTGGAATTGCGGCAGGATCTGCTTTGGCTGGAAAAAAACCTATTTATATCATTAGGTATCAAGGTTTTGGCTGGTTTAACCTTCCAATCATTTTAAATTATGCATGCAAGAGCCGAGAAATTTGGAATAGGCCTTCACCGATGATAATTAGGTCAATAGCTATGGAAGGTGGAATAGGTCCAGTTGCTGGCTCCTCTCACTACTCACTATGTTATAGAATGCCAGGAATAAAAATTTCGGCTCCTATTAGTCCACTGGAATATGAAAAAATGTATAAGAATTTTATGAATAATCAAGATGTTTTATATGTTTCAGAACACAGAGGCACCTTCAACAATGATGAAGAGTTTGAGGACGAATTATTCGAAAAATCTGATGTAACTATTTTAGGCATTTCAATAACTAGATTGGAAATGATTGAGGCCGCCAAAATTTTAAGACAATCTGGTTTTATTATTTCTGTTGTTCATATTGTGGATATAAAACCATTGGTTATTTCAGAGCGAGCACTTGAAACTATTCAGAAATCAAAGTTTGGTTTTATTTTGCTTGATGACGATTATCAAAACGGTTCAGCAAAATCTATAGCATTTGATGTCTCTTCTCAAACCAATACATTTGGAAAAGTGATTGGTCTGGAAGAAAGGTCTGCTGGGTTTAGTCCTAACTTAGACAACCTCCCTCCAAACAGATCTCAAATTGTAGATACAGTTAAGAAGTTGAGTAAGGGAGTAAAAGCATGAAAATATTAGTTACGGGCGGGTCTGGTTTTATTGGCATGAACATGGTTCGTTTTTTCTTGGAAAAAAATAATGTAACGAAAGTTTTGGCTACTTATTGTAATAAACAGCCCAAATTTGAGCATCACAAGTTAGATTGGGTGCAAGCTGATCTAACAGACCCTAATAGTCATGAAGGATTATACGAAGGGATCAACACCGTTATTATGTGTGCAGCTATAACTAGTGGAGCGAAAAATATAATTAACAATCCAAGTATATTTGTTGAAAATAATTTGTTAATCAATCACTCAACAATTAAGTATTCAGCTTTAAGCAATGTAAAAAAGGTAATTTTTTCATGCTAAAGATATTAAAAGATTTATCACAACTAGCAGATTCAATTGATAAAAAAAATGCTAGAGAAATTAAGTCATTAAGAATTAAACTTGACTTAGCTGAAAAAAGTCAAAGAGATAGAGATTTAATGCGTGTCAGATATTTGGAAGAACAGTCTATTATTGCTAAAGAGCTTGGAATAGAAAATAATCAATTTCAAAGAATTTCAGTTTCACCAGATGAAGATAGTATTAAGCTTACTG
>CAJXAT010000205.1 GCA_913050055.1 uncultured Flammeovirgaceae bacterium | reverse complement strand
GCTTAAATTTCCAATGCTGAATGTAGAGCATGAATTGTTTTTTATAGACCTGATTTTTATAAACGAATTTTCTCTTAGTTGCTCGTAAAGTTGATCACCTTTTGACAGATATTTTTTCCCAAATCCATCCAAGTCATCAACCAATTAAAAAGACTGACCTAAGTCAGTCCCTCCTGTTCTAATAGCCGTGGACTGTAACTTAAAAACATTAGAGATATTTCATCTGCAATTAAGGTTTATGATGGTCAAATTAATTGAACTATAGAGGTTTATTAGTTTCATGCTGCCTGAGGAGAACAATCAACCTCTGCATCATTATTGGCAAGGAATGGTATGTATAGATAAGAAAAAAATACTGAAAAGAAATAGTCAGATTCCTACTTATGAGCTTAGGCATGAATACACTAATTATGATGACTTAATCAATTCAATTGAAGTACAGAAATTAGAGCCCATTGAACGAAGTAGAAATATAGCGATTATTAAATATGAATGTACAACTAAGGCTCAGTCATTTGTACTTGTAGACGTTAATAGGGATCTTGAGGAAAATAAGAAAGCTTCAGTATTTTTTGAAGGAGAGGTCAAAAGACGTGATGGCATTATTGCCGCAATAACTAAATTACTTTTTGGAAACGATAAAGAGATTAATTTATTGAAGGCAAAACTTAAAGAGAAAGATTCTGAAATTAGATCCTTAAATGAATTACTTAAAGCAGAGAAAGTAGAAAGTGAATATAAGAGAGAAATCGCTACCTGGAAAAAGAAGTTTGAAGAAGAAAACCTTCATAGATTGCGCTTAGCAAGAAATAATAAAAGTTTGGGTGGTCGTGTTTCTCATGCAAATAAATGGAAAGCTGAGCGTGATTTATATAGTGAGTTACTTGATCAAACAGAAATCTCTAATCTCAACCTTTCAAGAGAACTTGAAGCGGCAAAAAGAGAACTGAATGACTATAAAGTGTTTAAAAAAAAGGCTGAGCAAAAAATTCAACAACTAGAAAGAGATATACGGAAGTTAAAAGCTTCAGGCTCTAGAAATGGCTAAGTCAGAATCCAAAAAGGTAGTTATTTCTAAAAAGAATTATCGAAATGAACTTAGACAAAAGGTTTATAACTTGGCTGGTGTAAGCAATACAAAGGCCTTGAAGTCTTTCCATGTTGACTTCAAATCGATGGATTTTAGAAGGACTAATAATTGGGAAAAAGCTTTTAAGTTATTAAAAGGACTTGAGAACTTTGATGAGTGGCGTTCTTCTCCTCCAGAGAAATATCGTGAGATTTTCGCTGAAATCGACCAAGTATCCAATGAATACAAGAAAAATGTCGTAAAAACCAAGAAGGTTTTAGAACGTTTGGACACAAATATTAAAAAACTTTCTGAGATAACAAAAGAAGCTAAAGGCGATGTTGAATCTCTTAAGAAAGAAACCCCTATCTCTATCCCTGTTTTATTGCCCAAGAAAAAGGATTGATTGAATCAAGGATATGAAGAAATTTCTATTTACTAAAAGACACTTCGATCTAGCAGTTAGTAAGTTTGAGGATACTGAACATCAGAAATGGATAAAGACTTATTTTCCCTTTAAGGAATCTGAGTTGGAGATCCCTCCTCGCAATTCAATTTCGTTTTGTTCTCGAAGTTGGGCTAATCCTATTTGGGATCCCTATATGGAAGTCTGTAACTCTGTATTTAAAAAGGCCTCTTCAGATCCATGGCGAATATTTTTTACTAAATTTGTTGGAGGACCAGACCTTAAGTTCTTAGACAAAGTCGTAGAAGTAATAATTGAAGAAGGGGAGGGTTTTGATGACTAAAAAAAATGATGATACCCGCGATGAAACCAAGGCCCATGATGATAAAACTTTAAGTAGACGAGATTTTGTAAAGACCAGTGCTGTTGCTGGGCTTGGTGCAACATCACTACTTGAGTCAGGTAATACGCACGCACAATCGTCTCCGTCCAACGAAAATATTCAATGGGATTATGAAGTTGATGTGGTTATTGCTGGTGGAGGTTGCGCCGGCCTCACCGCCGCTATCCGGGCACGAGACCTCGGAGCCAGCGTTATGGTGGTGGATCAAAACTATGATCTGGGCGGAAGAATGTTGCACAGTGGGTCATTTACATCACTTGGAGGCGGTGATCCCGTACAAGTCCGGGATATAAACGGTGAGAGTGATACCGAGGGATTCATAACGGTTCCTTCTGCTGAAGACCCTAAAGAGCTTGAAGATACCATTGACCTTCTTTTCACAGACATTACAGATTGGTCTGTTGTCGATCCAAAAGCTCAGAGCCCTTATAGATACAATGACAGAGAGTTGGTTCGTGCTTGGGCTGAGAATTGTCCTGCAACGCG
>CAJXAT010000204.1 GCA_913050055.1 uncultured Flammeovirgaceae bacterium | reverse complement strand
AGGTCTGATTTGCTTTAAAAATTATTAATTGTTTAACACTTTTTTCTTCCTTGCTTCTTTCCAAAAGGATTGCAAAGATAAGAATTCTGTCTAATGAACCAATGATTAACTGATATTAAAAGACAAAAAAGAACTCCCTCAAAAATGTATTGGCTCTTCATAATTTTTAAAGCAAATCAGACCTTAATTTCAACATCCACTCCGCTAGGTAATTCTAATTTCATCAATGCATCTACAGTTTGAGCACTGTTAGAATATATATCTACCAACCGCTTATACGTACATAACTGAAATTGTTCTCTTGATTTTTTATTTACATGAGGGGACCTAAGTACCGTGAATTTTTCTTTTACGGTAGGCAAAGGTATCGGTCCGCTAACAACAGCTCCAGTTGTTTTCACAGCACGTACTATTTTCTCGGATGACTTATCTACCAAGTTGTGATCGTATGATCTTAATTTAATTCTAATTTTTTGATTCATAATCTATTCCGAAAACTGATTAACCATTAACTTCTGAAATTACCGTCTCTGCTATACTGCTAGGCACACTGTCATAGTGCGAAAATGTAAGATTTGCGGTGGCTCTTCCTGATGTGATCGTTCTTAAATCCGTCACATAACCAAAAAGTGCTGAAAGCGGAACATCCGCCTTGACGACTTGAGAAACTCCGCGGGTATCCATTCCTTTCATAATTCCGCGACGTTTATTCAAATCACCAGTAACTGATCCCGTATACTCATCAGGGGTAATTACTTCGACAGCCATCACAGGCTCTAATAAGACCGGACTGGCTTTCTTCGCTGCCGCCTTAAATCCCATTCTCGCTGCTAATTCAAAGGAAAGCGAATCTGAATCCACGTCGTGGAAAGATCCATGATAAAGTCTCACTTTCATACTATCTAAAGGATATCCAGCCAATGGCCCATTAACCATTGCTTGCTTAAACCCTTTTTCAATAGCAGGTATAAACTCCTTCGGGATTATTCCTCCCTTTATGGCATTAACAAACTGCAAACCAGTCTCTTTAAAGTCCTCATCTACAGGGCTTAGATCAAAAACAATATCAGCAAACTTACCTCTACCTCCCGATTGTTTTTTGTAAACCTCTTTATGCTCTACTTTAGTTCTTATAGCCTCTTTGTAAGCAACTTGTGGTGCCCCTTGATTGATTTCAACTTTGAACTCACGACGCAATCGGTCAATAATAATATCCAGATGGAGCTCGCCCATGCCCTTTAATATTGTTTGACCTGTTTCATGATCGGTCTCAACTACTAGCGTGGGATCTTCTTCAACCAATTTGGCAATACTCATGCCAAGTTTATCGACATCTGCTTGGGCCTTTGGCTCTATGGCATAACCGATTACAGGATCAGGAAAATCCATCGTCTCTAAGACAATTTTATTTTTCTCATCACACAAGGTATCTCCTGTTTTAATATCCTTAAATCCAACAACCGCTCCAATATCTCCGCAGTGCAAAGTATCAATTTGATTTTGCTTGTTGGCATGCATTTGAAAGATTCTTGAAATCCTTTCTTTCTTTCCTGTCCGAGTGTTAAAAACATATGACCCTGAATCTAGCGTACCTGAATACGACCTAATAAAACAAAGTCTACCAACAAAAGGATCAGTTGCAATTTTAAAAGCCAATGCCGTAAATGGATCTTCGATCGTGGGCAATCGCTTGACTTCCTCTTCTGTATCAGGATTAATTCCTATAATCTCATCTTTGTCTAAAGGAGATGGCAATAGCTCCATTACATAATCTAGCATTGTTTGAACCCCTTTGTTCTTGAATGCTGAACCACAAAGCATAGGTACAAACGCCAAATCAATAGTAGCTGCTCTCAATGCTGATATGATTTCATCTTTGGATATGGAATCAGGATCTTCGAAATATTTTTCCATTAATCCATCATCATACTCGGCTACTGACTCAACTAACTTTTCACGATACTCAGCAACTTCTTCAACCATATCTTCAGGTATCGGAATTTCCTCAAAAGTCATGCCTTGGTCTTCCTCCTTCCAAACCATCGCCTTGTTCTCAACTAAATCAACCACACCTCTGAAGTTATCTTCAGACCCTATCGGTAATTGCAATGGAACCGCTTTAGTTCCCAGCATTTCTTTAACTTGCTTACAGACGTTAAGAAAATCTGAACCGGCACGATCCATTTTATTTACAAAACCGATTCTTGCCACCTTATAATTATCAGCCAAACGCCAATTGGTTTCAGATTGTGGCTCAACACCATCCACGGCGCTGAATAAAAACACCAAACCGTCTAATACACGCAATGATCGGTTTACTTCAACTGTAAAATCGACGTGACCTGGTGTGTCAATAATATTTATGTGATAGTCGTCCTCTTTATATTTCCAAAAGACG
>CAJXAT010000203.1 GCA_913050055.1 uncultured Flammeovirgaceae bacterium | reverse complement strand
AGGTATCCAGCAAGTTCGACATCACCGAACTCAATATAAAACGAACAAATAGTCCCAAAGCAATTGAAATTTTAAATCATTGGGATACCACTTTAAAATATTTTAAAAAAGTGATGCCAATAGAACTCAAGCGTGTATTAGCAAATCAGAAAACCTCTAAAAAAGTAGCCTAATGGGAAATATAGATGGATTCATGAAAATAGGACGGGACCTACCTAAAACCCGAGATCCAAAGGAAAGAATTAAAGACTACAAGGAGTTTTATGTCCCGCACAGCGAAGAGCTCACTAAGAATCAAGCCAGTAGGTGCATGGATTGTGGTGTTCCCTTTTGTCATAAAGGTTGCCCGCTGGGAAACATCATACCTGATTTTAATGATGCCGTTCATAACGATGATTGGAATCGAGCCACAGATCTGCTTTTAGAGACCAATAATTTTCCTGAATTTACAGGTCGTATTTGTCCTGCGCCTTGCGAGGGTGCATGTGTATTAGGTATCAATAAGTCCCCTGTCGCCATTGAACATATTGAAAAAAGCATCATCGAGAAAGCTTTTGAATCAGGTAAAATTCAGCCCAATCCGCCCATTAAAAGAAAGCTTAGTTCGGTTGCCGTGATTGGATCAGGGCCGGCAGGGCTGGCAGCTGGAGACCAATTAAACAAAGCCGGTTATCAAGTAACGGTTTTTGAACGTGATGAAAAAATAGGCGGCTTGCTTCGTTTTGGTATTCCAGATTTCAAACTAGAAAAATGGGTGGTTGAAAGAAGAGTAAATCTATTGATGGCAGAAGGAATCACCTTTAAAACAAATATTGAAGTAGGCGTTGACCTCTCCATTAGCGATCTAAAAAATCAGTTTACGGCTATTTTATTGGCTACCGGAGCGACCATTCCACGCGATATAGATATCTCGGGTAGAAATCTGAAAGGTATTCATTTTGCTATGGACTTTTTAACTCAACAAAATAAACGAGTTTCTGAGCTAGGTTTCGACAAAGAAGACCTCTTTGCTACAGGTAAAAATGTCATTGTCATTGGCGGCGGTGATACCGGCTCTGATTGCATTGGGACCTCGAATAGACAAGGTGCCAAGTCGGTCACACAATTCGAGCTTTTAGATAAGCCAGGAAGTTCCAGAGGTATCCGCAATCCATGGCCTGAATGGCCTTTGGTTTTAAGAACCTCTTCCTCTCATGAAGAAGGCGTTGATAGAGCCTGGTCGGTATTAACCAAATCTTTCATTGGAGATGAAAATGGAAATGTTTCAGGGCTTAAAACGATAAAAGTAGTTTGGGAAAATGGAAAATTTGATGAAATCCCCGATACTGAAAAGATTTATCCTTGTGACCTTGTACTCATCGCAGTCGGTTTTGTACATACCCAGAAAGAAGGTTTGTTAGATCAATTGAAAATCAATCTAGATGAAAGAGGAAATGTAAAGGCTCAAAACTATAAAACTAATTTAGATAAAGTCTTCACGGCTGGCGATATGAGAAGGGGTCAATCACTGGTCGTATGGGCAATTCAAGAAGGTAGAGAAGCCGCTAGAGCTTTAGATCAAAATTTATCTGGAAGTAGTTCCCTTACCTCTAAGGAGCACTCTAGTTATGAGCTTTAAAGCATCCTGATTTCTAAATCATCTCCCTTTCCAAAACCTATGAGTTGACTCATCTTGTAGGTTTCTAAAGTGAAGAGGTCCTTGAGTAAGAATTCATTCTTGTCCAAGATTTTTAATAGCTCAAATTCAAAAAGCTCCCCGTAATTGATCAATCGGTAGCGCTCCCCTACGCGTAAACTGCTAAATGCCAATCCTCTCATAAACAATAACAAATCTAAACCAATACCGGCAGATTCAGACAGCATCTTCCTTCAATTAAATGGCTTTTTGCGTGTAAAAAGAAGTCTGAAAGATCAATTTCATAAAAAAAACGGACACAACTACAAACGGCCTATTCTTTTTTAAGTACTCAACATTTCAAACAAATTTGATTTGTCAAAAATAATTATTCTGCAGATTTTTTTGCTTTCGGTGCCTTTGCTTTTGCTGGCTTCTCTGCCTTGACCTTCTTTTCAGCCTTTACCGCTACCGTTTTCTCTAATTTCTCCGCTTTTACTGCAGGCTCGGCCTTCTTGACCTTCTTGGCATCAAACTCTTTTTTAATAGTATCTACATCCTGCTGTGTTTGTTCTATTATACAAAACATACTATCTTGATATGCTATATCTTCTTCAGTAGGTATCCATACACCTTCTACTTCTTCACGTTCGAAAGGATGATCTTCGAGCGCAGTGTATCCACGTTTACTTAGTATGTCCTGTGAGTCGTCAAGTATTTTGCTTAAATTGCTAGGCAAAATATGTAAAGGATTAAAACCAAGAACTACAAACCTTGGTGAGATTATTGCTTTGTATAATCATTCTTTGTTTAAAGCTATTGCTGAACGAGATGCATTAAAAGGTTTATATAATTCTAAGATA
>CAJXAT010000202.1 GCA_913050055.1 uncultured Flammeovirgaceae bacterium | reverse complement strand
AGGTGACATGAATTCGCTTATTGCAAAAACGATATATGCTGCATTAAATGAGAAAGAACATATTGATATGTTTTTAGATCCGGATAAAGTAAAAGACTATATGCATGTCAGCGACTTTTGCAGAGGTGTTTGGACATGCATTACTGAAGAGTTGTGGGGTTCAGATTGGAATATTGCATCAGAAAACCCATACACAACTTGGGAAATTGTCAAAATCATTGAAGATGTCATAGGCAGAGATGTTAGTAATGTTATTAAATGGCATCCACAAACTGATTATCTGGGCAATCACAAATTAAGCTCAAGTAAACTTAAGACTATAACTAATTGGAAACCACAGATATCACTTAGGGCAGGAATTAAAATGTCTTACGAAAGCATAATCAATTCAAAAAGTTATAATCCATTATCACATTTAGAAGAAGCTGAAGAAAGAAAAATAGACTTGACAGAATTCTTCCCGGAGGTTTAATGTCTAAAAAGAAAAACACAGATTCAAAATCAAATTCAGGTATTGATTTACTTGATAGAGAGAAACATGATATTAAACCTCCCCCCCAAATCAAATCCAAAAAATCCTTCTAAGGCACGTCGCCAAAACATTAAGATGCTGCGTAAGGCTTTGAGGCCACCGAACTATAATCTTGGTTTATTCAAGGTCTATCGATATAATGCCGCACATGAATGCGCTTGTTGCGGGGTTGATATTCGCAGATTTCTTGAAGGAGACAATGCATATGCCCATATTACAGATGAAAGAACTACTTACTTCTTCATTAAAAGGAGTTTGCAAATGGTTACCTCACCGGTTGCCCAGTCTCAAGGTCTACACCACATTACTCTCAACGGAGCAGACAGGAAAACCTCTATCGGTTTCTGGGAGGGCGTGCTGGGCATGCCATTCATTTTTGAACAACCAAACTTAGATAATGAAGATGAAAATCATTTGTATTTTGACCCCGGGGACAGTCGTTTGATTACTATATTTACCAACGAAAAACGGTCTCCTAATAAAGCGAAAGTTGGTACTGAAATTGGATCTGTTCACCACATTGCATTTGATGTTAGCAGTGCGAGTTTCTCCCAAATTATTGAGCGTTTGGAAGAACGAAAGATAGCTCATTCCGGACATAAAGACCGCGGATTCATGGATTCGATATATTTTCGAGATCCATTGGGGCTCCTTATTGAAATAGCGTCTTATCGATTTATGCCACCAATTGGGTCCACACATTCGGATGTATTAAGGCAAGCTTATTTAATGAGGTTGGAGCATGGCGACTACAATATCAACCAAAAACACCTTGCGCTCGCGATAGAAAAATTGAGCAAAAGTATGAGACCAAGTCTCTCAAAATAATACCAACTCATCGAGCATCTTCAAAAGTCAGCACAGGCTTGGTACCAAATTCGTTTCGCCATACAACGTAAGCCATTATTGGATGTTCCAAAGTCTCCATAGAGTGGGGTTGGTTGGCTGAATGTTCCATTATGCCACCCGAAATAAGTCTAGTATCAGGACAATTTTCCCGCCGAAAAACCGCTTCCCCAGCCAAACAAAGATACATCTCTTCGGCAGGATGATGATGCCAAGGGTAATAAAAATTCTTTGGCATATACACGACCCATGCGCGAATTTTTTCACTGTGAAAAGGGCTTTCGGGTCCAATCAAACCATAACAGCCAAATTTATTGAGAAACTTTTGACCAATAATGGTCCCTTTATAAGTTTGACGCCAATGCGCATAGGGACTTGCCAAAATAAATGCGTCTCGCAGCTCAGCATAGTCATCTGTTAGCAAGCCTGTTTCGTTTTGCATTAAATCACTTGCAGGAATATGAAAGGGATTGAGCTCCTGCCTTTTTATATCTTCAGGAAATGGACAAAAGTCTTGTAATTTACTGTTGGCCAAATGGACTTTTTTAGCTGTTTCAAGCAGATATTCCCAAGGGTCATTCATAAGTAACCTCTAAACAAATTCAACTGTTGTAATGCAAAACTTTTCCAGAAAAAGCATCTAAGTCAAATATAAACTCCTCTGAACATATTATTTTTTTAGATGCCTGAAGACCAAATAGAAACTCCTTATAATTGTCAGGCTTCTTTAAGTCAGAATTCTCAAATAATCGATTGGTAAAATTATATGGTACAAATGGAAACTGCTTATTATAAAATTCAATACCAATTTGGTCAAATATTTTATTATTGTCTTCTACTCTCTTCAATATAACTTCGTAATAATAGGATAATTTTCTAGTCAGCTGTTTATCATCTAATCCGCTAAGCAAGCCAGAAGATTGAATTGCTTTAAATGTAGAGTTATTAATAAACACTGTTCCATAAGATGGAAGTCTATCGATCTCCATCATTTTAATTTTAAGAGAATCCCAAGAAATTTTTTTACTATGAAAGTCATATATCAATGTTTTGTAAAAAAAGAATTTGAATATTTTTAATTTTAATTCCTAATCCGAAAATCATTATTAACTCTAATAATATGATGAATCATTATTCCGACTTGTTTCCTGAAAAGCCTTTTATTGAGTTTAAGACTAATGAAAGTTTCCGATTGACAATTGCTTAATTAAACGCACAGAGATTT
>CAJXAT010000201.1 GCA_913050055.1 uncultured Flammeovirgaceae bacterium | reverse complement strand
GTCTTGACAGTTCAGGAAATGGCGAACCACCCCCATATTGTTGCTCGTCGTTCATTTGAAGATGGTCAGGTTCATCCCCCCGTAGGGCGTTCTGAAGGCCTTGTTCCAGGACTTGGTGAACACACGTTACAGATACTGTCGGATGTGGGTCTTACACCCCATGAAATGAATGATTGGTTGCACAATAAATTGATTTGGCAAGCCGATCAATGACGCCCGATTTCAAGGGGTAATTTGCCTGTTTTTGAGCGTAAATATGGCGACAATAAGAGCTTAGAAATATCTCATGTTGGAGACTTACCTGGAAGAAGTGGAATTGGCAGTTCATCTGCATTTACGGTAGGTTTAATTTCTTCTTTATGTGCTTTAACAAAAAGAGAATTTCTTGGAAGAACGCAGTTAGCTAAACTTGCAATTGATATAGAGCAAAATAATATAGGTGAAATAATAGGAGTACAGGATCAATGCGCATCTGCCTTTGGAGGGATAGTACATATATATGCAGATAAACAGGGGGTCAGACCAAAGCAATTTCTAGTAAAAGAAGACTATAAAAAATATATTGAATCATCATTACTAATGGGTTTTACAGGTAATCAAAGATTATCATCAAAAATTTCTTTTACAATAAATAAATCAATAAAAAAACAAAGTAATGTTAGTAAATTAATGGAATTAAAGGAGATCACGTCCAAAGGGATTGAATCTTTTGTTAAAGAATTAGATATTGAAAAACATGCTGAATTAACAAAATCAAGCCGAGATATAAAATTATCATTAAATGGTGACTATCAAAATCAGAGAATAATGGAATTGATTAAAGAGTCAGAAAGTGCCGGATCATTATGCACAAGAGTAATGGGCGCTGGTGGTGGCGGATTTTTCATTTGTTGGGCTCCGAGAAACAAACATGCACAAATAAAAGAAAAACTTAATATCAAAACATGGGTTAAGGTAAAATTTAGTTCATCTGGTAGCCAAATTATTTTTTCAGAATAATGATTTATGAAAACTTATCTTCAAAGACAATTGAAACCTTAAAGAAAACTATTTCACAAAAAATAATTTCTTCCCAAGTTAAAATAATTGCTAAGTTAATTAAAAATATTGATAAGGATGGAAAAATAATTGTAATTTTTGGTAATGGTGGCTCAGCGGCAGACTCACAACATTTTGCGGGTGAATTAATGTGCACCTATAAGAATAAGACAAGGAAGCCTTTAAAGGCCTTAGCTCTCACAACAAATACATCTATCATTACAGCTTGGGCTAATGATTTCTCATATGAATCAATATTTGAAAGGCAAATAGAAGGATTTAGCAATCAAATTGGTCTTGCAATTGGATTATCCACTTCTGGTCAATCAAGGAATGTAATTAATGGCCTAAAAAAGGCTGAAGGATTAGGTATAAAAACTTGTTTAATAAGTGGTAAGCTATCGGAAAAGAAATCTAAAATTGATTTTTCTATAGAAATCCCAAGCAGAGATACAGAAATTATTCAGACAATTACGCAAGTGATTTATCATGCTATATGTCAAGAGCTTGAAAAATAGCCAACTAACTTCTAGATTTTTTGTTATAAATCAAAAAAGAAATTCTTTATTTTAAATTATTTTTTTAAAAATTTATATCGTATTTATGAGTTTTAAAGTCATTATTCTTGCAGGCGGCAAAGGCACGAGGATAAAGTCTGTTTTAGGAATGACTCCAAAAATTCTTGCCCCAATAAACAAAAAAACGTTTCTTGACTATTTAATAGTTTGGATAAAATCATGGAATATTTGTTTAGAAAAAGATATTATCCTCTCAACAGGTGTTGGACACAACGCTGTGAAAAAGCATTGCAATAAAAATGGATATCAAATTAAATGTATAGAGGAAAAAAAACCATTAGGAACATTTGGAGCAATAATTAATGTAACAAGATCAAATTTTGCAAATCATTATCTAATCATAAATGGAGATACTCTACGCCTAAGAATTTATATTCTCTTGATAGCTCTATCAATATAGGGCTAGACAGCTTTGTAGGGTTGTGTGGAGACATATTCACTAATGGTAAATTTGATGGGGCAATCAGGTCCGGCATTTCGGTCGCTTCAAAGCTACTTGCGAAATGAAATTTAATAATACTAAACTTTCTATTGGAATACTTTATGTAGGCTTCATAGTTTCATTAACTTTGTATGTGACCCGTTCCGCTGTTGTTGGCCGGGAATGAAACGAGTTTGTATGCCGCTGGAGTTGACGGGGATGGGCAGGCACAAGAATCTTATAGACAGCTTGCAAAAGGGTGACTTCGAAGAGACATACAGGTGGCTTGGCATTGACGCTGCCAATGACAAGAAAAAGAATAGCGGGTTCTCTTGGCGTAAGAAGAGCGATAGAACGTCGTCAAACGAAGGGTCAGAACCTAGAACGGGTGAGGATATTAAACAGTGGATCGAGGAGAACCACAAACAGCTTAACCCTTCTAAGAAGAGGAGGGTCAGACGCGCTGGCCGAAGAAAATGAGTTCTTGGGCTTCTGGCTAGTTGGTGTATGTATATCCGTACGACGACTTCACCAAGAAGCCTTCCTTACCATTATTATCATGATCAATCGAGTAGATGGCTGCGCCGCCGATTCCGAACAGAACCAGAGCACC
>CAJXAT010000200.1 GCA_913050055.1 uncultured Flammeovirgaceae bacterium | reverse complement strand
ATATCTTTGCTAATGTATCAGAATAGATTTGATGAAGCCCGAGTGAAACTAGAAATATTGATTAATACTCAATTGGGTCATCCTATTCGGGATGATGGTTTTTGGTTATTAGCCAAACTTGATAAACGCATGGGCAAATACCAAAAAGCATTAAACTCCTTAAATACCCTGATAAACGAATATTCAGAAGGAGTATTAGGGGATGATGCCTTATTTATGAAGGCTCAAATTTTAGAAGAATATTTAGATAATAGATCTGAGGCAAAACAAGCGTATCGACAGTTCCTCGAAAGTTTTCCTGGCAGTGCTTATGCAGTCGAGGCCAGAAGGCGTTTTCGTATATTGCGAGGTGATGAACTAAATTAAATGAAGATCAATTGATCCGAAGGTTGTTTAGGCACGAACATTTCGGGATCAGGATTCAAATGGCAATTGTAAAAATCATTCAACATATCTTGGGTATCGTTAGATATGAGAGGGATAATTTCTTCTATCGCTGATTGAGAAATTAGATAAGGAGAAATACTCTTAATGAGCTTATTCCCATGAAAATGACCATAAATCTGATAATTAGTTAGTTCAGTAACTGAAGTTTTCTTTATTGCACATTGGGTTAAGCATTGATCAATATCGATGGGATTCCTTTGAAGAGGGATTGAACTCATAACAAGGTGTTTTGAAAAATAGGCATCTATTTTTGCTAAAGAATCTGTTGAAAACTCTTGCCTTATTTTTAATGCACAAGCCAAACAAATAGCATAATCAAAGATCACGTCTTGTGCGGTATATCCTAAATGCTTTTTATATGCCTTTTCAATGACGTAGGTCTCATCGTCTAATAAATAGCACTTACAGACCAAACAGTTACAAAAGGCTTTTTGTGTTTGATAAGAATAAAAAACTTTGGGAATTCCTTGAAAGTCAGATGCGCTCATAGTATTGCAATTAGATCAGCAAGATAATGCGCTTTTGTCTCGAAGCAAAGATTGCATATTAAAAAAGATGGGATTAAACGCAATAGAATGGCTATATTTACGACAATCATGAAAAAAGAACAAAGCATTGATTTTAATATTAAGATAGCGTGGCATGCCATCTCACGTATGTACAGTCAATATGGACAGGATTTCGAAATCTCTCCATCAAGTGGCTTTGTACTGCTTAACATAGACGTTGAAAAGGGAACTCCTGCTACAAAAATTGCACCCTTAATGGGTCTTGAAGCGAGGAGCCTAACCAGAATTCTGAAAGCACTAGAGCTAAAAAAATGGATCATTAGGAAAAAAGACCCCTTAGATGGACGATTAGTTCGTATTTTCCTAACCAAGAAGGGAAGGGAAAAACGAGCGTTTTCTAGTGGTTCCGTAAAGGCATTCAACAAACATATATTACATAAAATAACAGAAGGGGAATTACAATCATTTTTAAAAGTAACCGCTATTGTCAATGAGATAGCCTCAGACAAAGAGCGAATTCAAGAGGAATTACAACAGTTGAGGAACCCAAAGGAGTGAATCCAAACTAAACAAGCATCCATCGGGTAGCAGGGGTTTGATGAGGGCAAAATGAGGCTACTATATGACGATGGCCGTCAGACGAGTCATCGTAATGGTCACGCACCATTAACGGTGATGATCAACTTTCTAACTCCACCATCATTGCGATGTTCACCTAAATATACGCCTTGCCATGCACCTAATCGAGGTAGCCCGGAAGAAATGGGGAAATGGACGGATGTGCCGAGTAGTGACGCCTTGATGTGAGCCGGCATGTCATCTGAACCCTCGTAATTATGCCGATAATAAGCTTGGTTTTCTGGAACTAACTTATTGAGGTGTGATTCAAAATCAAGTCGAACGGAAGGATCTGAATTTTCATTGATGCTCAAACTGGCCGAAGTGTGTAAGACGAAGACTTGTGCGGTACCCGTTTGAATACCGGACGATAAAATCACCTCACTGACCAGGTCAGTAATGAGATGAAACCCTCTTGGAAAAGGTGTCAACGAGATTTCTTCTTGAAAAATCATGTCTCTGTTCTTACTTGCAAATTTTGATTAAATTAAGTGTATGTATGATGTCGCCAATAAAAATGGGGAAAGGCACGGTCATATTACGCGCTGAAGGCTTCTCGACGGCACTTTATCAGTTGATATTCAAGAAATGGACCATAGAAACCAACCCATCAGCTATCGATTGAGCCCATTCGTTACCAGCACCTCTACCTACAATATAAATAACAAAAAACACATATATTCCCAATAAAATAAAAGCTTTCCCTCGTCCCATATATTTGCCTGTAGTAAAAATGGCAAGGGCCGCGACGGTGGATAGAAGCAATAATAATCTCAATTCACTACTCAAATCAATGATGTCTTCAGACATGACTATAG
The DNA here is from genome assembly GCA_913050055.1 of uncultured Flammeovirgaceae bacterium. Lineage (GTDB taxonomy): Bacteria > Bacteroidota > Bacteroidia > Cytophagales > Cyclobacteriaceae > UBA4465. Next base: position 259 of record CAJXAT010000200.1, on the reverse strand, counting down.
GGCCGTTGATCAACGTAAACACGAATAGGGGAAAGCCCAAAGCAAAACAAACATCAAAAATATTACTCCCAAGTGCATTGGAAATAGCATCATCATAATTCCCCTTCTTAGCATCTTTGATTGAGATAATGGTATCAGGAAAACTTGATGCTGCAGATGCCAAAATCAGGGCGACAAACATGACAGGAATATCCAATCCCTCGAAGGTTCCTAAATAGGGCACCTCATAGGTCTTTTCGCCTAACCATTCACAGGCCAA
>CAJXAT010000199.1 GCA_913050055.1 uncultured Flammeovirgaceae bacterium | reverse complement strand
TCCTATCAACAATAAAACAAATACTATCCCAAGGAAAAGGCCGCTGGAGCTTTTATTGATATGAGAGTCTCCATTTTTTGTTGCTGAGATTTTCATGGTCATAAGTAATGCAAGTTTGTTTCTTAAATTGTATTAAATTATATGTTCTAATATGGCATTGAATTATAAGCCTTAACTTAAAACTATATAACAATAATATGAATTTAGATTTCTCAGACGACCAAAAATTTTTACAAGATGAAGCCAAAAAATTCTTTGATAAAGAAGGTGGTCTTACAAATGCGAGAGCGGTCATGGACAATGCTCTTGAGCACGATGAAGAGCTGTGGCAAAAAATTGTTGAGCTTGGTTGGACTGGGATCAGGGTCCCAGAGGCATATGAAGGTCTAGGTCTGGGTCATTTAGAGCTTTGTGTAATTGCTGAAGAGCTTGGAAGATCTCTTGCGCCGGTCCCCTTCTCTTCATCTGTTTATTTTTTTACTGAAGCCCTTATCAAGTTTGGCAGCGAAGAGATTAAATCTGAATTATTGCCAAAAGTAGTCTCAGGAGAAGTTGTTGGTACCTATGGCATAGCAGAGGATATGCATCAAGCAACAGCATCTAATCTTACTGTGTCAGTTGCGTCTGAAAAAATAAATGGTGTTAAAATTGCTGTTCCAGATGCTGGGATGGCCTCGCAAATGATTGTGGTTGCTAAATCAAAAACTGGCATAGATTTAAGATTGGTGGATCTTAATGATGAATCTATTACAGTAACACAGCAAAAAAATCTTGATACTTCAAGAGCCTTTTATAAAGTTGAGTTTAAAAATGCTCCTTCAAGGTTAATTGGAGAATCTGGTGAGGGGTGGGTTTATATTCAACATCTACTAGATCAAGCAGCAGTTTTGTTTGCATTTGAGCAAGTTGGAGGCTCTCAAGCTGCGCTAGATATGGCTAAAGCATATTCAATGGAAAGATTTGCATTCGGAAGGCAAATTGGATCTTATCAAGCTATAAAACATAAACTTGCTGATATGTACATTGCTGTCACTCTTGCAAAATCAAATTGTTATTATGGTGCATGGGCACTATCTTCGGAATCAGCTGAACTTCCTCTTGCTGCAGCAACTGCAAGGGTTAGTGCCACTAAAGCTTTCCAACTATGTTCTAAAGAAAATATTCAAACTCATGGTGGTAATGGCTTTACATGGGAATATGATTGTCATTTATTTTATAAGAGATCCAAAGTTCTTTCAGTTTTGCTTGGATCCGAGGCAACATGGAAAGAAAAATTAGTTACAAACTTAGAAAAAACAAACACTTTGGCAAAGGAGTAAATTATGGATTTTAACGATACACCAGAACAAGCTAAATTTAGAATTAAATGTAGAGAATGGCTAGAAGCTAATGCTGAGCTCAAAGAAAATAAAAGCAGCGTACAAGGTGATTCATCGCTTGATGATCATCTCAAAGTAGCCAAAGCCTGGCAACAAAAAAAATATGAGGCTGGATGGGCAATGCTCCATTGGCCAAAAGAATATGGAGGTATTGAAGCCTCTCCGATTGAAAGAATTATATGGGGGCAAGAAGAAGCTAAATTCAATGTACCTGGTGGCATATTTGAAATTGGTCTTGGTATGTGTGGTCCAGTCATGATGCAATATGCATCTGCAGAACAGAAAGATAGATACCTTGCACCAATGGCCGAGGGAAAAGAAATATGGTGTCAGCTCTTTTCAGAGCCTGCAGCTGGCTCTGATGTTGCTGGATTAAGAAGTAAGGCTGAAAAAGACGGTGATGATTGGATAATAAATGGTCAGAAAGTTTGGACTTCTGGCGCGCATTACTCTGATTTTGGTATCTTGGTTGTTCGTCATGACCCAGACATAGCAAAACATAAAGGGCTTACATTCTTCTTTGTTGACATGAAATCACCAGGGATAACAGTAAAACCTATTAAGCAAATTACAGGACAAGCTGGAACGGGAGCTGGATTTAATGAAGTTTATTTTGATGATGTGCGCATTCCGGACTCTCAGAGACTTGGAGAAATCGGAGATGGGTGGAAAGTAGCTATTACTACACTAATGAATGAAAGACTGGCAGTTGGCGATGCAAGAGGTTCTGATATAGAGGAGGCATTGATTCTTTCTAAAACTAAGGATGATGCAGGAGAGGCACTAATTCAAAATGATGCTGTAAGAGAAAGGCTTGCTGACTGGTTTTGCCAAGCCAATGGTCTTAAATATACTAAATTTAGAACAATTTCTGCCCTATCTAAAGGAGAAGCACCTGGACCTGAGGCATCTATTACAAAAATAGTCAGCGCGAATAAACTTCAGGAAATAGGTAACTTTGGAATTGATTCTGGGGATATGGCAGGCATGCTAATTGATGAAAACGATGGGGTCAGTTCTTTTCAAGGCGCTTGGTTAGGCGCTCCAGGATTAAGAATTGCTGGCGGAACAGATGAAATTCTAAGAAATGTTATTGCTGAGAGAGTTTTAGGCTTGCCCCAAGATCCAAGAGCCGACAAAGGGTTAGCTTTTAAAGATATACCAACTAAGGCCTAAATGCTGTTAAAGGTTTAAGGAACTGTTTTTTTACTAAGCTTTTCCTTAATGCCAATTCATCATAGCTGTTTTAAAAATCCATTTGAAGAGAAGCGCCAAGAA
>CAJXAT010000198.1 GCA_913050055.1 uncultured Flammeovirgaceae bacterium | reverse complement strand
AAGGGGAAGAAGGCTCGATTCATCTAAGAGCGTTTCATGGGGAAGGTCATGTTTTTATAGAAGTTCAAGACGATGGTGGTGGCATTGATTCAAGAGTAATCCTTCAAAAGGCATTGGCCAAAGGATTGATTGATGAGAAATCGGAACTGGATGAGCAAGAAACCTTTAGGCTCTTATTTCATGCCGGTTTTTCTACTGCGGAGAATGTCTCAGACATCTCGGGCAGAGGAGTTGGGATGGATGTGGTTCGTCAGGAGATTGAATCATTGAGAGGATCTATTTTCATCGATAGTAAAGTCGGTAAGGGATCAACCTTTCAAATCAAACTTCCCCTTACGTTGGCAATTATTGAGGGGATGCTTGTCCAAGTAGAGGACCAGGTCTTTACCATTCCTCTTCTTTCTATTTTAGAATCGATTCGTCCAACAGTTGACCAGTTCAGGACCATGCAGAAACAAGGTGAAGTGATTGAGATACGTGGTGAATACCTTCCGGTCTTAAACCTCAGCAAAGTCTTTAATCTTGAAAGAGAGAAAAAAATAAACGAAGAAGAAATATGTGTAATTATAGAGAATAATAAGATGAGATGTGGTCTCTTAGTTGATCGTATTTTAGATCAGCAACAGGTTGTGATTAAGAGTATGAAAGAAAATTTTTTCCAAATCCCAGGTATTGCTGGTGCAACAATTTTAGGTGATGGGAGAGTCTCTCTAATTCTGGATTTGCCAAGCTTAATGATAATGAGTTTTAAACAAAATTAGAGGATTTTCTTAATGGGGTTGAAAGAGAAATCTAAATATGAAGACTCTTATGAATTTTCGAATCATGAGGGGCAACAATACGTAAGTTTTAAAATCGCAGAAGAAACGTACATGGTGGATATTAAAAAAGTACGTGAATTCATTACCTATGATCGAATTTCCATCATTCCAAATTTGCCAGAACATTACAAAGGAGTGATTAATCTCAGAGGTTCGATAATTCCAGTAATGGACCTGAGGTTACGTTTTGGATATCCCCAATTAGAATACAATGAAAGAACAGTTTTGATGACTATTTTTGTTGAAGAAAAACTCATTGGAATGGTAGTTGATAAAGTTTTAGATGTCATTAATTTGCCAGTTGAAAATCTTCAACCACCACCTGAAACAGAGATGATTGTAGAAAGACAATTTCTTGAAGGGCTTTGTGAATGGAGAGGTGAAATGTTAATCTTGCTAAACTTGGATTCATTATTTGCCCAAGATAAGGCAATTCAATCAATCATTAGCAAGACTGAAAATAGTAATTAATTGAGTAAAAATGAGTAAAAATTCTCTTCAAGCCAAACTTCTGATTTTGGTATTAGCAGTTACACTCACATCTATCAGTGTTATAAGTTACATCAGTATTTCAACAATCCAAAATGCTTTAGAATCAAAAGCATTTCAGCAAATGGTTTCAATACGAGAAGTCCAGAAATCTACTTTGGAAAATCAATTTAATAATTATCGAAAGCAAATTCAAACAATGGCCCAATCGAATTATGTTATTGAAGCAATGAAGAGTTTTGATATGTCATACAAAAGTTATCCTAGTGAACTACTTCATTACGAATCACAGATAACGATTCAACAAAGAGCAAAGGAATTGAGGTCTTATTACACAGGAGATTTTTCAGAAGAATTTTTTAATAAAAATGGAAGGAGGACTGATAGAATTAATGAGTTTTTCAGTCGATTAAGTCCTGAGGCAATAGCATTTCAACATGCTTTTATTGCAGATAACCCGAATCCTCTTGGAAGCAAACATCTAATGGATAAACCAACACATGCTGAAAGAGGTGAATATGCTGGATTTCACGCTCAATACCATTCATACTTTCGTAACTTCTTAGAAAAATTTGGATATTATGATATATTTTTAGTGGAACCTGAAAATGGTAAAGTCGTCTACAGTGTTTTCAAAGAATTAGATTTTGCAACTTCTTTGGTTGATGGGCCATTTTCTCAATCAAATTTTGCAGCTGCCTTCCGCGCTGTGCAGGGTAGTCGAAATTCAGACTTGGTAAAGATGGTTGATTTTGATGAATACTATCCTTCATACCAAAGTCCAGCGAGTTTTTTGTCTGTTCCAATTGTCGACGGTGATGAGCAAGTTGGAGTGCTTATTTTTCAAATCCCAATTGACCAAATAAATACGACAATGACCAATAGTGGGAGTTGGAATTCAGTTGGTTTGGGAAAATCAGGTGAAACTTATATGGTTTCAAATGACTATTCGATGAGGAACGATTCTAGACTACTAATTGAAGATCCAGATAGTTTTTTTGGAAACTTGCAACAGCAAAACATTTCTACTGAAAAAATTGCACGTATCAGAAGTCTTCAAAGTAGTATTTTGATTCAAAATGCTAAATCGGAGGCAACTACCAGAGCCATTCAAGGTGAAAAGGGCACGGCTTTGGTTACTAATTACCTGGGCAACAAAGTGTTGAGTGCATATAGCCCGTTAAACATACCAGATGTTACTTGGGCAATCATTTCTGAGATCGAGGAAGCTGAGGTAAATGAATACACTAACAAATTGATAATGTTAATCATTGCCATTGCAATTCTGATTTCAACCATTGCAATGCTGATAACATTTCTTTTTGTGCGCACTAGCCTGGCAAAACCGTTGAAGC
>CAJXAT010000197.1 GCA_913050055.1 uncultured Flammeovirgaceae bacterium | reverse complement strand
AAAAATAAATTAATATCTTTAACTATAAAAAAACCAAATATTATAATTATATAAAGCCCTGATTGACCATTAATTCCATCATACATATTAAAAGCATTTAGAAATAGAAATATACAAAAAACAGAAAAAAATATCTTTAAATTACTTGATAAAATAACCACCAACGAAAATATTTAACAAAGTTCTCATAGTTATTAAAAACTCTAAGACTTGTACATGTGCTCCTGCAAATAATTTGGCAAACCAGCGTTATCGATAACGTTTTTCTGCGTTTCAATCCAGTCTATGTGTTCTTCCGTATCATCAAGAATTTTAGTAAAAACCTCTCGGCTAATAAAATCTCTCAACTCTTCACAAACCCCAATCGCTTCTTTTAAGCATTTTTGATTGAGCATTTCAACTGAGAGATCAGCGTCAAAAATTTCTGGGACATTCTCTCCAATCCGCAACTTTCCCAAATCTTGCAAATTAGGCAAGCCATCCAGCATTAGTACACGCTCGATAATCTGATCTGCATGTTTCATTTCACCAATTGACTCATGATATACTTTATCAGCTAACCGCTCAAAGCCCCAATTCTTTAACATTCGTGCGTGCAAAAAGTATTGGTTAATAGCTGTAAGCTCATTCTTTAAAATAACATTTAATTGTCTTAGAACTTCTTTTTCCCCTTGCATAATGACCTTCCTTACACGTCTTAAAACAGGATTTTTACCTTATACCAAAAAATTAGAGAGAATTCAATAACTATTTGATTTATAATGATAATTAGTCGCATCACTGCATTTTTTATTATCGAAACACGTTGCCTTTCTTCTAATTTTTACAAGCAAAATTTTCACAAATAACAGATATTTATAAATGAGAATAATTTTTAATTGCAATTTATTCTTAATGGTTTATCCTTACCTAATTAAGAATGATTATCATTATTGATTATAAAAGCATGGCTTCAATTAGATTTATAAATTCTGACTTGTTTTTGATATTTTTTTCGGCCCAGGAAAATCAACTGGGCAAGATAAAGAGATCAGACAAAACTGATATGGAGTCCATGAAAAAATCTGCTTGGTCAATGAAAGAAAAAAAAATGAAATTGGATATTGTACAGAAGAAATTGTCATCAGAGAAGGCTATAATCACGGACAGCGCCTCTAAACAACAAAATGAAATCCAGCCAAGAAGTGCTATTGTAGCTAGAAATTTATTATGTGGCACCGCTAATAATGTCAAAGAATTACAAAAAATATCGGTCGGGTCTGTCGGATCTGATGACAAACTTAATACATTAAGAGAAGGAAATGAAATTTCGAAAGAAGCACGTGATGATATTAGTAATAAGATCAGTCTATGTGATGGAGAACGATCAGATAAAGGACTTATCACTACAACTAAGAATCAAAGCTTCGACTTAAACTCAAAGCGCATACTCTATGTTGGTGGCCGGCTCAGAGTCATTGGACCCCTTCAAACAATAGTGAGTGGATGGAATGGATTTCTAAGTCATCATGATGGAGGAAAAAATCAATCAATCAATGATTTGAATCAAGCAATAAATAAAGCAGATGTCGTTGTTTTCCCAAGCGATTGCTTAAGTTACAGCGCAGCACGCCGTGTAAAACGTTTATGCGAGACAGCTATGAAGCCATGTGTTGTTCTTCAATCAATGGGTTTAACCTCATTTATAAATGGTCTGCAAGGCGAATTTGAAAATTCTAAACCAGACACGGCATATTTGGGATTATTATTAATACCAACTAGTTGTAGACGTCCAGTCGGTGATGGTACATATACCGATTGCACGGCTGGAAGTTATAGTTTATCTAATACTAAATTAGCAGTGAAGATTCAGCAGCAAAAATATGATGGTGAAAAGGTTTTAGGTAATTTACCAATGGCTGATTTCGATTGGACAACCATACGTCCTTGTACGTATTACTTTGCTACTGGTGACGGTACGTATGCAAAAAATTGTACATTTGAAACCGACTCTGGTACTTCACAATGGACGGAACCTCATTGTGAATTCGATGGTCCATTTCGACATTATAAATACGAGACATCCGAAAAGGAAGAAGACCCAAATGATTGTAGTCCACAGGCACTGGCTGGTCGATGTAGATGTACACAATGTGGTTGCTCTTCAAGAATAACGGGAATAAAAGTATTACAGTCCGATCCTATGTTTGAATACGGTGATGAATTAATATTCAGTAGAGATAGTATTCGTAATGCATGGTTAGATGGATGGAACTTAAGTAAAATAGAAGAACCACCCGGAAGAAAACCACCTACAGAAATGGGCGGTGTACCATGGGAACAATATGATGGTTATACAAAAGATTTCACCAGACGATCCACACCCGAGGAGTGGTTCGAATCAAGCAGCTTACTTCAAGAAGATTCAAAATTTTATAGTAAAAGTCTTAGTACAGAATGCGAAATCGACGTCGTAAACTTCATGATAGAAGAGCAGCCAGTCCTAATTTGGCTCATGCTGTTACTTTTTGTGATAGGCATTTGGCTCGCCCTCAAGTACACCATAAAACTCAGAAAGGCTTCAATCTTAGAAAAGACCAGACTAAGAAAGTTTAGTGAAATGGATAAACAAGAAGTCGACTACCAAATAATAAAAATGCTTAATAATGGAGAAAGCGAAGAAGAGATGGCATCTCATTTCAAT
>CAJXAT010000196.1 GCA_913050055.1 uncultured Flammeovirgaceae bacterium | reverse complement strand
ATCATTTGGTTGATAAAAAATTTCATTAATCAGGGCTCCTGAGATAACGGTTTTTTATACAGCTCAAAAGAATAGTATTGTAAGAGCTAAGTTAGGGGGGAATCACTGCTGCCAAACATCTGCCTAAAGATGAGTACTTTCTATTTTAGAGAAGATTGAATCATCAATTGCTGAAAGTATATATTTAACTTCAAGGGAGTTAACTGATGAAAAATGGCAGTCCAAGAGTTAGGTTGAATTAGAAAACCTAATTATATTTTTAACTCTAGGAAAGGAGAAAATATGAAGAAAGCTATTGCATTACTGACGACAGCAGTAATCTTTGCTGCGTATAGCATTACGGCTATGGGCAAATCACCCTCAGTTGGTTATGTCCTGGTGGGGCCAAAAAACGATGGTGGCTGGTCAATGCGTCATCATGATGGATTTCAATCTTTGAAAAAACATGGTTATAAAGTTTCGATGGTAGAAATGGTACCAGAAGCCGAATCTGCTAAAGTATTTCTTAAACTTGCAAGAAAGCACGATATTGTCTTTGCAACATCATTTGGGTACATGGACCCAATGGTTAAAGCCGCAAGTAAAGCACCAGATACAATATTCATGCACGCTACTGGCTACAAGGGAAATGACAAAAATATGGATAATTACGTTTGTCACTCTTTTCAAGCTCGATACCTTACTGGAATTGCAGCGGGTATGTTGACAAAATCAAATAAGATTGGTGTCGTTGGTTCCCATCCAATACCTGAAATTATCCGTAACATCAATGCCCTAACAATTGGTGCACAGAGCGTAAATCCAAACATTTCTGTTAATATTGTATGGATTAACTCATGGTTCGATCCTCCAAAAGATATGGATGCAGCCAAAGCACTTCTTGATGCAGGAAATGATATTCTCTTTACAACAACTGATTCTCCAAGTGTCGTAACTCTTGCACAAAGTGCATGGAAAAAGCAGGGGAAGGAAGTTTGGAGCATGGGTAATGATGCACCTATGGGAAGTAACGGACCAGACCGATACGTCACAGGTATGATTTTCAATTGGAACTTGCTTTACAAACACATCGTAGACCAATTAGCTGCTGGTAAATTAAAAATGAATCAGAGATATAATTGGGGTTTGAAAGAAAATTGTGTAGGACTATCTCCATGGGGTAAAAATGTACCCGGAACAGTAGTCAACAAAGTTGAGACTGTCAGAATGGAATGGATCAATGACAACATGGATGAGTGGTATCCATTTTCACAAGGCATCACAAAACAGGACGGTACTAGGGTTTCAGCCGGTGAGATTAAAAGACCTCAACTGGAAACCATGCAGTACTTTGTAAAAGGTGTTACAAATAAATTTCCTACAAATTAAGCATTGATACCGATAATCGATTTCAGGAGTGAAAACTGCGTAGAGGAAATGCGCAATGCATATACCACTTGTGGTTTTGCGGTATTCACAAACGTTTACAACGAATGGCTATCGGAATTTGATGACTGGAAGTTTCTCATTGATGAGTTCTTTCAACTACCGCTTAAAGTGAAAAAACAATACGCTTATAGCGGAGTTAAGGAAAATCTGGGTTATAATTGGTTGGAGGAAGAACGTCTTACTCCAACCATGCCGGGAGATTTGAAAGAATCTTTTAATTGGGTTTCTCCTGACCGTATGCAGGAAGAATATTGGCCTAAAGAAATTCCTGAATTCAAACCGCTTGCAGAAAAGATTGAACGCATCGCCAGAATGGTGTCCTATAAATTCATCTATCGGTTTGAAAAAGTACTTAATGTTCCTACTGGAAAATTAGTGGAACAACACATTGATGGTTCTTCAACAATGAGAATACTTCACTATCCATCGCATGAAGGAGGAATCAAGGAGAATCAGGTCAGAGGCGGAGCTCATACTGATTATGGATCAATCACCTTATTGTGGAGATTTGATGATGTACCAGGCCTACAGATATATGATAAAGAAAGTGATGGTTGGATTGATGCGCCAATAATAAAAAATTCAGTAGTACTAAACGTCGCTGACATGTTTGCAAGGTGGTCTAACGACACACTAAAATCTACTCCGCATAGAGTTGTTAATTCTGACTTATCTAGATCACGATACTCTATGCCCTATTTTGTGGACCCGGGCCGGGATGTTATGATAAAAAATCTAACTACCGAACCTGATAAATATCCCCCAATTTCTGCATACGAATATCTTAAATGGAGGCTTGCTCAGTCCTATATAGATAATGACTATGAAGAAAATAAAGAAGTGGCGAATGATGGCGCCCAACATCTGCCAGAAGAATCTGAATATTCCTTTCAATCCTGATTTCATCAAAAGAAATAAACTGATATTCATTTTGCTATACTAATTTTGGCAAAGATGAATAAACATAGATCCTTGCACCAATTCGGTGAATTATTTTTATCTAAACACATTAGAAGATCTAATTAGCAGCAATGTCAAAATAGTCAGGAGTCTTCTAAGACTCTTTTGCTACAATTCAACATTCAATGAAGTAAAACAATGCAATATAAACTATCTGATTTCATGGGAAAAAATATTGATGTCCCCGAAGTTAGGTCAGCTTTAAAATCTGTTGAAAGACAGATCGAAACCATGAGGAATCATTTGTGCAGTCTGCCATTTGAATCTGAACCTTCCGAATTCTTAAAAGTTCTTTCAGACTGGCAAACCCAAAAAAAACACTCCGAGGATAATAATGGCGGATGA
>CAJXAT010000195.1 GCA_913050055.1 uncultured Flammeovirgaceae bacterium | reverse complement strand
TCAACCGAAGAACTGGTGCAGGGGAAACATCATTTTGCTATGGTTGATGAGGTTGATTCCGTACTTATAGACGATGCAAGAACTCCTTTGATTATTTCAGGACCCATACCCAAAGGAGGCGAACACGAGTTTTATGAATTGAGACCGAGATTACAGAAACTGGTCGACGCCCAACGAAAATTAACTTCAGATTATCTCAATGAGGCGAAGAAACTTATAAAGGAAAACAACGAAAAAGAAGCGGGATTGCCTTTATTTAGGTCTTTTAGAGGACTGCCCAAATACAAACCTTTGATTAAGTTTTTAAGCGAGCCTGGCATGCGCCAAGTTTTGCAAAAAACTGAAAATATTTACTTGCAGGACAATCAGAAAATGATGCCTGAGGCAGACGAAACCTTATTTTTCACGATTGATGAAAAGCAAAATTCAATAAATTTAACTGAAAAAGGGATTGATCTTATTACCCAAGATGGTGAAGATACGACTTTCTTTATCCTACCCGATATTGCCATTGAGATCAATAAGTTAGAGCAGGATATTACAATAGATGAAAATGAGAAGTTGAAAGCTAAGGACACCATTATTCAAGATTACAACATTAAGTCTCAACGGATTCACTCAGTCAACCAACTTTTAAGGGCTTATTGTCTTTATGAGAAAGATACAGAATACATCGTTGTGGATTCAAAAGTTAAAATTGTCGATGAGCAGACCGGTCGAGTGATGGAAGGACGAAGGTATGCTGATGGGTTACACCAAGCCATAGAAGCCAAGGAAAATGTTAAAGTAGAAGATGCTACTCAGACCTATGCGACTATTACGTTGCAAAATTATTTTAGAATGTACCATAAACTCGCTGGAATGACGGGTACCGCAGAGACAGAGGCGGGCGAATTTTGGGATATTTATAAATTGGATGTGGTCGTATGCCCTACCAATAGACCCATTGTTCGCAAGGACATGGAAGATAAGGTCTATAAAACCATCCGTGAAAAGTTTAATGCAGTGGTTGAGGAGGTTACCGAGCTTACTGCGATAGGGAGGCCAGTATTGGTAGGTACCACGTCAGTTGAAATATCTGAGTTGCTCAGTAGGATGCTAAAGTTGAAAAATATCAAGCATCAAGTATTGAACGCCAAGCAACATGCCAAGGAAGCAGACGTCGTTGGAGAAGCTGGAAAACCAGGAACGGTAACCATAGCTACCAATATGGCGGGTCGGGGTACAGATATAAAACTAACTCCAGAGTCAAAGGTAGCAGGGGGGTTGGCTATTATTGGAACCGAGCGGCATGAATCTAGACGCGTGGATCGTCAGTTGAGGGGACGATCAGGAAGGCAAGGAGATGTGGGCTCTTCACAATTTTTTGTATCACTTGAAGATAATTTGATGCGGCTTTTTGGCTCCGATCGTATGGCGAAAATCATGGATCGATTAGGTCTTAAAGAAGGTGAGGTAATTCAGCACAGTATGATTACTAAATCTATCGAAAGGGCACAAAAGAAAGTCGAGGAAAATAATTTTGCGACAAGAAAGAGATTACTTGAATACGATGATGTCATGAATTCGCAGAGAGAGGTCATCTATAAACGTCGAAAAAACGCATTGTATGGTGAGCGATTGCAATTCGACATTATGAATATGCTCTACGACATTTGTGAGGACATGGCTCATATTAATAAAGAAGTGATTGACCCAGACGAACTGAGACTTCAAGCGATCAGTAATTTGGGAATAGATTTTCAAATAAGCGCTGACGAATTACAGAAAATATCAGAATCTGCGTTGGCAGAAAAGTTATATGATCAGGCGTATGCAGCCTATTTGTCTAAAAATAAAGTGATTGTAGACAAAACCCTTCCCTTGCTGAAGCAATTGTTGAAAAATAGAGGGGCAGTCGTTCAAAATATTATGGTCCCTTTTACCGATGGGATCAAACAAATTGGTGTGAGTGTCAATTTACAAGAATCAGTGAATTCAAATGGTTTAGTCGTCGTTTCAGAAATGGAAAAAATCATTACCGTAGCGATTATTGATCAAATTTGGAAGGAGCATTTAAGAGATATGGATGACTTAAAACAGTCGGTCCAAAATGCCGTTTATGAGCAAAAAGACCCGCTTCTCATTTATAAATTCGAAGGCTTTGAAATGTTCAAACTTTTTATTGGTAAGGTGAATCAAGAAACGATGTCATTATTGATAAAATCAGAAATTCCAATTCAAAATGAGCATGAAGTCAAGGAGGCGAATCAATCAAAATCGGCTCAGAAATACAAAGAATCAAAAGCAGAGACCAAATCAGCATTGGCCTATCAAGAATCTAATAGGAAACCAGTGGAGAAGACAGCACCAATAAAGACACAGAAAATAGCGAGTAGAAATGCTAGAGTCTCCGTTAAGTATACAGATGGAATGGTCAAAAGGGACATAAAATATAAGTTGGTGGAAGATGATTTGAAATCAAATAAATGCGTTTTTGTAGACTGATTTTTTTATTTTCAGTATTCGCGTTTGCTTGTAAAGTGAGTAAACCGGTAAATAAGGTCTATAATGAAGACTTAAGTGTGTATCGGTTGGAGCTGCCTAAGGTAATCGATGTGGTACCATTACCTAAAACCTTCAAAGAGCCCGTGGAATTATATGGGCACATAACCAAAGAAATTGACAGCATTAGTCATTTAATGGTGGCTCAAAATAAAAAACTCAATCTAAGAGACGGTTTTGTTATCCAAGTCTATTCCAATACCAATCGAGATCCATATCTTTAAAAGATG
>CAJXAT010000194.1 GCA_913050055.1 uncultured Flammeovirgaceae bacterium | reverse complement strand
TGGGGTGGATAGCGAACCTGATCGATGAGATTACGAATATCTTCAACTGAATTATTAGATGCAGCATCTAATTCATAGATATTTAAATTGGCAGTATTTACGTCCCCATTTTGAGCTTTAAATCCATTAATCATTCGGGATAAAATTCTAGCACACGTTGTTTTCCCAACCCCTCTAGGCCCACAAAATAACAATGCTTGTGCCAATTGATTTTGCTCAATTGCATTCTTTAAGGTAGTGGTAATATGACCTTGACCTACTACCTCTTCAAACCCTAAGGGCCTGTATTTTCTTGCCGATACAACAAAACTCTCCATCTATCGTGCTATATTATGAAAAATTGGTCGTATTCGAAGACGAATTTGATAATAATTTACGAATTTGTATTAGATATTTTAAAGCCCTTTTTTTGTAGCAACGAAATCTTAAAAAAAAATGAGCTCAGTGATCATCAGTGGTATTCAGCAAATAGGTATTGGAGTAAATGATGTGAAAAAATCATGGAAATGGTACCGTAAATATTTTGGCATGGATATTCGTGTTTTTGAAGATGCGGCTATCGCACATTATATGCTGCCCTACACCGGAGGTGAACCTCGCGAGAGGTATGCTGCTTTGGCACTCAATTTACAAGGTGGTGGTGGCTTTGAGATATGGCAGTATACCCAACGAACTCCTCAACCACCCAAACAAGAAATACAATTAGGTGATTTGGGTATTTTTTGTGCCAAAATTCGTACTCGAAATATCCAAAAGACTTACCAATACTTTAAATCAGAAGGTTTGGATTTAATCGGTGAGTTAATGATTGATCCTAGAGGAATTTGGCATTTTTACCTGCGTGATCCAAACGGAAATGTTTTTGATCTCATAGAGCAAGAGGCCCCCTGGTTCAAAAATGAAAAAAAACATACAGGAGCAACTTATGGTGCGACCATTGGCTGTACAGACTTAATCAAGTCTATCTCTTTTTATCAAGATATTTTAGGCTACGACTTGGTACTGTATGAAGGCGAGGATATATATGATGATCTACAAGGACTGCCCCTAAAAGAAGGGAAATACAAACGAGCCATTCTCACACATTCTCAAGCCAGAGCAGGCGCCTTTTCAGAATTGTTCGGACCCAGTGAAATAGAATTATTTGAATCCCAACACGCGGAGAAAACCAAAATTTTCCAAGACCGATTTTGGGGCGATTTAGGATTCATACACTTATGTTTTGATGTCAATGGCATGGATGCTTTAAGAAAGCAGTGCGAAGCCAAAGGATGTGCTTTTACGGTTGATAGCAGTGCGGCTCAAGATGGGTCTTCTTTTGATATGGGTGAAGCTGCTGGCTTCTTTTCCTATATTGAAGATCCCGATGGCGCCCTCATCGAATTTGTCGAAACCCACAAAGTCCCCATTGTCAAAAAATTGGGATGGAACTTGAATTTAAAAGCAAGGACGGCTAGCAAGCCCTTACCTAAATGGATGCTTAAAGCCTTTGCTTTCAATCGTGTCAAAGAGTAATCAAAT
This sequence comes from uncultured Flammeovirgaceae bacterium, assembly GCA_913050055.1. Lineage (GTDB taxonomy): Bacteria > Bacteroidota > Bacteroidia > Cytophagales > Cyclobacteriaceae > UBA4465. Next base: position 1,257 of record CAJXAT010000194.1, on the reverse strand, counting down.
CCATTGGGCACATTGAAGATAACTTTCATTCAAACCGGCGGGACTATTGATAAAGATTATCCCAAAACAAGAAACGGATGGGCCTTTGAAATAGGTGATCCGGCCATCCTACGCGTTTTGGAAAAACTGAATCCCTCGTTTGAATATGAAATTATCACGGTTTTCAGAAAAGACAGTTTAGAAATTGATCTAGCAGATAGAAATCAGTTGGCAGCATTGATCCAAAATCATAAATCCTCCATTTTTATCATCACCCATGGTACCGATACTTTAATTGAAACCGGCCAATTTCTAGAAAAAAAAATAAACAAAAAACTAATCATCCTAACTGGTGCCCTGCGGCCCGAAAGATTCACCAATAGCGATGCTGCTTTAAATATTGGGACGGCTATTGGAGTGGCAAACAGTCTTAAAAAAGGCGTCTATATCGCCATGAATGGAATTGCTCAGTCAGTTGATTTAGTCAGGAGAGATGAAAAAACAGATCGCTTTTATTAAATAAAAACTTGACAAAAATTAAAAAGAATGATTCCAATTATTGCATTAGCATCCTCGGTTGCGGTTGGCTAGGTTTACCCTTGGCCAGACAATTGGTCCAACAGGGACATCAGATCAAAGGGTCAACTACTTCCCAGCAAAAAATGGAATTTATGAAGAGCATAGGGATCGCCCCTTACCTCATCAAACTTACTGAAAAGGAGCCTCAGTGGGTTGACTTTTTACAAACAGATGTATTGGTGATTGTGATTCCTTTGAAAGAAATAGAGCCTTTCAAAGATTTGCTCAAAACCCTTCCATCCACAGTCAAAGTAATTTATACCAGTTCTACGGCTGTCTACTTACCTAGCGAGGAGCCCATCAATGAAAAAGGTGCCTTAGATACACAGCATCCCCTTTTAGCCATAGAACAAGTTATTCGGAATTCTGAGAATCCAAGCACCATCATCAGACTTGCGGGTCTATTTGACCAGCGCAGGCACCCAGGACGTTGGTTTACCAATAAAGTCCTCAATAATCCAAACGGTCCCGTGAACCTCGTTCACCTTAATGACTGCCTAGGTATTATCGAGAAAATCATCACCCATCAAGTGTGGGACGAAGTTTTTAATGCCTGCGCCAATGAACACCCCTCGCGAAAAGATTTTTATTCGCGTACCTCAAGAGCGCTCGGTAGTCCACCACCTCAAATAAATGAACAGAAAAATTCTATAAAAATTATTGATAATCAATGGATTAAAAAGAAATTAGATTTTTCAT
>CAJXAT010000193.1 GCA_913050055.1 uncultured Flammeovirgaceae bacterium | reverse complement strand
TCCAATAAGCGCAATGACAGGCTCTCTTGGCATGTTATTAAGATCTAACAATATTGATCTATTAGTAGAACTCCAAGCTCTTGAAACTCTTGGCTTAAGTAAAATTGTATCAAATCCAAAAATTTTCACACTTGATAATGAAACTGCAACAATTACTCAAGGAATGGAAATTCCTTTCACTACAACAGAAGATGGGGAAACTAAAACGGAATTTAAAGATGCAGATCTTAAACTTGAGGTAACACCTAGTATTGTTGGAGATGGAAATATAATCTTAAATATAGATATTAATAAAGATAATGCTGATACTTCGCAGGCTAATCCACCTATTTCAAGCACCAAAGTTACAACAAGACTGCTGGTTGAAGATCAAACAATTGTAATGATTGGTGGAATTTATGAGCAAACGTCAACAAAAGGTTCATCAAAGACACCTATCCTGAGTGACATTCCTGTATTTGGCAACTTATTTAAGAGTGTCACAAAAGATGATAAGCTTGATCGATTATTAATATTCATTGCACCTAGAATTTTATAAATGGCTGATATAATTTCAAATGATGCTGTAAGAGAAATCATTACTATTGCTTCGCAACAAGGAATTTTATCTCAAAAAGATGTAGATAATACCATAGCTCATAGCAATGAGACTGGTAAACCTATGTCTGCCATTCTTTTTGAGAGAAATCTGATGGATGAGCAGTCGCTTGCGAGCTTTATTGCTTCAAGTTACGGATTGCAATTAACTGAAATTGATCCAGAAGGAATAAATGAGGAGGCTGTAAAAAAACTAACTCCTGAATACATGGAAAGTAATATGATATTTCCATTTCAGGTAATCGGCTCGACACTCTCTATTGCAATTTGTGATCAGACAAAACTTTCTTATGAAAAGAATTTGAAAGTGATGACTGGCATGAATATTGACATGATACTGGTAACTCAATCCAATCTACAAAAATTATTTGAAAAAGCTGGAATGGCCACTGATGCAGGTGGTGAAGTTGTTGCTCTTGGATCTCTTAGAAAACAAAAAGAAGAAGTAGCTCCTGAAGTTGAAATTACAGAAAGAGATCGAACTGAGGCAGAGCAGTTTGTTACATCTATTTTGCTTGATGCATATAAAAGAAATGTCAGTGATATGCATATCGAGTCTTTTAGAACAAAAAAGCAATTAAGATTCAGAATTGATGGGGTTTTACAAGTTCAGGATCAGTATTCAGACGAAATTAATCAAAGATATTTAGCAACTGTATCTATTTTAAAACTTTTGTCTGGTGCACGAATTGAGGAAAAAAGAATGCCTCAGGATGGAGCAATTGCTTTCTCACATAATAAAATTGAGTTTGATCTTAGGGTATCGTTTTTACCAGTCCAAGGAGGACAAGAGAGAGTCGTTATGAGACTTTTAAGAAAAGATTCGATCAAATTAGACCTTGCAGATATGGGATTCAAACCAGATGAGTTAGAAAAAATTAATGACGCTATCTATGCAACCCAAGGACTTGTTCTTGTAACTGGCCCAACTGGTAGTGGTAAAACAACAACGCTGTATTCAATTTTAAGTGAATTAAATGATCCAAAAAGAAATATTCTTACAGCGGAAGATCCAATAGAGTATGAGCTTGAAGGCATTGGACAATCACAAATGAAAAGTGAAATTAATTATACCTTTGCTAAAGCACTTAGAACATTTCTCAGACAAGACCCTGAAGTAATACTGGTTGGAGAGATCAGGGATCAAGAAACTGGAAATATTGCAGTTGAAGCTGCATTAACTGGCCACTTAGTTTGCAGTACTCTTCATACTAATAGTTCAGTAGAAACAATCACTCGTTTGGTAAATATGGGAATCCCCAACTATCTTATATCTTCGTCGGTATCATTGGTTATCGGTCAAAGATTGGCAAGAAAAGTATGTCAAGAATGTAAAGTAGAAGATAAAAATGCTTCGCCAAAACTACTTAAACAAATGAAACTACCTTCAGATTTAAAATGCTTTGTTGGTAAAGGTAAGAAGCAGAATTGATTCGGGACTTACTCCATTTTGTAAAAGATATGCCACTCGGTAGGTTAGGGTCCTTGTTTTTCCGGAACCTGCACCGGCCAGCACCAAGGCGGGACCGTCTTCTGCGGTTACCGCAGCCAATTGATCGGCATTGAGTTCTTTGGTGAAATCAATCGCCGATTGGCTATTTTGGGAAACCGATGGGGGAGGCCCAAACACATCGTCATCATCATCTTCATAATCGTACACGGAACTAGCTTTCGCGAAATTAATCCTTCCGTTCAAGCGTATTCAATTCACATCCTAAAGATGGGGAGCGAGATGATCGCGGTGAATTACTTCAGCCTTTGTCTTCCCGGGAAATTTTTCCAAAATTTCTTGATTATTCATTCCCTTGATAGAAAGAAGTTCGTCGGAATCAAACCTAGACACGCCCCGGGCAATTGTCTCCCCTTGCAGGTTGATCAAAGAAACAACATCGGCCTTGCTGAAAGAACCATCTATTTGAGTAATGCCGCTGGCAAGCAGGCTTCCACCGTTATCCAGGATCGCAACCGAAGCCCCGTCATCAATGTGAATGTTGCCTTTGGGCTTGGGGAAAAATGCCAACCATTTTTTTCGCTGGTTTAAGTCCAATCCATGCGGGGGAAAAAAAGTCCCTTCCGCATCATTTGCGATTATGGATGACAAATCGGTTTTGCTTTCACCGCTACCAATAAAAACCGCACAACCTGATTTAGTGGCAATTTTAGCTGCTTCTATTTTTGTGCTCATTCCACCCACTGCAGTCACACTGGTGGTCCCTTTTGCCATTTCTTCAATGGTTGGAGTGATCTCTGCAACAAATGCAATAAGCTCGCCCTCGGTGGGGTG
>CAJXAT010000192.1 GCA_913050055.1 uncultured Flammeovirgaceae bacterium | reverse complement strand
ACAGTAGCAGGAATACCCATTTGGTATGGAGTAGTTTGTTGGGAGGCTTGTTTAGATTGTGCGCCAAGTTTTACGGCTGCAGATTTAGTGGGTAAAGACTGGACATTGTGGGATGTGGATGAAGTAATTGCCGTAGGGCCAGGTATTGGTCGAGGAGATTGGTTTAGTGCTGATGAAGCATGGATAGTAGCTGTGCCATGTTTGTTTGACGATACGTTTACTTTTGATGATGCCGGTGGATTTGTTATCGATGTGGGTGATAGTGTACTCCTTGAAGATTGGATGGATAGTGTATCCACCACTAGTTGTGTTCCTGTCGCAGATATTCCTGAAAATTTAGCTGCCTGGGGAGGAGGTGATTTTATCTATACTTTTACAGAGGGTTCTGAAACTACTTTACCAACGATTTCTGTCACTGGTAATGGTGCCTATTTAGGTTTCTATAAGGGAGGACCAGGCGCTGAACAAAGAGCACCGAAAGATACTACGATTACTTATGAAGTAATTAGATTTTATGATGGGCCAACTAACAAAAGATTGCGTGTGGGAGTGGACTACAGTGAAGCAGGAGATGGTAGTGCTTATTGGAATTACTTGCTAACTGCACCAGCACAATAATTTTTTTTAATAATGAACTAAATTTGGCATTGAGCGTTTCGCTCAATGCCTTTTTATTTATCTTATTTATGATGCGATCTTTTTCCCTTTTTTCCTTGACCTTTCTAATGCTCCAATTATTTTGTTGCTCCGATGCAACTACTTCCATAGTCGAATTACCCCTTTTGACTTTTGAAGATACACTTTTTATCGAATCCAATGTCGATCAAGAAGTCCAAGTAAGACTGAATTTGAGTGCCCCCTCACTTGAAGTGGTAATTATTGATTATGAAACATTGCCTGGTACGGCTTTACCAGATAAAGATTACATAGTCCAACAAAATAAGCGAGCCACCTTTGAGGTTGGAGAAATAGAAGTGTTTGTCTCATTTGAACTTTCAGGAGATCAAGGAGTAGAAAGTGACGAAGAATTTTATCTTTATTTTCCTTTTGCTGATAATGCCATCATCGAAGAAGATACCATGACGATAAGTATCCTCAATGATGATGTCGATAATTCAACTGCTGGAGAATTGGTCATTCCTGAGACAGGCTATGAAACGCCTCTAACTTACGAGGGGATGTCTTTGATCTGGCAAGATGAATTTGATCAATCGGATATAAATACTGATAACTGGACTTTCCAAAATGGAGATGGTTGTCCTACTCTTTGCGGATGGGGCAATGCTGAACTTCAATATTACACTGAGGATAATGCCTATATCATTGAGGATGATTACTTGGTTATCGAAGCCATAAGAGAGCAACAGAGTGGTAGAAGCTACACTTCGTCTAAATTAATTTCTCAAGATAAGCAATCCTTTAAATATGGTAGGATTGACATAAGAGCTAATTTACCCTATGGTCAAGGGCTTTGGCCTGCTCTTTGGATGTTGGGTGAGAATCATCTAGAAGTAGGTTGGCCAAATTGTGGGGAAATCGATATTATGGAGCTCGTCGGAGGAGATGCTAGTGGGAGAGACAATGCAATTCACGGGACTGTTCATTGGCAAGATAATGGTTTTAAGGCGGATTATGGAACTTCATCTAAACTAAGTGAGGGAATCTACAATGACGAATTTCACGTTTTTTCAATTGAATGGGATGAAACTCAAATTAAATGGTTGCGTGATGATAAAGTTTTTAATACCATCGATATTACCTCTATTTATTTGAGTGAATTCAATCAGCCTTTTTGGTTCATATTAAATATTGCCGTAGGAGGTAGTTGGCCAGGAAGTCCCAATATTTCAACCGTATTTCCACAATACATGCTGGTAGATTATATCCGGGTCTTTCAATCAAATTAAGGTTGATAAGTAGAAGATTGAGAGTCTACATAATTTTTTATGATTATTTTACTTTGCGAGCAATTGTCATCAGATGACTAGGTCATTCAATTTAATACGGAGTTATGCGATTTCTTAAGAGCCATTAGGCCTGACTTAAATTGTAAATAATCTTCAGAATAGATTTTTTTTTAGTGCGGCAATTTTTAACTGAATCCAGATTTAAGTAACTATATTGGTCGTATAAAAAAACACAATAATAGAATTTTATATTTTTAATGAATGTAAGTGAGGAACGTTGACACATAAAATTTTTCATCATCAAAGTCTTTTTTGTCATTCACTAGACGCTTCAAATGAAAAAAATATTAAGATATATTTTTTATGGTTTTTTCGGAGCTTTTTTATGCGTCATCTTGTTACTGGGGACCTTCATTTATAAGGCGAAAAAAGGGATTAACTTTTACGATACTGATCCCATCGAATTACCCTTGAATTTAGGTGAAAAATCAATTTTGGTCTTTTCAAAAGCCAATGGATTTAGGCATTCTGCAGCGATCGAAGCTTCCCTGCCTATCTATGAGAAAATGAGTCATGAAAATGGCTGGAAGGTTTTTGCAACAGAGGATGCTGGCGTGTTTAATGAGCATCAATTGGCACATTTTCAAGTCGTAATCTGGAACAATACGAGTGGAAAAGTGTTAACGGATGACCAGCGGACTATTTTTAAACAATGGATCGAGGACGGTGGGGGATTTATCGGTGTTCATGCAGCAGGAGACGATTCTCATCAATGGGTATGGTATGAGGATGAGGTACTTCAGTCTCATTTCTCGCATCACAATATAGGTCAAGATTTAGACACCGCAATGTTGTATTTAGACATGGATGCTGTGAACCATCAGTTATCTGACGGTTTACTAGATACTTTTGCTTTGGCTGATGAATGGTATTGTTTTTATGACAACCCGAGAGCTCAAACGACTTCGGTACTGT
>CAJXAT010000191.1 GCA_913050055.1 uncultured Flammeovirgaceae bacterium | reverse complement strand
TTATAAAAACATTTTATTTTGCATAAAAAAGAGAATTTTTTTGAATCAAATTGATTTGATTCATTTCAATCTTTAGTAAATATAAAAGCGCTCTAGCAATAAGAAATTAAAAAATCTAAAACTTAAGTGATTCAAATATATTGTAATAGAAAAAATTTAATTTTGATCTATTGAGATTGTCATGTTGAATTTAAATAAATAATAGTAAATTTCTTTCAATTAACACATAGCTAGTAGATTTGTAATAAATCTAACATGGTTTATTATCCCCCCTTCCAAATCAGCTGAATCTGCTCATCCACATCCAGCCTGTAGTTAGCCACCGCATTGGTGAGACTTATCGTGTTTTGTTGATAGTAGTAGACGCGCTCAATTTGGTTGATGCTGTTATCACAAATGTCTTTAATTCTCCTAAATCAAATTCTCCTTTCTGGTTTCTGGTGTTTGCATGGATCCAAGAATTAAATGGCAAGGACGTAGTGGGTTCATGGACAGATAGCAGATTTGAGTACACTGACTGTGGGAAATTCTATTGAATTGCACGACTAAGAGTTATGACCAGCAGTGGAGTTGCACTGTGTGAATCGTGTTAGCGCGATTGTGGAAGTAATTTTTAATTTGTTTTCAAAGTAATTTTTTGTATGGGCTGGAATTATTCAAAAGGTCTTTTGTGTTACGATGGTCCTACCATATCTCGATTAATATCAATTGATTGTCTAGCAAATTTACGAAGCTCGATACAGCGTCACCATATCTTTTAATATTTTTACACTTTGATCATCAATCCCTTCGGCATCTATATCTGGATAATCTACAGTGATTTCACCGTCGATGTTTTTAACCATCTAATGTATAAAAAATCCTTTTCTTTCGCTAGTCATGCTACGTGGATCTTTTGGCAGACTAGCATGGAAATTTAGATCCATCTTTTCGCCAACTTGCCACTCCACATTTACTAGAAATTGATTTTCACCTGATAACTTTGTTAATTCTTCTTTTTCCTCTTCCTTAAAAAATAGACAAATATTCCTTACTATCTCTACTTGGCAGATCGTATGTCTCTTGGAAGAGTTCTCCTTCTTGATAACTACTTATTAACTCACGCCTAACTGCAACATTCAGCAAGCCAATCTTTTTATCGAGCCTAGTTTTTTCCATCCAATATCTTGATAGAAACTGGATAGCCTCACTCAGTCTCTCACTCTTTTCCATATCGACTTTCTATATCACCTCAATGGTACCGTCTTATCTCTTGCGGTAGTTCTGCTACGGTATTGGTCAGGTGGATCTCGTCATCCAAGTGATAGTAGATGCGTTCGATCTGCGCAACACTGATCCCGCATAGGTCGGCGATCTCCCTGAAGTCCAAGCCGTTCATGATCCTTTGTGTAATCATAAAGTGTCTTGAGCTTTATGAAACAATGTCACGCATGTTCCTTAGGCAGAGTATATCAATGCTTTGACGAGAGGAGCCAAAAGTAGAAATGGTCTTAGAGACTGAATCGAACTCACTGGCATCTGAAATTAATGCCTCCGCTTTGCTCACAGAGCTTTGAATGTCTTCAACAGTTAAAAGAGCTTCTTCATTTGTATTGTAAGCATCCAACAAATGAGCCTTCTTTAGCAAAGGCAATGGCAAAACGTCCAATTCCACGGCCGGCATCAGTGAATAAAACATCTGCAGAATTAAATGTCATGGAGTTTCGTTACAAAGCAAGACAGGGCTAATATTAGTAGACAGTGCAGAAGTACTGATCACAAGAGCAATTCAGAAATCTGACTACTAGAGAGAAAGTTATGAACTAGTGGTTGTGATTGATCCTTCTGAGATTGCTGCCAGGTAACATGAATACCTTCATTAGTTACGAGGGTATCTACATAACGACTACAACCAGTACCCCATGGAGATATAAATTGGGGATGCAAAATCGATATTTTTTGTAAGGCAGGAAAATCTTCATCAAAACCAAAATAGATACCGCTGAGTTCTTCGCAAGAATAGCCTCGAGGTCGTTGAAGTCCAGAAGTATTCTGAGGTAACTCGTTCATGCATTCAGCACCATCAAAAAAATAAATAGAACACGGTGCTAAATCGAAGAATGGACCAATTTGGGGTAAAGAAAGTCTAGAGGTGATACGGGTGGTGGCAATATCCCAGGAATGCCCTTTCTCCACAATACACCAATCAGCAACATCAAAACCATTAGAGTCGTTCCTCTTCGCATAACCAGTACTACCAGATGCCCAGGTAAAAGGATGTGTGCAAAAAAGAATGTCACAAGATTTAGAACCCAAAACTACAGGGTCTTTGACATGCAAATGTTCAAACTTTTCGTCACATATTAGAAGTTCATCAATCGAAGAATTATGGAAATCAGATAGTGAATTGGTGGTGATTCTACTAACAGACCATACCCCAGTACCTAGTTTCTGGTAATTAGATAGGCTTTGAGGATATTCATGTGATTTCTCCACGGAATAAAATATTTCCCATGTGTTGTAAGAGAGTCTGTTCAGTGCTGAACCTTCAATAGAAAGAACACTAAAGTTATCATTTTCCAGATCAGATTTAGACCAGCTCATTACTTTTCGAAAGGAGTTAGCGTTATCCTCAGATTTGAACAGTGAAAGTTCGAGCCCGCGAGGTCCAGTTCCTACTCCAGTTCTTGAATCTCCGTGATCTCGATATCTACCTACTAACCAAAGGTTGCCTAACTCGTCAGTGATCATGTTTCCACCGCCAAACCAATATCCCTTTTTCTGGTCGTTTGCTGGAATGACTACCTTAGCTTTTTCTTGATTAATTAATCCATTGGTGAATTGAATTAATTTTTCGGTGATAAGATGATGGATTCGTTTCATATGACAAAATTTTTATTTATTAGATCCTGAAGTAAGCCCACCAATAATTTGCTTTTGAAAAATACCTGTAATTATCAAAACTGGAATAATTG
>CAJXAT010000190.1 GCA_913050055.1 uncultured Flammeovirgaceae bacterium | reverse complement strand
TAATGCATAAAAATGGTCCTCATTTAGATCAGAATACTTGAACCAGTTGGGCCATTTAGAATACCTAAAGACGGCTCCACCTAGTCTTGAGCCATACGGCATGGCTTGTACAATTTGATGACTTTTCTTTGAAATATCCTTTACATTATTTTTCATACTCCTTGAAATATCAACTAAAATCACAACATCGGTTGAGTCATTTGCATTTTGAGTAATTACATCTTCAAGCGCACGAACTAACTGATGAGAAGGGTAATTGACATACTTACCACCTGTAAGACGGGCCAAGCGACCATACTCAAATCCCGTTCCTGAAACGCCTACCATTGGAACAGAGGAATTGTAGTATCCGGTATTTGGATTCGTTCCGCAAGACTGAGATGAATAGTACAAATAGTATGAAATATTGTTATTCGAAGAAGGGGGCCACGCATTTGATGAACTTACGTTACCTTCTGAAGGTTGGTGGTTTGAATTTGATGAGGATGAACTAACATTAGGTGCCGGATGCTTCGTACTATGCTGCTGCATGGGAGAACGGGCAGGATGCTTAGTAATATACTGCTGCTTCGGACTTGATGAAGAGGGTTTTGAAGGCCTTGAAACAGCAGGTCTAGGTTGCCTCACGGGTTTAGAAGGTCTAGAAACAGGAGAACTCGTAGGCCTAGGAGCCGCTTGAACTGCAGGTTTAGAGGGAGCGGTTCTCGTAGGTTTACTCGGGATATTATTTTTCTGACCAAAAGCGACAAAAGAGAAAAGAAAAGAAAAGAATAGTATGGATGTTTTAATAAGCATGGATTTAATAAATAATAAATTTTAAGTCTTCGGAATCTGTAATATTCGAATCAAACTTTTATTGGGATTACGCGAGAATCGTGCCAAAAACTTTCGTAACATCAATACGTGAGGCTATCACAACAAAAGCATCGGTAATTGCACATTCACATTACTGCACCCAAGACCGATATCGATGCAGAAGTAAATTATGCCTTTGTGTACCACGAAAAATGAACACGTTGTGACTATGATATGTGGTCTCTTTTGGGAATGTATGATGTGCTCAAGCATCGCTCCCTTGAATAAGCCAAGAAACCAAGGTAAATCAATTGTAGAAAACGAAAATGAAACTCATTTTCTTGAAACAATTATTTTAATTACAAATCCCCTCTATGGCCTTCGGATGCACATCTGCCCCTAGGTATTTGGCCTCCATTAAATCTGAACATCCATCAATACCCAATAAGTAATTGGCAATGCCCCTGTTCAAAAACGCATCCGCGAAATCTGGATCGATCTTGATGGCGGATGTAAAATCATCTATGGCCTTCCGATACGCACCGGCATCATAGTAATCCATTCCTCTGTTGTAATAAATCAATTCATTTAGAGGTTCTGCCCGAAGTACAATATTATAATCAATTCTGGCTTCTCGATACATTTTCAAGCGACCATATGCAGCGCCCCTATTATTATAAGCATCGATATATTCGGCATTGATCTTAAGGGCATTTGAATAATCAATGATGGCTTGTGCATATTTCTCTAAATCAAAATAGGCATTACCCCGATTGAAATAGATCTCGCAGCTATCGGTTTCTAGCTCAAGTGCTTTGGTAAATTGCTTTATGGCTTTTCGGTATTTACCATTTTCTAGATGAGCAATACCTATATTTTGAATTGAATCCTGCGAAAAAGCGGATAAACCTATCGACAGTAGTGAAAAAACGGAGATTAATAACTTCATGATCTTTTAGATTAAATACAACTTTATGTGACTACGCCACATGCAAATACTCTACGTTCATCACCTCTCCTTTATGCCCCCACGAAAGCTTACCAGGCTCATTGATTTCGTAATACTTGGTTTGAAACAAGCCATCTGCAAATTTTGGATGCTTTTCAGAGAACTGAATCACAATTTTCTCGCGTTGGTAGAAACCATCATTGAGCATGTGCTCATAGATAAAGGCTTTTCTACCATCGACCAAAACGGAGAGCCCCACTTCAATAGGGTTAACTTTGGTTTGAAAATCAGTTACATGTACAACAGGAATTAATCTTGGGGATAATGGGGTTTTCATAGCTTTTGGTTTTAAGTTCATATCAAACTTACATTATCAAATCGTAATCTTTTTACGTAGTTCGTGAGAGTAGCACAGAATCTGCTATTTTAGCCATAAAACTATCGCCATCAAAGTAAGTATCGTTTTACCGTTTAAGAATGCTGTTCCCTATCTGAAGGAATGCATCGATTCCATCCGCATACAAAACCATACAGACTGGCAGCTGATTGCGGTGGATGACCATTCGCGTGATGATTCAAAGGCCATCATTGAAAGCTATCAGGATCCACGTATCCATGTTATCCAAAATGAGGGAAACGGCATACTACAGGCCTTACAAACAGCCCAGAAATACATCAAAGGAGATTATGTAACACGCATGGATGCCGATGACATTATGCCACTCTACAAGCTCAGGACCTTGCTTGAAGTTATTAGCGCTAAAAAAGGAGGCGTTATTGCGACAGGTACAGTGAAATACTTTGGCGATCAAGAGATATCTGAGGGCTATCAAAGCTATGAGGCTTGGCTGAACAAAACGGCAGACCAGCAGTCCTTTTACAAACGTATTTACAGAGAATGCGTGGTCGCATCACCGAATTGGATGATGCGAAAGGAGGATTTTGACGACATGCAAGGGTTTAGCAAATTGACCTATCCAGAAGACTATGATATGGTATTTCATTGGCGAAAAGCTGGGTTCATGATTAAATCATGTCATCAGCTCACCCATTTATGGCGTGAACACCCAGATCGAACGAGCCGAAACTCTGAGATCTATCAACAAGAAAGCTTTTTTAAACTGAAGCTTGGCTACTTCTTGGAGGAGTTCAATAAAAAAGAACTTTTCCTGATTGGCACCGAAAAGAAGGGAGTTCTAATCGCAAAAATGCTGCAAGAAGAGAAAGTTCCC
>CAJXAT010000189.1 GCA_913050055.1 uncultured Flammeovirgaceae bacterium | reverse complement strand
AAATATAAAAATCAAATGTATTAAAATCTTATCGTTTTTGATTCTAATTTTGTATCACTCAATCAGTTGTATTACGCAATTCAAACAACTCTTTCTATGCTCAGAGCCATAAATTTTGTAAGATTATTGTCCATAGTGATTTTTTTAGGGACTTTAAGTTTGGTGTATGCTTATCTAGATCCTGTGGTAAATTTTTCGTTAGAGACCGATAGGCCTACCCTGCACCGAACCGACTTTTTTTATTTGGGCGCGTTAATCTTTTTGGTGATCAATATTTTTCTGTGGTTGTTGATTAAGATCGTAGCACCCAAAATAGCGCAACGATTTGGAATCCTTTCAGCTGGTTGGTTTGCCGCGCTTCCCGTCGTAGTCAATTTATATATCTGTTTTTTGATAGGATTTCTCGGAGCACTCAACAATACGTCAAGTCTTCAGCTATCGAGTTATACCTATTTAAATTATTTAGGTCCGATATTATTGACGATTTGGATAGTTTTGGCAATTTATTTCATGTCTACCAAAAAATCATTAAACTAATTAAATACTTGTAATTCAATGTTTTGATTGAATTTGTTTAAATAATAGGTCGAATGTAAAGCAAATATTTTTTAACAATACCTGCTTTTTTTTTTATAATTTCCCATTTGGTTACAGCGATCCAACATATTCAATTATTATAAATGGCAACAGGTAATTCTAACTACACCGAAGAAAGTATAAAGTCCTTAGATTGGAAAGAACATATCCGACTTCGTCCTGGGATGTATATCGGTAAGTTGGGTGACGGCTCAGCGCATGATGACGGGATCTATGTATTGGTCAAGGAAATCATAGACAATTGTATAGATGAGCACATGATGGGCTTTGGTAAGACAATCGATATCAAGGTCAGTGATCATAAAGTTAGAATTAGAGATTATGGCAGGGGTATTCCTTTAGGAAAAGTCATCGATTGCGTTTCTAAGATTAATACGGGTGGTAAATATGACTCAGGGGCTTTTCAAAAATCAGTAGGCCTTAACGGAGTAGGTACCAAGGCGGTAAATGCCTTATCGAGTTATTTTAAAGTGCAGTCTTTTCGTGACGGTAAGACCAAAATGGCTGAATTTAATCAAGGAGAGGTTACCTCTGATGCTCAGGTAGTCAGTACTTCAGATCGAAATGGGACTTACATCACTTTTGAACCAGACAATGTCATTTTCAAAAATTTTCATTTTATTCCTGATTATTTAGATAATCTTATTTGGAATTACGCCTATTTGAATGCGGGTCTAACCTTAGTGCTCAATGGCAAAAAATACCATTCAGAGAATGGCTTATTGGACCTTTTGCGACGTAAGACGGACGAAGAAAACATCAGATATCCTATCATGCACATGAAGGGAGAGGATATTGAGATTGCCTTGACCCATTCAAATCAATATGGAGAAGAATACTACTCCTTTGTAAATGGTCAATATACTACTCAAGGAGGGACGCACTTGGCTGCTTTTAGAGAATCCATTGTCAAGACAGTCAGAGAGTTTTTTAAAAAAGATTTTGATGCTGCGGATGTCAGAGCAAGTATTGTGGCGGCCATTGCAATCAGGGTACAAGAGCCGGTATTTGAATCTCAGACCAAGACCAAATTAGGATCTCAAAATTTGGGGCCAGAGGGTCCTACAATGAGGACCTTCGTTAATGATTTTATCAAAAAAGAATTAGATAACTACTTGCATCAAAACAGCGAATCAGCAGGTCTGTTGTTAAAACGTATTTTGCAATCCGAGAGGGAGCGAAAAGAAATAGCAGGAATAAAAAAACTGGCAAATGAGCGCGCCAAAAAAGCTAATTTGCATAACAAAAAGCTTCGAGATTGTAGGGTTCACCTTAATGATAAGAAATTAGTAGAAGAGCGCCGCAATGATAGCATGATCTTTATTACCGAGGGAGACTCAGCGAGTGGATCGATCACTAAAGCAAGGGATGTTCAGTTTCAGGCGGTTTTTAGCTTAAAGGGTAAACCCCTCAATTCCTTTGGTCTTACTCGTAAGGTTGTTTATGAAAATGAGGAATTTAACCTCATCCAGGCTGCCCTCGGAATTGAGGAGGATTTGGAGGACTTGCGGTATAACCAAGTGGTCATTGCCACCGATGCTGATGTGGATGGAATGCACATCCGTCTTTTACTGATTACTTTTTTTCTGCAATTTTTTCCTGAACTGATCCGCCAAGGTCATTTGTTTGTTTTGCAAACCCCACTCTTTCGGGTGAGGAATAAAAAATCGACTCTTTACTGTTACGACGATACGGAGCGGGAAGCGGCAATCAAAACTTTGGGCAAGAATCCCGAAATCACCCGCTTTAAAGGTTTGGGAGAAATTTCACCTGATGAATTTAAACATTTTATCAGTGAGGACATCCGCTTGGATCCAGTGAAGATTGATGCACATGAGTCGATCAAAGAGATGCTCAAATTCTTTATGGGTAAAAACACACCTGAACGACAGGAGTATATTATTCGGAATCTTCGCTTCGAACTCGATATAGTGGATGAGGATTCTGAGAAATCAGAAGAGGAATCCGAGAAAAAGATTTCACAAACCAAGGAGGAGAGCTCGGCTGTAAACAGCGAAGCGGCTTAATCTGAAGTCTATGTCTGAGGACGAAAGCACCAAGGAAGAAGAAAAAGAGCAGGGCGCTGAAGAGAAGCCTGTTGAACCAACGCCGAGGTTCGACCCGGAAGCCTTGGGACAAGGGTTGGCCGGAAAAAATGGAGACGATGATGCCATTTATGTGGATGATATGTATGGAGATTGGTTTCTCGACTATGCATCCTATGTAATCCTTGAAAGAGCTGTTCCGCATGCGGACGATGGGCTGAAACCGGTTCAGCGTCGGATCCTTCACTCCATGAAGGAATTGGAGGATGGTCGCTACAATAAGGTCGCGAATGTTATAGGTAATACCATGAAGTACCACCCACACGGGGATGCTTCTATTGCAGAT
>CAJXAT010000188.1 GCA_913050055.1 uncultured Flammeovirgaceae bacterium | reverse complement strand
AAAAAGAAATTATTGAATCTGATATCTCGGAGCTATTTAATCCTTTTCCAGGATTAAGGCCTTTTGGTGTCGAGGAAACTTATTTATTTTTTGGTAGGGAGGGTCAAAGTGACGACGCACTAGTCAAGTTATCAAAAGGCAGGTTTTTAGCGATCTTAGGAGCTTCTGGTAGTGGTAAATCTTCTTTCATGTATTGTGGACTTATTCCTTCCTTACAAGGGGGAATGATGACAAAAGCAGGCTCCAATTGGCAAACCATGGTGAGCCGACCTGGATCAGGCCCCATTGATAATCTCGCCGAGTCAATACTCAAATATAAAAAAGACTACCATAATCTTCCGCAAAAAGACCAGCAGATCGAACGAACGATTGTGAGCACTGTATTACGTAGTTCAAGTCTTGGACTTGTCGAGGTAATCAAACAGATCAATAAAGGTCAAAAAATTAATACACTCATCGTAATTGATCAATTTGAAGAGCTTTTCCGCTTCAGTAAGTTAGAGGCCCAAAATTCAGATGAAAACGAGTCCGCTGCTTTTATTAATTTACTTATTGAAGCGGTGGAGAGTCCAGAAGTGGCCGTATATATAACGATCACAATGCGATCTGATTTCATTGGAGAATGTGCCAAATATCTCGATCTGACTCAATTGATTAATGATTCTCACTATTTGATACCGCAAATGGTAAGGGATCAAAAGCGAATGGTTATTGAGGGACCTATCGCTGTTGGAGGTGGAAAAATTACTCCTCGTTTGACACAACAACTACTTAATGATTTGGGCGATAACCCTGATCAGTTACCGATATTGCAGCATGCTCTGATGCGTACTTGGGGTTATTGGGTGTCGTCTCGTCAAGATACAGAGGCTATTGATCTTGAGCATTATAATGCTATTGGAACTTTAAAAAGTGCACTCTCACAACACGCTAATGAAGCCTTTGATCTCTTAAATAAAAGAGAACGTCAAATCGCTGAGTCCATGTTCAAGGCATTAACCGAAAAAGGTGCCGAAAACACAGGAATCAGACGACCAACTAAACTCAGTACTCTCGCAGCTATCTCTGGTGTATCTGAAGATGATGTAGCGCGCGTTGTAAATAGATTCAGAGAGCCAGGAAGATCACTTTTAATGCCACCTAACGGCGTTGAACTTACTTCTGAAACGGTCATCGATATTTCGCATGAAAGTTTGATGAGAATTTGGGACAGATTGAAGCAATGGCTTGAGGAAGAGAGCAAATCTGCTGATATGTATCTGAATCTTTCTGAGGCGGCACGAAAGTTTCAGGAGGGAAAGGCGAGTTTATGGCAAATGCCAGATTTGCAATTGGCTATCAATTGGCGCATTTCTAATCGGCCAACAATTGTTTGGGCAACCCGTTACGATGAAGCTTTTGAAAGAGCCATGGTTTTCTTGGAAACTTCAGAGCGTGCTTATGAAAATGAGCAACGAAATAAGGCGCTTTTACAAAAAAGAAAAGTAAAAAACAGTAGAATTCTTGCATTGGTTTTTGGTGCTTTTGCGGTGTTGGGAATATTTTTAACATTGTATTCAGTTACGCAATCAAATTTGGCAGAAGATAATGCAATAAAAGCCAAAGGAAGTGCCGCTGAGGCATTGATTAGTGCCGAAAAGGCAAAAGAAGAAGAGAAAAAGGCCTTATCGGCCTTAGATCAAGCAAAATTAGCTGAGCGAGAAGCGAATATTCAAAGAGATAGTGCTACAGTTGCTCAGAAGACTGCAGAAATAGCTAAAAATGAGGCAGAAATAGCTACAAAAGACGCTATTCTACAAAAGACCTTGGCAGATTCAGCCAAGATAGAAGCGGTGGTGCAGTTAGACAATGCAGTGTTACAAGAAAAAATAGCTCTTCAGGCTCAAGAAACATCAGAAAAATTACGCTATCAAGCGGTAGCTCAATCTATGGCGCTTAGAGCTATAGATGTACCTGACGATCAATTGAGAGGGGTCATAGCTAAACAGGCTTATGATTTTTTTATTGCTTATAAAGAGCCTGATAAGGAATATAATGGTGATATTTATGCAGGAGCTTATTATGGAATAAAGGGCTTATTGAAATTAGATCAATATGAGAAAGCCCCAGAAGCGGGTAGAGATGCAGCTACTTTTAAGGCGGATTCGGCTTTTAATCAATACCATGGGCATACCCAACCAGGGCCCGGCAGAGAGGTGGTCAATGTACGTAGTGTAGCTTTTTCGAAAGACGGCTCTAAAATGTACTCTGCCGGTGGTGATGGTCGATTGTTGCAATGGGACTTTGACAATAGATCATATATCGAGGTGTACAAACAATCGAATGTTAATCGTGTGGTGAATATAAGTCCAAATGAACGCTGGCTTGCTTTAGGAACGAGCGAAGATGAAATTGATCTCTTCGATTTAGATGATATTCTTAAAGAACCAAAGAAACTCGAGGGTCATCAAGGTGCTGTATATGACTTAGTGTTTTTTGATGGAAATTTCGGATTTGCCAGCGTCGGTGCAGATAAAAAAATACTAATAAATAGTTATCGAGACTCTAATTTATTAGCCGAGTTAGAGTCTACAACAAAAACTATAGCGATATCTCCTGATGGGAAATATTTGGCGGCTGGTTCAATGAGTGGAGAAGTCATTTTATTTGATGTAGAGGGAGTTGAGGAACCTAAAAAAATTATAAGAAAGGACATGGAACAAAAGCCTATTCTTGATATAAAGTTTAGTCATAATGGTGAATTTTTAGCGATAGGAGGGCTTAATATAAATAATGGTAGAGGTTATGCATTCATTTGGGATAGAAAAAACGATACTCAGTATGGTCCAGAACTAATGGGATTTTCGGCACAAGTAAATGATGTTGAGTTTTCAAAAGATGATTTTTTACTTGCCGTTTCAAGTAACGATAATTCAGTGAGATTTTGGGATTTGAGCCCAGATAATATTTATGATCTACCAACAATTATTCGGGATCACAAAGGTTGGGTATGGGA
>CAJXAT010000187.1 GCA_913050055.1 uncultured Flammeovirgaceae bacterium | reverse complement strand
GTAGGATTATCTATTGTTACGAGAACATTAATTTCCGACCATTTTGGAACTACTTGACCAGGCTCCCAAATTTTCCCTGAGGAATAAACTTGAGCTGATTTATATTCTATGGCAGATAAATTAAGGTTGAAATAACGTATAAACGCAATATTTTCAGTTACACTTTGTGACCATTCATCATCTACGTGCGCAAGACCAAAATTTGCAAATGCTGTGAAATTAGCAAGATGGTCAGTACGCTGGCCTGTTGAATCTATTTCATACTCCTTAGCCCAATTCCAAGTACCTAACATAGTACCGTCAGAATCCCACTGGCGAACTTGAAAGCCTGTAACTGGCACATTTGTTGAAGTATCTATTGCCGTAAAAGTTACCCACCACTCCTGAGTCATCCAAGAAGTACAATTCGAAAAAGTGACCTGGTTTTGTACAGGTGTTGTACCTATTGAACGAAGACCTAGAGTATAATTAGATATTGAAACGTTATCCATGTTCAAAATAGTATCTTCAGAAAATACACCATAGTTTACAATATTATGTCCATTTAGCAAAGTATTTTCAATTCTAGCATCACCACCTACAAGCCAAACCATTGAGTAATCTATACTCGTATCTGAAATAATCAATGAACCTGCGTCAGAGACAATCGTAAACATACTGTAAGAAAGAGTATCATTGCTAAATGCACTAATTGTTGAATTGAAAATGCGTAATTCTCCAGTTGAATTAATTCTGATCTCTGAAATTGTCAAATCTATTGATCTGTTAACATTTATATGTGAATTCTCAATTGATAAATTACCATCGACAAGTATGTCTCCATCTAGCCATATTTCAGAATTTGAAATCACAAGCTCGTCACCATAATCTATCTTCAAAACTTCATATTCCAATGTTTCAGAAGATACATCATTTATCACAAATATTAATGAAAAGATAAAAATTCCACAGATAATATAGCCCAAATTCATAATATTACAAAGACTATCCCTTATAAATTCTATCTCTCAAAGGTGTGATACTCGTTTTAAAGGGAGTCTTATCTGACATATCAATGAGAAAGGTCCTAGGTATAATTATAATTATTATGATGTTGCCTATTGCAAAATCTGAAATTGATGATTACACTAGTCACCCAGGCAATATACCTAATTTTCACAACTTCGAAACTCCACAACTAGAACCTGGCGAAAATAGCTTCTTTTCTTTTGAAATACAGAACAGGTATGTTGAAAATATTACAAATGTTAGCATAAATGCTGAAATATACCACAGAGCAGATATAGATGAATCTGAAAGTTTAGAAAAAATTAATAGCGGAAAACGACCAATAATAGGAGAAAATTGTTGGAACTATAAGGAAAATGATGAAAACTGTTCTGATAGCTTAAGCCCTGATAAAGCCGGATTTAACATAGAAATGATTGCAGTTAATCAGACAATACAACTAAAATTTGATATCAACACAAACGATGATACTATTGAAGGAACCTATTTTGTCAGATTTTCAATGAATTATCAGCTGAATGAGACTGACAGAACTCTTCAATCAAGAGGCTTCTGGGATATGGAGCAATGGACCAACGCCACTACTAACCTCACTGATGAATATCCTGGAAATATTAATCTTGACTCGTTAAATGTTGATGGAATAATTCCAGATTCATCGTTCGGAATTAAGAAACCAATACCAAAATGGCCCCTTTACATCTTAATTACACTTACTGTAGTGTTTGCTGGACTTTCCGTGATTTTTTACCTAGAGGAAGAAGAAACTTATCCAGAATTAAATAAATGGCTTCAAAAGATGAGGGGCAAATTTAATCAATTTTGGCTGCGTTTTAAGTACTGAAAAAGCAGCCAAAGAAGCATAATCTAGATCTCCAGTCTTTTCAATGGTCTCTTTTACATTCGGCTCACTTAAAATCGATATTATTTCAGCTAACTGATCGTCATTTAAACTTAAAAAAGCTTTCCTGAGATAACTTCCCTTAATCAATTCTCCACCTATTCTATTTGACAACAATGCCTGATATTCACTTAAATTTGCCGAACTTAAATTACCTGAATCGATGGCCTTTGATGCTACTTCAAAAGCTGCATCTGCTGAAATTAAACCTGAATAAATTCCACCGCCTGATGTGGGCTTTGCCATTCCTGCTGCATCTCCTGTTAGTATGACATTATCTGTATAACTGGGATTAGCAGTTCCAAATGGAATAAGACCACTTATCAAATTAATAATTTTAGCTCCGCCAAGTAGTTTTGAGGGCGCTCCTTTCAAAAAATAATCCCTGAAGAAAGGCATTGGCTTGTGTGGTAAAGTAGTAGCTATACCAATGCGACCTTCATTAGGACCTGTAGGTATTCCCCAGCCAAAGAAACGTGGAGCCAACTCTGAGCCAACAAAAAGATCTACATGAGTATCTTTACCTTTGTATCCCCTAACATCTGCGCCAAATGCTCTCAATATCTCTCTTTTTCCACTTATTCCTGCATTTTTAGCTACCCTAGACAAAGGGCCGTCAGCACCAACCAATAATTTGACATCAATAGTAAATTTTTTAGTTTTATTTCTTAACTTAGCTCTGATACCGCCATTTACTTTCTCGTGGCCCAAATATGTATGGCCATGAAGGACTTCAGTCCCTGCTTCTAATGCCTTATTAGCTATAGAACGATCTAAATCTGGCCTGTCAATAACTAGTGCTTTGGTTTCAGAAGCTTGGAAATCTAAGTATGAATCTTTGGGACCCCAGAGCCTAGCACCATCCATTTCTTGCAATATTGGACGCTCATAGCCAAGATACTCAAAAGTTCTAGGTGTTATCAAACCTGCGCATTGACATGGCTCTCCAATTACTTCAGCTCTATCTATTAGAACTACTTCATAGCCTTCTTTCGCAAAGTTCCAAGCAGTTCTAGAACCGCTTGGTCCAGCTCCTACGACTAAAACATCAAGCATTGCTTGAGGTCTACTCTAGTGGAACTAAATCAACTTGACACTTA
>CAJXAT010000186.1 GCA_913050055.1 uncultured Flammeovirgaceae bacterium | reverse complement strand
GCATCGGATAATCGCTTCTTGCCGAGGGAAGATGTCCAGATTGCGGCTGATGGCACCGTAAACCAAAGCAACGGTTCGGTTGATATTGCTAATTATTACACGACAGGTACGTACACGAAGCTCGAGTATTCCAGTGCAACTGATGGTCAATTAACGATCTTGGGCAACTTTGCCGTCAGCTCTGGCCAAGTTAGCGGGCAAATCGATGAGGTTGGATATTCGGCACCTGATGGGTCATACGATCTGGTCTTTAACGCGACAAATGCCACCCTCTCAGGTGTAGACAGCTCTAACTCATGGGTATTCTCGTTGCTGAACGGTAGTCTTGAGGCAACAGTAGCTGGTGAAACCGAAACGCTGACCGTTATAAATGGTCAAATCGTTCAGAAAGTTTTAAGGCTAAACTGTATCCAATTCCTGAAGAGGCGCCAGTTATTATTCCAACTTTTCTCTCATTTTTAGGCAATGTATTTGCCTGCATCTTCAATTCTCTGAGGTATTGTATTTAAAAACTCATCTCCATATTTGATTATTTCGATCAGTGTTCCTTTTTGAGCAAATTTAGGCCAGGATGAATAGGGAAAAGAAGCATTTATCGATGAAAAAATAAGCACAACTATAATATATCCTCTTATTAGGCCAAATATCGATCCAAACATATAGTCCGCAAACCCTGATTTACTCGGCTGAATAATACCAATCATTATTCGATTAAATGTTGAGAGTAAAATATATGAGCAAATTAAAACAGATAAAAAGATACAAATGTCAGCAATGGTTGAATTTTGAATATATTCATCAACATGTGGGCGCAATATATTAAAGCTGAGCTTTATAAGAATAATAATAGCAATCCATTTTCCTAAGTTAAAAATACTTTTGATGAGTCCATTTTTGAAGGCAAAAAAACATGAAATAAACAATATGATTAATACTGATAAATCAAAAAAATTTATTAGATCTCCAAAATTAATATCAAACATTTCTAAACCTTAATATATTTTAAAAGGGTGGGGAGCAAGGTCAAGCTTCCTAATAGAGCTATGAACATTGCCATTGCAGTAAATATTCCAAAATAAATAGTTGGGTAAAAGTTTGAAAATATTAGTATTGAAAATCCTGCGATTATCGTAAATGAAGTATTTTGTATTGCTCTTCCAACAGTATTTTGACAAAGAGCAATAGTTTCAAGGTGATTCTTAGTTTGATTGTAATACTCTTTATAGCGATAAACATAGTGAATACAATTATCAACAGCAATTCCAATTGTTATTGATGCAATTGTGATAGTCATAAGGTCTAATGGAATATTTAACAGACCCATTGTTCCTAAAATTGTAAAGCAGGCAATGATATTGGGTACAATAGTGACTAAGGCAATCTGAAGAGATCTGAATAAAACCGATAACATAAAAAATATACCAACCATTACTATTAATAGAGACTTTATTTGTGAGTCAAACAAGCTCTGAAGCATATTATTGTATAGGATTAAGATGCCAGAAATAGATACTTGGTATGCGTCAGAATTAAAATTTTCATTGATATACATAGTTAAGTTTTTGATAAATTCATTGCGTCTTAATTCTTCATGAGTATCAATTATTCTCATTGAAATACGAGCTTGGTTTTTTTCAATAGATAGGTAAGGGCTCAGAATTTGGTCTTTTAAATCTGAAGGTAACTTTTTATATAGTATTCCAAGCTCGAGAGCATCAAACTCTTTATTATTATTTAATTGTTCGGCTGTTCGGACTAGTGAAGCAAGTGATAAAATTTTTCCTGAAAATGGATAGCTATTTAAATGATCATGAATACCTTTAACAATATTAATTTTTTCTTTTGTAAACCAGTAGTCTTCAGGATTGTAATCAATCTCAAAGTCTAAAAAATCTTCATCTATTTCATCAATATTATTATAATCGTCTGAATTAAATTGAATTATTATGTCTAGAGGTGTTGTGCCACCAAGCTTTTGATCAATCTTTTTCATCCCCTTATAAATTTCTGTATCTTTCTTGAAATAGTCTACGAAACTATTTTCAACTTTTAATAATTGAACACCGTAAATGCCTACTATGAACATAAAGAAGAAAGAAATGATAACTAAGAGCTGATAATTTTTCGCAAGCCGAAGTAAAATATTATTACTTGTATTACTTCCATTACCCCACAAGTCATCCATATTACTAGCATTGTTGCTATTACCGCCACCACTGGAATTATTATTGCTACTACCGCCAAAAAAATCGTCTTCATCCCCACTTAATGCAGTTGGTGGAGAAAATTGTTTGTTTCCTCCTCCTCCTCCACCACCACTAAATAAGTCATCTTGTCCATCGTTATTTGCAGCTGCAATTTCGTTAAAAAAATCATCATCACCACCATCATTATTGCTACTGTCGCCAAAACTGTTTTTACGAGAAGATTTTTTGTGTTTCTTATCTCTTTTCTTCTTTTTTTTCTCTTTCTTAGGAGATGAGCCACTCCCTTTTTTCATCCAGCGTTTATCAATGTATGCCTTTTTGATAAAATCTTTATAAATATCTAGAGTATCACCATCACAAGGCCATTGGCTGGACTCCGTCTTCAACTTGGCAAAATATGTACGCCTTGCATATGCGTTTCCACCGCCATTTTCATCTTCGAAACTTTTTACTTCATCCAGTGTAAATGTACTCATGCTGTAATGTTTGACACGATGCGAAAAACTTTGATGTGAACTTTTGCATTTAGAACATACAAACGTTTTAAATTTAACACAAACACTTGGGAAACCCATTGGATTCTCACAAACCTCTCTACATGCTGCACAGTTTTTATTTTCCGGCAACCTCCTTAACTTATTTAATAATGTAATCGCTTCTTTCTCAGACATCGTAGGGGTGTGTGTGTGTATATATACCTACCTATAACAGTACACCTTTCTACCTACGTCACGTACCTATATATCGCACCGTAGCCGTTTCCGTATCCGTAACCGTAACCGTAACCGTATCCGTATCCGTATCCGTAACCGAAAAGGCCGTAGCTGCCTCGCTGTCT
>CAJXAT010000185.1 GCA_913050055.1 uncultured Flammeovirgaceae bacterium | reverse complement strand
AATTTTCCGAAAAATATTGAGTATCGAATTTTTCGCGAAGATTATGTATGCCCCAGTACTCCCCATTTAAAAAGAGTGAAGAAGGAGAATAAGCCATATAGCCACACTCCATCATCCCAGCGACTAAACTTTCTGTCATAGGGTCTCTTATCAATGTTTCTTCCCAGTCATCCCCTCCATTACGAAACACTATTCTAGAAAAATTAGCAATTGGTTTATTTTTAAATAATGGGTAAGTAATAAAGTCTTGGCCAAAACGATTTCTAGTATAAATTGTGAAAGGCTTCTGAGGCTTAGTCCAAATATTTTCTCCTCCGAGCCTTGCACCAGCACTGACCGTAAACTGGTAATTATTTTCAGGGGTAAAATACTCAATCGTTACAGGTATTTCTCTTTGCTTATACTCATTCTCATAAATCCCTATATCCTCATCCCAAAGTGTTTCAGGCTTTGCTGACAGAGAAATAGTAGGTAAATAATTCTGCTCAGAAATAAAATAAGTTGATGCTAACACTTCGCTTGGAAATTTATTCAATCCCATAGACCGGACCTTTAATACAGTCGTATTCATAATAGGAATGGGATCAATGTAAAGAAGGTCATTTGATCCCGGTTTGGTTCCATCAAGAGTGTAAAAGATCGGGTCCTCAGAAAATAACTCAATCATTTGTGGTGATTCATAAAATCCAGGACTAACAGAAAACTCTACATCGCTAGAGACCTCCACAGTTGTACTTGCAGAAGTATTGTTTGGCATCCCAGGAGTTGGTTCACCAAAAAAAGACCAGCCCGATTCATTGTTTGTTCTTCCATAAGAAACATCTGATATCTGGTCAATAAAAGAAATGGAATCCATTAAAACAATGTTAGAATATGAGATTCCAATTAATTCTAAATCAAAACTTATATCAGAACTGGATTCGCTGACCTGATGAATCTCAACAGCGATGAAATTCTCCCCGTTCTGAAGTAAATCACTAGATAGGAACCAACTAAAAAAGTCATCCTCTTCATCTGAGCCTACATAATCAGTTGCAAAAGTATCATAGTAGATTGAACCTGTTGGCATATTATCCCTAATAATTTCATTACCATTTAGGTATACTACTGCGCCATCATCTCTTTTTAACCTTACATTTAGACTCTGAAGATTCTCCGTATCAGTAGCAACAAACATATGTCTAAAATATGTTGTAGTATATTTATTATCTTCATTATCCCCATATCCTACAATTGTTATTTCGTCACCATCACCATACCCCAATTCTGCATATCCAGAATTCCAATCTTCATCATTATAACTCGCTTCAAACCATTCAAACCCCTGATTGGTGCCATTATCAAGATACTTCCATAAGGCCCCTTCTTCAACTAACATAATCGTTCCAGATTCTTCAGCCTTGAATAAACCTATTTCTTCTCCATTTTTATTTAGTTTAAAATTGGTATGAAAATTTTGAGTTACAAATTGATCCCATGGCCAGTAAGGTCTGGTATATATATGATCAGGGCCTTCATTATAATCATCTGCCCAGATAACTAAGTACCCTTCAGAGTCAATTAATGTACCATTTGGAATTTTCCATTTTATAGGATTATCAAAATCATCTGTAAGAAAAACTTCGTCAAGCGCAACTTGTTCATTCGATGAATTATATAGCTCGACCCAATCAGTGTAATCATCAAAATCTTGCATTTCTGGGGTATCTCTGACATTCGATGCTAAAAACTCATTTATAATAATAGGTTGTGAGTATATCACATTATTTGCTAGAAAAATAAATAATATAATTAAATCAATAAATTTCATTTTAGAATCAAAATTTTCATTATAATTAAAATAACATGTAAGCCTATAAACTTTTAATTTTTGATGTTATGAGATACACAATCTTACTAATTATCTTTCACATTTCATTTAGTCTTGGGCAGGCAGTCCAATTAAATGAAATAGTATCTAGCAATGGTGACAATCTATATGATGAAGATGGTGAGACACCAGACTGGATTGAAATTTATAACTATGGTTCAGAGCCACTTAACCTTTCAAATTTTGGGCTGAGCGATAATGCTGAAGACTTTCACAAATGGGTTTTTCCTGATATGAACATTAACCCAGATGAATTTCTTGTAGTATTTGCATCGGAAAAAAACCGTACTGACATTATACATAGCTGGAATGCAATTATAGATTGGGGAGACGAATGGTCTTTTTTCCCGGCGAACAGCGCCCCTATTTCAAACTGGCAAGATCCAAATACAAATATAAGTTCATGGTCAACGGGTAATAGTGGGTTTGGATATGGTGACAACGATGACAATACAAATATTTCACAAGTTATATCCGTATATGTTAGAAAAGATTTTTGGATTGATGATGCTTCTATAATTTCTAAGGCATTATTCCATCTTGATTATGATGACGGATATGTTGCTTACTTAAATGGAGTTGAATTTTCCCGCAGAAACCTAGGGGCTCCTGGATCCCCTGTCTACTATAACACTACAACAACTGCTCTCCATGAAGCAGAAATATATTCAGGTGGATTTCCAGAACAAATCACTATAGACCTAGATCAAAACCCTCTTTTAAGCGGTTCAAATAGTGGGTTGGGTCCCCTCCACAGAGCATTTCCTGCACAAGTGACGCGTTCAAGTGAGGATAGTGCTCTTGTGGGTCATCGCGCCCTTGGGTGTAGAGGGTGCCTTCGTTCAAATTTGAACCGATCAAAAGCGGTACCCCATTCGCGCCGCGGTCGGTAATGGCCTCGTAGGTCGTACGTGTGACAACGGTTCCATCGACGTCAACGCGGTAACGCCATCCTAGATCGATTATTTCCTGTGCGGACATTGCCAGTAATGTGTCCGCGAACGCAGACCTTTCAATATTGAGTTTTGCCGCCCATTTTGGTGTTGGATCTGTTGCCCGCATATACGCGCAAGTGGGGCTGTTGGCGATGGCTTTGTGGTATAGACCGTCTGCTGACGGCGTCGCTAATAAGGTCAGAACCAGCGTTGCGCCCGAGGACTCGCCCGCGATGGTAACGT
>CAJXAT010000184.1 GCA_913050055.1 uncultured Flammeovirgaceae bacterium | reverse complement strand
CGTGAAAAAATTCAAAAAGGAACGTTAGACGATAGAAAAATAGAGATTGATATTAAAGTTCCAAATTCCGCAAATATGGGTATGATTGGAGGAGGTATGATTGATGAATCTTCAATGATTAACATGCAAGATATGCTCAGTAATATGATGCCTAAGAAGTCCAAAAAAAGAAAAGTGACCATCTCAGAAGCCAAAAGATTATTACTTGAAGATGAAAGTCAAAGACTGATTGATATGGACGAAGTCAAAGAAGAGGCACTATATAAAGCGAGTAATACAGGCATTATTTTTATTGATGAGATTGATAAAATCGCAGGTGGCCGCAGTGGAAAATCTGGACCCGATGTTAGTAGAGAAGGTGTCCAAAGAGATCTTTTACCTATTGTTGAAGGGAGTAGTGTAACTACCAAATACGGCGTTATTCAGACAGACCATGTCTTGTTCATTGCTGCAGGTGCCTTTCATTTTAGCAAGCCCTCCGATATGATTCCTGAATTACAAGGAAGGTTTCCAATTCGAGTTGAATTGAATAATCTTACCAAAGGAGATTTTTTAAAGATTTTAAAAGAACCCAAAAATGCATTGACCAAGCAATATATCGCCTTAATCGAGGCCGAAAATGTATCCATCGAATTCAGTGATGATGCGCTTGAAGAAATTGCAGAGAAAGCTTTTACTATCAATGAAGAAATGGAAAATATAGGAGCACGTCGTTTACAAACGATCATGAGTAAACTCCTCAACGATATCTTATTTGACATCCCCGATACCATCGGAGCCCACTCAAAAATTTTAATCGATAAAGCCCTTGTTGATGAGAAATTAACAGGCATCATTAAAAATAAAGATTTGAGCGAATATATTCTATAGCCTAAAATCTCTGCGTAGATCTATTACCTAATGCAGTGGGCTCAATGAAGATTTGAATAGTTGCTGAAACACCCACGTGATCGCTTTAAATTATAATTTAAGTCATAGGATATTCAAAAGCGCAAATGACCTAAATTAGTGAGCATAAATTGAATTTATGAAGCCTCAGGTATCATAAGCTATGTCATTAGCGAAAAAAAATCTTACACTAGACGAATTAAAATCAGGAATCATCACTGGAGATCGATTGATTTTGAGTCAGGCCATTACCCTATGTGAAAGTCAACTACCAGAAGATCGACGATCGGCAACCCAATTAATAGATTCCATTTTGAGTCATACGGGAGCATCCTTGAGGATTGGAGTTACGGGGATCCCAGGTGTCGGAAAAAGCACTTTTATAGAAGCTTTTGGTTTATTTCTGATCAAAAAAGGTCATAAAATAGCCGTATTAACTATCGATCCCACCAGCACCTTAAATCAGGGTAGTATTTTGGGAGATAAAACACGAATGAATGAACTTTCGCAAAATAGAAATGCATACATCAGACCAAGTCCTACCCGTGGACACCTTGGCGGAATCTCCGAGAAAACACAGGAAAACATGCTCTTGTGTGAAGCGGCAGGATTTGATGTAATTTTAATTGAAACCGTTGGTGCAGGCCAATCCGAAGTGGCGGTAAAAGATTTGAGTGATTTTCTATTGCTATTGATGATCTCAGGTACCGGGGATGAATTACAAGGCATCAAAAGAGGTTTAATGGAACTTGCTGATATGATATTGGTAAACAAAAGCGATGGAGAAAATATTGAAGAGAGCCTCCGTACCAAAATAGTCTTTGAACAAGCCCTTCATTATTTTCCCAAGAATATAAACCACTGGAAAGTCCCTGTTGAAACCATTTCATCACACCAACCTACGAACTTAGAACAGGTTTGGAACTACATAGACGAATATATCAGCCTCACGAAGACCAATGATTATTTTTATACCAATAGAAAGCATCAAAATCTACAATGGTTTCGTGAAGGCCTTTCCAACCAGCTGCTTAAACATGTGTTCCAAGATCCCAAATTATCTGGCAAAAAAAAGGAAATAGAACAAGCCATTAAGAAAGGCAAACAATCAGTGAAATCCGGTATTGAAACCCTATTAAAATATGCTTTTCAATGATAGCTCACTCAGATGTAAATATAAAACCATTCGGCCCTCTTCCTACCTCAAATTCTTCTTTTTTACTGCCCATTTGATCATAGACATAGATACTTCCTATCGATTGAAATCCCTTGGAATCACCTATGTAAACATCTCCATCTGGAGCTACCCCTATTCCATAAAAAGCAATGGCAGAAGTATTCTCAATGAATGTATCGTAGCTTTGGTCTCCTATACCGTAACTGTATACCGTGTTGCCACTATAAAAATAAAGGATAGATAAATCGACATTGGCGGCCATTCTACCACTGACATTCATTCCTAATGAAATTTCCTGTATTACTTCATCATTTGAATCAATTCGTACCAATGAGCCGTTGTTTGCAAGAGTGAAATCCGCATTGTACCCCCCACTGCAAAGGATCCAAAGATCCCCATTTTGGTCTATGATCATAGCTGCAGGTGATGTGCCTACAGTAATCGTTTGAATGATTTCCCGAGTATTCAAATCCATTATACTCAAGGTCCTCTCAAAATTATTGCTTACATAGAGTTTGTTGTCTCTAATGGCCAATGCCTCTGCTCCAAACCCCACGTTAATCGTATCTAAAATCTCATAGGTATTTAAATCCAAAATGGAAATACGACCCCGATCTGAAAAACTTACCCACTCCGAAATATAGCCATAATCCCCCTCGCTGACCATATACCTAGGTAGAGCGACTTCTGAAATGGTATGTAACACCGTCATTTCATCACCATCAACAACCTCTATTTTATTACTGTTATTTACCAATATGAAAGCCGTTGTATCCCTGAGGTACATGGATTGAACTACGTCACCCAATGGCAGTGATGCATTATTTTCAGAAAAAATGTTATTTTGTACCACGCCTTCTGAGTCAATAAAAGATATGGATCCATCGTTAGATAAAAAATTTCCCTCATTGATGACAAAAATTCCAGATGAAAAACTACCTAATGTATTCTCAGAAGTATCATCGGATGATACATTTTTAGGATTCACCTCCGGATCTTCAGTACAGGAAACAAATAATAAAGTGGTGAAAAATAGAATATATAATGGTAATG
>CAJXAT010000183.1 GCA_913050055.1 uncultured Flammeovirgaceae bacterium | reverse complement strand
AAAACCACATCTAAAATTACTTCAATTCCTGCTTTGTGTAATGCTTTGACCATATCTCTAAATTCATCTAGATGTGATCCAGAGTTTTCAGAGGTGCAATAAGCTTGATGAGGGGCAAAATAACCCATCGTGCTGTATCCCCAATAATTCACTAATTTGGTGCCATCATTAATTCCAAAAACATCTTTATGATCAAAACTAAAACATGGTAAAAGCTCAACAGCGGTTATTCCCAAACTTTTAAGATAAGGTATTTTTTCGATTAGACCTTTGAAAGTGCCTGGGCTCTTTGTTTTGCTGGTGGGGCTTTTCGTAAAGCCCGCTAAATGCATTTCATAAACAATGGTTTCAAACATTGGTGTTTTGAGAGGCTCGTCCCCTTCCCAGTCATAAAGACTATGGTCAATTACTATACTTCTCATGCTGCAATGTAAGTTATCACCTGGTCGACATGCGGCTCCTCTATCCCACAACGATAGGGTGTTACCTTTTGAATATGGATCTATAAGAACTTTCTCTTTATCAAATCTATGACCATTAAATATTTCATTAGGACCATCAACTCTATATCCATACCCCATACCTGGCTTTACACCCTCTACAAATATATGCCACATGTAAAAACTATGGTTATCTGTGGGATCAAGCTTTATTGAAGCTATTGGATCTAAATCATCAGGATTTTTAAAAATCAACAATTCAACTGAAGTCGCATTTTGACTGTAAACAGAAAAGTTTACCCCTCCCTCAGAAACGGTTGCCCCAAAAGGATGTCCACTTCCTTGAAATATATTAAAATTACAAATTGTTTTGTTTTGTTTTTTACCTTTTAGAGATTTTGTGTATTTAGTATTTTTCATTATTGACATTTTATTGATTTACTCAAAAAAATAGAAATATTTGGTTTGAGCTATGTTTTAAAATTATTCATAGAAATCTTTTTTAATTAATTTTGTTTCTTAATCAAGACAAAATTTACTATGCAATATTTTTAATGACTGCAAGTTTAAGAGGCTATTATTGCAAAATTAAAATTTCCAGTTAGAAATCGTAAAAACTAGCTTCTATATATTTCTGAGAAGTATTTTCTTTAGTAGGTAAACCTAATTCTGTCCTTAAATCATTTATTGGTCTGTGCATTTGTTCTTCTAATTTAACCGAATTAAGCATCTTTTTGGCTTGTACTCCTAGATTAAATCCTCTCGCTATTGAGAGTAAAGATTGATGAAAATCAAGTCCGCCATCAAATAATCCATTAAATCTAAATAGTACTCCGAATATCATAAATAAATGATGAGGTGACTGAGTTTGTGAATATTCAAAGGCCTGAAGTCCCAACTCACCTTCACTATTCCCATCGAAACCTAAAAGTGCATGAGCTAAATCGTGTACTTGCCAGGTACGATGAATTAAAAACTCTTTCTGATTAGTTATCGGATAGGGATCTAAATCTAAAAGAGCGTCTGGAGAGAAACCCTGTCGAATTAGGTTTTCTGCATATAATCTTCCCAATGACCCCTCAGGTAAAATTTTTAATTTATTTAAATCAATTCTTTCAGGCATCCATCTCTCTTCCCATAATTTCCTCAGATCTTCATTTTCCATTTGAAATTGAATAGATTTCTTTCCATGAGGAGTCCCATCAAGTGCCTCTTCCATTTTAAAAACATTTTGAAGTAGATGAGGATCGCCCGATGTCTCATTTAGAATTACTTGAAAGGTGGAAATGCTTTTTGCGATATTAAAAACACTAGTTGCAGTCTTAAAAGGATCGAATCTCATTAAACTAATTTTTTTTTAATTTATAACATAAATTCTTTTAATTGTGTTATAAAATTTCGAGAGAAAAACAACTTACAAATGAGTAAGTTTAGTATTCGATATGTAATGCTAAAAAATATTTTAAAAAAAATCACACTTAATACTAGAAAATGAATTTTGTCGTTAGTTTCTCACTTAAAATATGATATTCATTGAATGAGTCAAGATATCTATTAGAAATGATTTCAACAAATAAAAGCACACATAACATAAGCTTGCGTAGAAGTTTTTGTTAATTTCCATAAATATCTACGGAATTTTCTACGGATTTTTGAGACTCACTTTTTGGTATTGCTGAGATCTATTGCTATAACTATCGTGGCGACAGGATTCGAACCTGCGACCTAGTGCTCCCAAAGCACCCAGTACGCAATTTGCGACAGTACCCACAAGAAACAAGTGAGGCTATAGCTTATGAGTTGGTACTACTAGGATTTAGTTGAGTCTCACTATTGCAATGTATTGTTGCAAGGTATAGCATAGGTATGCAAATAATCGCTAAATAATCGCTAAGCTACAACCTGATGCCGAATAAAGCACGCAACGATCAAGAGGAATGAATTATAGGTTTTAAATCGATTATTAAAAAACATGGTCCTGATAGTGTTGGTTTCTATGAATCTGGACAATGCCTTACGGAGGAATACTACATCGCTAACAAACTGACCAAAGGAAGTATCGCCATACTGTCTCATACCGTAAACGCACAATTTGGCCACACAAACCAATCAAGTAAGCGCTATGGTTGAAGTACTGGGAGGGCCAAATGTCGAAACCACTGGATGTACGAACCGATGAAGTTTTGGCTTGGGTGAGAGAGGGCATCATTGGACGCACAGCCCAAATTCCGACCCCAAAAGGACTGCGACAAAAGCGCTACTTTGATCAAACGGCGTCTGGTCTCCCCTTTGCACCCATCGAAGATCTGATCCGTGACCAAGTGCTTCCGTACATGGCCAACACGCATACAGAGGCCAGCTACACGGGTTGCTACATGACCACTCTGTACCGTGAGGCACACGAGAAGGTTCGCAAGGCATTGAATGCCAATTCGGATGATGCAGTGGTCTTTTCAGGCTCCGGTGCGACGGGCGCGATCAATAAATTGATTGCGTGTATGGGCATGCGCATACCGGACACTTTGCGAACACAGTTTGGTTGTGGGTCTCAGATTCCAGATGAGTTGCGCCCGTTGGTCATTCGCAGTCGAATGGAACACCACTCGAATGACTTGCCTTGGCAGGAATCGATTGGAATCACCACCTATGTTGGCTACGACAAACAGGGTCGGATTGATTGGAAAGA
>CAJXAT010000182.1 GCA_913050055.1 uncultured Flammeovirgaceae bacterium | reverse complement strand
TAAATGTGGTGCCCATACTGTTCCTTATATTACTTCAAAAAACCCTTCATCCAATATTGAACATGAAGCAACTACAAGTAAAATTAGTGAAGATCAATTATTTTATTGTCTTTCAAGAGGACTTTCTGAAGAAGAGGCCGTGTCTTTAATAGTTAATGGATTTTGTAAAGAGGTTATGAAGGAATTACCTATGGAATTTTCTGTTGAAGCTCAAAAATTAGTTGGAATTAGCTTAGAAGGAAGTGTTGGATAATGAGTTTAGTAAAACATATATTATGAATCTTTTAAAAATTGATAACCTTCATGCTTCTATTGGTGAAGAAAAAATATTGAATGGCTTCTCATTAGAAATTAATGCTGGAGAAACACACGCTATAATGGGACCTAATGGTTCTGGAAAGTCTACCTTATCATATGTTTTATCAGGTAAAGATGATTATGATGTTACAGAAGGAAGCATTCATTTAAAAAGTAAAAATATTAGTGGTCTTGAGGCTGATGAAAGGTCTAAATTAGGTATGTTTTTAGCTTTTCAATATCCTATTGAATTACCAGGTGTTACTGGAATGACTTTTCTAAGAACTATTATAAACTCATCTAGATTAGCAAATAATTTACCTGAGTTAGAAGGTATTGAGATAGTCAAATTGATCAGAGAAAAAGCTGCAAATTTAGAAATATCACAAGACATGCTTAAAAGGTTTGTTAATGTGGGGTTTTCTGGTGGTGAAAAGAAAAGATTTGAAATATTGCAAATGTCTTTGCTTAACCCATCTATTGCTATACTTGATGAAACTGATTCTGGGTTAGATGTAGATGCTTTGAGGATTGTCGGTAATGGTGTTACTGAGCTTAAAAGTAAAGATAGGGGAATGCTTGTAATAACCCATTATCAGAGACTTTTGGATCATATCATTCCAGATTTCGTTCATATAATGGTTAAAGGTAAAATTTTAGAATCTGGTGGTCCCGAATTAGCGAAAGTTGTTGAAAAAGAGGGTTATAAGAGATTTATCGATGAAAATTGATATTAACCCATCAAAATCAATTTTAGATTTTTGTTTTACTTATAAAGAAAAATTTTTAGAAAATGGTTGGCCTAGTTCAAAGTTAGAGCCCTGGAAAATGACACCCTTAAACAAATTTATTAAAGGTTACACCGATTTAAGCGTAAAATCAGATTATAACATTACTTCCTCCTTGAAAAATGAGGTTTTAAATGAAATTAAGTCTGAAAATTTGAATTTATTACAAACCAATTATTTTAAGTCAAATGAAATGTCTAGAGTTGTTTTTTCAAACTTTGATAATGCTTTTGAGATTACCCTTCCAGAGAATTTTTTTTCCAAAGAGGTCATAGATATTTCAAATTTTGTTGAAAATGGTATTTGGTCAAGTTCAATTATTATTATAAAAGTTGGTAAAAATGTTAACGCAAACCTTCAGTTTGATTTTACCCTTTCTTCAAATTCTTTATGTACACCATTATTGACTTTTGATATTAGAGAAGGTGCAAATGTTGCTTTTGGGCTCAATATTACTAACAAAGCTAAATCTTTAATCAAATCAAATTTTGTTGGAATGATGGATGCTAATTTAAAGAGAAATTCAAAACTTGATATGGTTTTAACTCAACAAGGTGTAAATTTGTCCAGAAGTGACATTAATATAAACCTGAATGGAGATTATAGTTCTTTCAATTTAACAGGTATATATTTTGGTCGAGAAAAGCAGCATAAAGATATTACAGCTTGTGTAAATCACAATGCTGAAAATACTTCATCTAAACAAATAATTCGTGGTATTCTTGATGACAGTTCTGTAGGTGTTTATCAAGGGGGTATAAAAGTTGCTCCACAAGCTCAAAAAACTGACGGTCAACAAATGAGTAGAGCGCTCTTATTATCAAAGCTTGCTGAATCAAATTCTAAACCTGAACTTGAGATTTTTGCAGATGATGTGTCATGTGCTCATGGTGCAACAATAGGAGAATTAAATAAAGAGCATTTTTGCAGCATAGGGTTTGGCCGGCATCACGACAACGAATTTCAAGCGCATAGGGCAGGTGCCAAGCGAATATTTGGCTGTTTTGGGTTGACCAGAGTGTCCTATTGTTAGTCTCTGGTTTAGTCTGTGGACTGGCTTGGTTTGGTTATGCTCGGGGTGGCGCTTTCCAACGGAGATCAGACGAAGGGCCTATCCGTCAGTAGAGTTTTTGTAAACGGTTTCTTGATATAGTTGTTAACCAATGGTTAACATGAGTTAAAGTTTGTGTGAGCTGATTCTTCTTCTGTTGGCATCATGGTGGTGGTGGCGGGAAACAAATGACGGGACATTAGCCCTCGTGGGGGCTGATGCGAATGGATCTGGGACATGCATGCACGAATCAAGGAAATGATGAAACAATTGGTTGACGCCCCGCAGGCCTCGCTACCATTTAAGGTATCGGAGTTGGTAAAGCGCAGATGGAGGGCGGGATCGGATGATGGTCCTATCGTTCAGCTTGAACTGCTCGATGACAACAGACGGTGAGTTATTTTCTCGATCATGGCGCGCGACGGCAGTGGCCCTTTGCGTGTGTCTTTCCTCACAATGCTTCTCCTTGAGGATACGATTGCAACAGCGCATGAGCCCTTTGGTGTCTGTTCTGGTGAGGCGTCGGTAACGATCTACCGCTATGTTGATCTGGAGGAGGTGTCCAAGGAACAGATGGCCCGCTCGCTGACAAATTTCGCCCACCTTGCCGAGGTGGTCCTTGTTGACTACCTCGACGACTCGACGCTCGCCTGATCTGAGATTGCTGAGAGTGCCGTCTAAGGGTTTTTGTTGTAATTCCTGACATGCTGACTAGGTATAGGCGATAGGTGCAAAGGCCAGGTGAAAACGCTGGCCATTGTTCACCATTGTATGCTCCCGTATCAGTGGTACGGCCATTCAAACTAGTTTATCATGGGCAA
Organism: uncultured Flammeovirgaceae bacterium; assembly: GCA_913050055.1. Lineage (GTDB taxonomy): Bacteria > Bacteroidota > Bacteroidia > Cytophagales > Cyclobacteriaceae > UBA4465. The sequence goes on along the minus strand of CAJXAT010000182.1, from coordinate 175 downwards.
GACGTGTGACATATGATTATGATCTGATTGTGATTGGTGCTGGTTCCGGCGGCGTCCGGGCTGCCCGTATATCGGCTGGCCATGGCGCAAAGGTGGCGGTCATTGAGGGTGACAGGCCGGGAGGCACTTGCGTCATTCGTGGTTGCGTTCCCAAAAAGCTGTTGATGTATGGTGC
>CAJXAT010000181.1 GCA_913050055.1 uncultured Flammeovirgaceae bacterium | reverse complement strand
AAGAATTAGAAAGGATTGAAAAATTGAATTTAATACTTGAATCTTCTGAATTACAGCTGGCAATGATGAATGCCCATCAAATGCATGCGGAAGGGTATCAAGGTGAAGGTATGCTTATCGCTGTATTAGATGCGGGCTTTTTAGGCGCAAATTTGTTTGAACCTTTTAGAAGCGTATTTAATGAAAATCGATTGATTGCTGCAAAAGATTTTGTAACAAATGGAGGAAATCCATTCTTATACAGTGGACATGGTACCTCTGTTTGGTCAACCATAGCAAGTGATTATCAAGGCTTTATAGGTACAGCCCCGAAAGCAGCATTCATTTTGTGTGTAACTGAAGACGTTACTTCTGAATACAGAATCGAAGAGTACAATTGGCTTATAGCTGCCGAATATGCGGATAGTCTCGGAGCTGATATCATTTCAAGTTCATTAGGCTATAGTGACTTTTCTGATGTTTCGATGGACTATACTTATGAGGATATGGATGGTCAAACAACTATCATCACGAGGGCATCAAATTTGGCCATAAAAAAAGGTCTTTTAGTCATCACGAGTGCCGGTAATGAAGGTAATGATTCATGGAGATACATCACTGCTCCGGCGGACGGCCCAGATAATATCTCGGTAGGAAGTGTCAAAAGTGATTACAACATTTCAGCCTTTAGCTCCCAAGGTCCTACAGTGGATGATCGAATTAAACCTGATCTGGTTGCACTTGGACAAGGTACTACATTATTAACCTCAAACGGGAGTATTTCTCAAGCTAATGGTACGAGCTTTTCTGCGCCCTTAATTGCTGGTTTTTCAGCAGGAATTTGGCAAGCACATCCTGAATTCACTAATTTAGAAGTTGTTGATCACTTACGCCATTTAGGTACTCGTTTTGAAGATCCTGATAATTATTTTGGTTTTGGTATCCCCATTTATTTAACCGCTGAAGATAGTTTGATTGAGACAGATACTACGATGTTGGCTCTCTCAGAATTTGCTTCAGATGGAATTTCTATTTACCCAAATCCAATTTATGGCGATGCTATTTCTGTTAAAATAGATTCAAAAATTGATATTTACCCTCTTGAAATGAAATTATTGGACTTCAAAGGAAATAATGTGAGTGAACTGAACGTTTTAACAGCACAATCAGGAGGAGTGATCTCAATGGATATTTCTATGATTCGTGCGGGTGTTTATATTTTAATACTATCATCTGATAATATTTCAAGAAAGATAAAACTGATTAAGTATTAATTATGTCTGAAATCCTGATTTCACCCTCTATTTTAGCTGCTGATTTTGGTGACCTAGCTGCAGCGACGCATATGATCAATGAAAGTCAAGCTGACTATATTCATATTGACATAATGGACGGTAATTTTGTACCTAATATATCTTTTGGATTTCCAGTAACTCAGGCGATTTATAAGCATGCTAAAAAGCCTTTAGACTTTCATTTAATGATTAATAACCCTGATAATTATTTGGAAGACTGTGTAAATAGTGGGGCCAAAATAATTACGGTTCATGCAGAGGTCTGTAACGACCTCAAACAAACCCTTCATCATATTAAAGAATTAGGCTCACTTGCCGGCGTCGCTTTGAATCCTCATACTTCGATAGATGCATTAAAGAATGTCATGAATGATCTGGATCTGATCCTCATCATGTCAGTAAACCCTGGCTTTGGAGGTCAAAAATTTATTGACAATACTTATGCCAAGGTTAAAGAAATAAAACAATTAGCAGACGCGGCGGGAAAAAATATAATCATTGAAATAGATGGTGGAGTGAACGGTGAGAATTCACCTTTGCTCGTAAAGGCGGGTGCAAATATGCTGGTGGCAGGAAGTTATGTCTTTAATTCCATGAATCCTTCTCAAACCATAGAGTCTTTAAAGAATCCTTGACCTTTTGAGTTCTTTTAAGTTACTCTTGGTTTTTTGTACGGTATTGATGGGGCACAGTCTATGGGCTCAATGGACCATTAATGGTCATATTACTTCTCAAGAGGGTAAGGCCATTACACAAGCAGAGATATTTTTCCCAGATTTTAATAAAATAATTAATAGCGATGATTTTGGGATTTTCCATTTCAATATTAATGACAGTATTGACCAAATAAAAATCATCATTACGCATATTGCCTATCAGCGTAATGACTTCTTGATAGTTAAGAAGAATAGTAGTCAAGACATTAAATTTGTTTTGGTAAGTAGGGAGATTTTGATGGAAAGAATAGAAATTTCTGAGACTGTTGAGAAGTATCAAGAGATGGATCAAAATCAAATCAAGTTAAATGTCAATTCAGTCCTTGTCATGCCTTCTGCTTTTGGAGATTTCAGCAAAGTATTGTCGACTTTACCCGGCGTATCATCCAATAATGAACTTTCCTCCTCTTACTCGGTGCGTGGAGGAAATTTCCAGGAAAATTTGGTTTATGTCAATGGGATTCAAGTGTATAGACCTTTTTTGGCCAATACGGGTAGGCAAGAAGGATTGAGCTTTATCAATCCCGATTTTGTAAAGGACATCTCATTTTATGCAGGGGGGTGGCAGCCAAAATATGGGGATAAGTTGTCCAGTAGCTTAAATATAGAATATAAAGAACCGGATGGTTTTGAAGGCAGTGCTTCGGTAGGGCTTTTGGGAGGAAAAATCTATTTGGGGGGAAGTTCTGACAATCAGCGTTCAAAATTCTCCATTGGTATAAGGCATAAAGATGCCAGATATTTGTTAAATACTTTAGAAGTGTCTGGTCAATATTTTCCAAAATATACTGATATACAAGGGTTTTTTACTTTTGACTTAACTCAAAAATCAAGTTCTTTAATTAATAAAACTAAGTTAAATTGGCTATTATCTTATGGTCGAAATCGATATCAAACTATCCCAATATCTCAAAATACTGTATTTGGCTCAGTTACTCAAAATTTTAAATTGCAAACTGATTTTATGGGAATTGAATCTTTAGATTACGATACTTATCAAACAGGCTTAAATCTAACTCACAGAGCAAATAATAGATTTAAGATTTCACTCATTGCTTCAACTGTTTCGACGCAAGAAAATGAAAATTTTGAAGTTGAAGGTGCATATCGATTGTGTGATGTTGATCAAAAGATTCAGGTTAATTTCGATGACAGATGTATAGTAACCAGAGCCATTGGAACTGATTATGATTATGGCAGAAATTTATTAAATGTCCGAATCTCAACTATT
>CAJXAT010000180.1 GCA_913050055.1 uncultured Flammeovirgaceae bacterium | reverse complement strand
TTTTTGGCCATCCTAAAGTAGCAAAAGGCCACAAACCTGAAGAAAACCATGTATCAAGAACGTCGGGATCTCTAATTAATTTAACATTTTTTTTATAAAATTTTTTAGCTTTTAAAAAAGCTTCTTTTTCATTGATTGCAAAACTACTGTTTAAGCGCTCGCTAAGCTTCTCTTGTTCAGTAAACAACCAATCAACAGTTGAGGTATCACTCATTTTTGCTATTGAATCATAAAAGGCAATTACGTCACTACATATGGTTTTGTCACCAGGATAATAAACATTCAGCAATCTTTCAGTATCGACGTCTATATCTATATTTTTTTGTCCATATAAGCTTATTGAAAGGGCAGTGATTAAAAGTGTGATGATTGTCTTCATAAATTAATTTTTGTTTTTATTCATCGCAATGGGCATCTATTTTAATGAGATCTATTTCTTTTATAACAGCTTCTAATGCCCGGTTTTCTTAAGAAAAAGTATTAAATCAGAATGATAAAAAATATGAAAACGTCTATTGTTCATCTTTACTTTCACCGTAACCTACAAAATTTATACCAAATAAATTCAATATTTGCGAATAAACCCAATTCATCTTATTTAAAAAATGAGGTTTTGAACTGTATCTTACTGATACTTAAACTAATTATTAAGTTATCAACTTTTAATGTTAAAAACAACTAGAATTATTTCTCAAACAGCCTCAAATAAGAATTAGATTCGTTTGGAGGATCGTCATGATCACCATGTGATAAGTATAAAAGATAAGGAGAGATATGTTTAAAGAAGTTAGAAAAAGAGATTACACCAAAGAGATTTTTGATTTAAATAAGATTACTGAAGCGATATGCAATGCCATGCAGTCTTGCGGTAATGGAACTAAAGAAGACGCGACCAATATATCGTTGGAAGTGTTTGATGTGCTTTCGGAACGAAACGGAAGAATCGTTAATTACATTCCAAGTATTGAGGAGATACAAGATGTTGTGGAGCAGAGATTGATGCTTAGTCAATTTTTAGATGTAGCCAAGTGTTATATTTTATATCGAAATGAACAGGCGCAAAAACGCAAGCCTAATATTTTTGAAAAGAGAATCAACCTGAAGCCATATGAGTATCCAGATCTTTATGAATATGTCGCAGCAATACGTCATTCATATTGGATTCACTCTGAATTTAATTTCACTAGCGATATACAAGACTTTAAAACGAAATTAACCGATAAGGAGCGCAGTGCCATTAAAAACACCATGCTGGCAATTTCGCAAATTGAAGTAGCGGTTAAAAGCTTCTGGGGTGATATCTATCAAAAAATCCCAAAGCCAGAGGTTGGTTCAGTAGGCGCCACTTTTGGAGAAAGTGAGGTGCGTCACGCAGATGCTTATTCACATCTTCTCGAAATTCTTGGTTTAAATAAAGAGTTTCAAACACTTAAAAAGAAGCCGGTTATCATGAGGAGGGTTCAGTATTTAGAAACTGCTTTAGCGGCCTCTAAAAGTGAAGATGCTAAAGAATACTCTGAGTCTGTATTGCTTTTCTCATTATTTATCGAGCATGTATCATTGTTTTCTCAATTCCTGATCATTATGGCCTTTAACAAGCATCGTAATATGCTCAAAGGGGTTTCAAATGTCGTTGAGGCAACATCAAAAGAAGAGCAGATTCATGGAGACTTTGGAATTGATTTGATTAAGATCATCAAGTCTGAGAATCCAGATTGGTTTGATGCAGATTACACTGAGCGTATTCAAGATATGTGTCGCAAGGCCTTTAAGGCAGAAAGTGGCATCATTGATTGGATCTTTGAGCAAGGTGAATTGGACTTTTTACCGAAAAGTCAAATCAATGAATTTATAAAAGACCGATTCAATCGATCTTTAGAGAGTATAGGAGTAGCTAAAGTTTTTGAAACTGATGAAGAGGTATTAAAGGATACGGAGTGGTTTAATGATGAGATTATTGGCACAAAGCACGGTGATTTCTTTGTCAAGAGATCAATCAATTACAGTAAAAGAACACAAAGTATAACCGCAGACGACCTTTTTTAATATGGAGAAAAAAATACAGAATACAGAAGATAAAGTGCAGAAAGGACAAAAGGACCTAGATGCGGAGATTTTATTAAAAGCAAGACGTGAAACCCTAGATGCTCAGAAGGAAAAAGAATCATTTTCATGGCTGACGGATCATAGTAGAAATTTCCTCGAGGCGGGTTATTTGGCCCCAGGGATTTCTCCTGAGCAGCGGATTCGAGAAATCGCAGAACGTGCAGAAGATATTCTCGGTATTGAGGGCTATGCGAATAAGTTTTACCATTATATGTCTGAAGGATTCTTTTCTTTGGCTTCACCGGTATGGTCCAATTTTGGAAAGGAGAGAGGGCTTCCCATTAGCTGCTTTGGGTCAAATGTGTCCGATGATATGGGGAACATATTATATACCCAATCTGAGGTAGGGATGATGTCTAAGTTAGGAGGAGGAACCTCAGGTTTCTTTGGTAACATACGTCATCGCGGTGCTCCTGTAAAAAACAATGGGAAGGCTTCGGGTGCTGTTCACATTATGCAACTCTTCGAGACGATGGTGGATGTTGTGAGTCAGGGATCAGTGAGAAGAGGACGTTTTTCACCTTATCTACCTGTTGAGCACAATGATATCCATGAATTTTTGGATATAGGAACAGAAGGGAACCCTATACAAGAATTGACACATGGTGTGACTGTTTCAGATGCCTGGATGGAAGATATGATTGCAGGTGATGCCAAAAAAAGAGAGATTTGGGCGAAAGTAATTCAGCGACGTGGAGAGATTGGATATCCGTATATCTTTTTCAACGATAAAGCAAATCAAGGGGCTCCTGAAGTATATAAAGAAAAAGACCTGAAAATCTTAGCAAGTAATCTTTGCACGGAGATCATGCTTCCTTCAAATGAAAACTGGTCGTTTGTTTGTGTGCTGTCATCGCTTAATGTTTTACATTATGACAAGTGGAAAGACACAGATGCCATTGAAACAATGGTACACTTCCTTGATGCAGTCATAACCGAGTTCTTGGACAAGTTGGATGTGTATCGTGATTCGGCTGATCGAGAAGACCGACAGACTTTCTTGTTTATGGAGCGCGCGTATAACTTCGCAAAAGAAAATAGAGCATTAGGTTTAGGGTCTTTGGGTTGGCATTCTTTATTACAGTCAAAAATGTTGTCTTTCAATAGCCAAGAGGCATTT
>CAJXAT010000179.1 GCA_913050055.1 uncultured Flammeovirgaceae bacterium | reverse complement strand
CGCTATTGCGATTCCTTTATTGAAATGCTTTGAGCTCAAGCGAAGGCGCTGTTCTTCAATTTGTTGGCAGGAGCAGATCGATAAAATGAGGAGGGCAGCTAGGTTATGTACTTTAATCAAATGGTTTTATTTTTTTGTTATCGTATAATCTGGGAGGGAAGATTTTTCTAAATCCGGTTCAAGATAGGAACTATCGCCATAGCTTAAAAATCTATATTCGTGCTTTAGGGCTTCCTCGTAAATTTTTTTCCAATTGGGGCCACAGAATGCAGCAATGAGCATGACTAACGTCGTTCCAGGCATATGAAAGTTGGTAATCATTTTATTGACTATTTTAAATTTATAGCCCGGGAATATAAAAATTTCTGTGTGACCAATGACTGCACCCATTGAGCGGCTGTCTAAATATTCGAGTACGGCAGTGAGGGCAGTTTTTTTGTCAGGTAATGATTTGTGATTTTTGTAAGGGTATAGTTTAGATATGAAAAAATCAGGATCCCCATTCATCAATTTGATCCCATACCAATACAGAGATTCTAAACTTCTCAGGCTTGTAGTGCCTACGGCAATGACCGATTCGTTTTCAAGCAAATAGATGAGATTGCTTCTGGTAATGCGAAGTTGTTCGCGGTGCATATGATGCTCCTCCGCATTCGTTTTTATGGGCTGAAAAGTACCTGCGGACACATGTAGTGTCAGGTAATCGACTTGATGTTTTTTTCGCAACTCATCGAGTACCTCTTTGGTAAAATGCAGTCCAGCGGTGGGTGCCGCAACGGCGCCTTCAAGCTTGGAATAAACGGTTTGATAGCGGTTCTGATCGGCGCTTGACGGGGCTCTTGATATGTAAGGAGGAAGCGGCACTTTACCCAATGCTAAGAGGAGTTCAGACCAAGTCTTTTCGGGCGACCAACTGAACAGAACGGTGTCTTGAGACATTCTTTTGGCTGTTAATTGAATCTGATCAACGGTGATGCTTAAAAAAGTATCATTGGCCCATTTTTTGGCATTACCAATAAGGCATACCCAGGTACAATTACCTTTCGAAGACATGATTTCTTCCATGATTACTGTAGGCGCTGAGGGCTCAAGCAAGAAAATTTCAATGCGGGCACCCGAAGCTTTATGGAAAATCATTCGGGCAGGAATTACCTTGGTATCATTAAAAATGATCAAAGACTTGGTTTCTATCAACGCAGGAAGGGCAGAAAACTGATGATGGGCTAGGCTTCCCTTTCGATAATGTAGTAATTTTGAATTGGATCGAACCTCCAAGGGCGCTTGAGCGATAGACTCCTTGGGTAATTGATAATCAAAATTTTTAGGATGAATTTCTTTAATGTCCATTTGAATTATGTTGTGCCTCGAATATAAACCCTATACTTTAAATTTTAAATTTATTGCGGGTACAAGTCGCGGAACAATGAAAACTAGGGAAGTTTGGTTTTTACGAGTTGGGGATACCAGCAGTTTAGGTGTATCAGGTATCGGAGAGGTAGCTCCACTGCATGGTTTGTCGGCTGATTCGATCTATGAAATTCCTCGAAGACTCAGAGAATTGGTCAGTGAAATAGCGTATCACAAAACGCCCACTTCGGCTGCCCAAGTTTATGCTTTAGCCAAAACACTCGCTTTTCAGTTTCCTGCCATTAGGATGGGTTTGGAGATGGCCTTTTTAGATTTGATGCATCAGGGTATGAGACAATGGTTTAACTCACCTTTTCTTCAAAATAAAATGCAGATTAAAACCAATGGCTTGGTTTGGATGGGTGATGAAATCTTCATGCGAGATCAAATTCAGGAAAAAGTGGCCTTGGGTTTTGATTGTGTCAAGTTAAAAATTGGGGCTTTAGATTTTGAAAAAGAACTGAAGTTGGTGTCCTATTTACGAAAAATTTCGTCCAAAATAATCATTCGCTTGGATGCTAACGGTGCTTTTGAGCCCCAAAATGCGTTGGATAAATTAAATCAGTTAAGTGAGTTTAATATTCATTCTATAGAACAACCGATTCAAAAAGGTCATTGGAATGCTATGAATAAACTTTGTCAATCGAGTAAGATCCCCATTGCACTCGATGAAGAGCTCATTGGCCTCGAACAAGATGTAGAAAAAAAGGCGTTGTTAGATCGCATCAAGCCAGCTTATATCATCCTAAAGCCTAGCCTTTTGGGCGGATTTATGGAATCCATTCAATGGATCAATTGGGCTGAAGATCGCAATATTGGCTGGTGGGTAACTTCAGCTTTAGAATCAAATATTGGGCTCAATGCGATTTCCCAGTTTGTCGCTCAATATCCGAATTTATCTCATCAAGGTTTGGGAACAGGGGCCCTTTATCACAATAATTTTGCTTCTAAAACCTCTTTGACTGATTTAAAAATGACATATACTGAAATCGATTTTGATGAACTACCTTTTTTAAATTAATTTGAATCTATGAGACCTTATATTTTAGCTGAATCCAATTGGAAAGAGATCAAGCAGCAGTCAGTTGAACTGGCTATTCTCCCTTGGGGAGCCACTGAGGCCCATAATTACCATTTACCTTATTACACAGATGTTTATGAAGGGGATGCCATTGGGGAGGGATCTGCCAAAAAAGCTTGGGAAAATGGCGCGAAAGTGATGTTGTTACCCACAGTACCTTTCGGTGTGAACACAGGTCAGAGAGATATAAAATTAGATTTAAATATGTATCCGAGTACACAAATGGCAGTGCTCAATGATTTAGTTGAAGTCTTGAATCGTCAAGGTATTTACAAGTTATTGATTTTGAACAGCCATGGAGGGAATGATTTTAAGATCCTGCTTCGTGAGTTGGGCGCTAAATATCCAAAAATGTGGCTAGCTACCTCCAGTTGGTTTAAAATATTAGATCATAGTACCTATTTTGAAACACCGGGTGATCACGCTGATGAGATAGAAACTAGCTTGATGATGCATTTAAGACCTGATTTGGTTAGGCCTTTGTCTGAGGCTGGGGTGGGCCTTGAACGAAAAAGTAAGATTGCAGCTATGCGAGAGGGTTGGCTGTGGGCTGAAAGACCATGGTCTGAAATCTCAGCAGATACCGGTGTGGGAGATCCCAAAGCAGCAACTCCAGAAAAAGGGGCACTTTTTTTTGAAGCGATTACTACTAAATTGGCTGCCATGTACTTAGAAGTTTGTCAAGCCGATATGACGGATTTGTATGAATAATGTTTACAATGAAGTATTGACTATTCAGGGTGAATAAAGAATTTTTGTAGTCTTTTATAATAATG
>CAJXAT010000178.1 GCA_913050055.1 uncultured Flammeovirgaceae bacterium | reverse complement strand
AATGCATAACCAAATAGTCATCTTGATTAGTAGAATATAAAGACTTAGCTTTACCAGTTGTTATTAACTCTCCTTTTTCTATATTTTCCATAATTATTTAAGATAATGATTGATTAGCGTTGAAAATAAATTACCCCAGATGATGAAAGATTGATCAACTCAAAGATTGAATAAAAATTAACTAAAATACTAATTTGATATCAGGCCATGTAGAATCGTTTATTGTTACGTCTATTTAAAAAAGCCAACTTTGGAATATGATCCTTGAAATATTATCCCAAACACTTTTCGGATTTATCTGGTTCTGTTCAGCCTTTCCAAAGTTAATTAAATCCTTCAAAGATAAAAGTTGCAAAGATTGATGTTTCCGGAGCAAATAATGATTGATCAGTTTCAAGCCAATATCGAACCTGTAAAACACAACCTCTTTTTTACTATATCGTGAATAGGATAATAGAAGCAAGAAATCAAAAAAAGACTCACTAACGTTAAATTGCCAGTGAGTCGTACTTAGTAGCGGGAGCTAGACTCGAACTAGCGACCTTCGGGTTATGAGCCCGACGAGCTACCAACTGCTCCATCCCGCGATATAAGTACAAAAGTAGTAAGCTATTTTCAATAAACAAGAGGTAATTGAGTATTTATATTTAATATTTTGAGGAAGGCGACCTATGCCTTGCAGACTCCATTCAGACATTTCATGATCACCCCAAAAGACATCCTACTCTGTTTGCTATTACTAGTAGATCAAAAAATTCAATTATCAATGACTGTTCTAAGGAACAATAAAAAGTATCTTTGCAGCAACATACAAAGAAGTATTACGCAGGGCATCACATGAGCGAAGATAAAACAGCCTTTAAAGCAGGATTTGTCAGTATTTTAGGTAAACCCAACGTGGGTAAATCAACTTTGATGAATGCCTTGGTTGGAGAGCGTCTCTCTATCATGACCTCAAAGGCCCAAACGACCCGGCATCGTATTTTTGGAATTCTTTCGACGCCCGATTGTCAAATGATTTTCAGTGACACCCCTGGCGTCATTGATCCTCAATACAAACTTCAAGAAAGCATGATGCGGTTTGTGAGAGCATCTCTCGAGGATGCCGACTTGATCTTATATATGGTAGAACTCGGCGAGAAGTATGATGACAATGAAAATATTAAGCATATCTTTAAGAATCAAGCTCCCAAATTTCTGATCATAAATAAGATGGATCAAGCCAACGGATCGCAAGTGAAAGATAAAGTGGATTACTGGCAAGAAATATTCCCGACGACACAGGTTTTTCCAATTTCAGCCTTGGAGAAAGAAAACATCGATGACCTCTATGAAGCCATCAAGTCCGCTTTGCCACACCATCCTCCCTATTTTCCTCAAGATCAGATCACCGATAAATCCAAGCGGTTTGTAACCTCTGAGATCATTAGAGAAAAGATTTTCTTGAATTATAAAAAAGAAGTCCCCTACAGCTGTGAGGTAGAGATAGAAGAATTTAAGGAAGCCGAAGACATCTTGCGCATTCGAGCGATCATCTACGTGGAGCGCGACAGTCAAAAAGGAATCATCATTGGCAAAAGTGGGGCCAGTCTCAAAAAAGTAGGGATTGAATCTCGTGTGGACCTCGAGAAATTTTTTCAGAAAAAAGTTCATTTAGAAACTTATGTAAAAGTTGAAAAAGACTGGCGTAAAAAAGAAAAATCATTAAAGAAGTTTGGTTATCAGCATTGAAGGCTCCAACCACTCATTAATTAAAGTACATGGCGAATATAGTAGCAATAGTAGGCAGACCTAATGTAGGTAAATCTACCCTTTTCAACCGTTTGATCGAACGCAAACAAGCCATCATGGACGATGAGTCGGGCGTGACCCGAGATCGACATTATGGGGTTTGCGAATGGAATGGTAAAAAATTTACCATCATCGATACCGGTGGTTATGTGAAAGGATCTACCGACATCTTTGAAGGAGCCATCCGTACACAAGTACAACAAGCCTTGTCGGAGGCCAGTGTCATTTTATTTATGGTCGACTGCCATGCGGGATTGCATGGTTTAGATGAGGAATTTGCCCAGATATTAAGAGAAGTCAACAAACCCCTATTTGTAGTCACCAATAAGGCTGACAATCAGAAAAGAATTGATGATTCCACCGATTTTTATGCATTGGGCTTGACCGATAGATTGTTTCCTGTCGCTTCCTCCAATGGCTGGGGCACCGGTGATTTACTAGATGAAGTAGTCAAAGAACTTGACGAAGAGGAGGAAGAATCTGACAGTGGGCTCCCTAAAATCGCCATTTTAGGCCGGCCCAATGCGGGTAAATCTTCTTTTATCAATGCCCTATTGGGAGAAGAGCGCACCATCGTCACCGACATACCCGGTACCACCAGAGATGCCATCAATACGCGGTACACCCTGTTTGGAAAAGATTTTATATTGACCGATACGGCAGGTATTCGAAAAAAGGCCAAGGTCAAAGAAGACATTGAGTTTTATTCGGTGCTTAGGGCCATTCAAGCCCTTCAGGACAGTGATATCTGTATCATCATGATTGATGCCGAACGAGGTTTAGAGGCTCAAGATATGAGTATTATCGCCTTGGTCAATAAGTATAAAAAAGGCGGTGTAATCATGATTAACAAATGGGATTTGATGAACAAAGAAACCAATACTGCGCTAAAATTGGAGCAAGAGATTAAATCCAAACTCGGGCCGCTGTCTTACGTGCCCATCATTTTTGCCAGCGTACTCGAAAAACAGCGTATTTTCAAGGTCATCGAAAAATCCTTGGCTATTTACGAAAATAAAACCACTAAAATCCCTACTTCAAAGGTGAACGAAATCATGTTGAAGGAAATTGAAAGGAATCCACCTCCCTCCATCAGAGGAAAGAATGTAGGGATCAAATACATCACCCAATTGCCGACTCACTCTGTGGTCTTTGCTTTTTTCTGTAGTTATCCAAAAGAAATAAGTGAATCTTACGAACGATTTTTAATCAATAAAATCCGAAGTCACTTTGATTTCGAAGGCATCCCCATCAAAGTAGTTTTCAGAATGAAATGATCCTTCTTTCGGCATAAATACAAAACACATTTGCCACTTAATTTCAATAAATAATGCTTATCGAAAGGGTGTGTTTCACAGTATGAGCAGTTAGTTTAAGACTATAAAAGAAAAAAAGATATTATAACTATTTCAAAGAAATGTTGCGTGCATCATATTGACAGCTTGTTCCAAATGTGCGAAACAGCCACCCTTAGTCAATTATTGTCATCCGAAGGCTCAGAATGAGTCAACGCATCTAAAATAGATTATCATACACCTTCTACAAAGATGCCAAAGACTATGTTGGAAGAAACGATTTTAAGGATAAGAAG
>CAJXAT010000177.1 GCA_913050055.1 uncultured Flammeovirgaceae bacterium | reverse complement strand
AAGAGACCCAGCGGTTATGAGATAAAGATCAAATTCACCGACCTCATACAAATTTTCATTGTTCAAATTGGCATCAATCAATAAATCAGTATGTTGACGACTTACAACTACTCCAAAACAATGCTCAAGTTCATTGGCGAAATTTTCATTTTTTATAGTGTTACGAGCTATTAAATGGAATCGTTGACATCCACGTTCAGCAAGCTCCCAACAGAGGCTGCGAGCAACATCACTAGTGCTGCCTAGTACCCAGACGCTCTTAATACTTCTCTTATGCCAAGTCATTTAAGTTTATTACAAACGAAATCAGCAATAATTCTCTAGGCGAGCTTCTATACATAACAACTACTTTACCCATTAAATAAAATCGCGATCGTAGAACTCCTCAAAATGTTTCTAAAGCATCAAGCAAAAGCACCCACTAAAATAGTTACAAAAAGCCACCCGAGCAAGATAAACCTGATACCACGATCACCCATTAGAATCTCCTCAGGATTCTCAGTAGTGCGATTTGGATACCTAAAACCTCGACGCTCATTTTCCTCTGGATCACTCAATAACTGATAACGGAAAATACCAATCAAAACGAACGGGACAGTTAGCAGCATCAAGCTGCTTGAAGCACCATTAAAGCTAGGGCCTGAGGCCCAAAGCGCGTAACTCATAAAAGCTGCTGTTGAAAGAAGACCCTCCATGCGCAGCAATAACGGGAATGAATAACGTACCAAGACTTTACGAGTTCTAACTCCACTGTTTTTAAAAAACTTCAACTCCGCCTTACGCTTCTCAACAGCCAAAAACAGAGCTAGCAAACTAATCGTCAATAAGAACCAAGGAGAAAGATAAACATCGCCAGCCATCGCACGCAATAGAAAACCAGAAGCTATACAAAAAAGATCTAAAAGTGGCTCATGCTTAAAGCGCAAGCAATATCCAACCTGTATGAGGGCGTAGGTCAAAATCAGTCCGCTTAACTTCAATGAAATAAACGAAGCCATTGTTAGACTCACCACCGAAGTCAACATAGAAGTGAGTAAAGCCTGTTCAATAGAGACCATTCCAGAGGCAATTGGTCTAAATCTCTTAAAACTATGCTCTCGATCTGACTTGACATCTAAAACATCATTAAGCAAATAAATCGAACTGGATATGAGGCAGAAGCAGACCATTGCGACAAATGCATCTGACCAAACAGACCAATTGTCTAATTGAAAAGAAAACAGTGGAGCAGCGAACACCAACAAATTCTTAGTCCATTGCCTCGGGCGGCACGCTCGTATCAAGGCTCCAGGACGGATTCGGTTCATATAAGGTTCTAAATTTTTCTATGCAAAGTTGTCATGTCGCAATTTTCCTTTGCATAATCGTCGGAAAATCTATTGTATTTATAATAGTAAAAGCATAGAAAGTAACTTAAAGATGGAGGAATATATATCTTATAAATAATGGGAATAAACTATTTGTAGAAACAAATGAATTTCATCAGTCAGTGTCTCTTTTTAACACTCTTCCTATTAACAGTCTTCCTAAGTTATTCTTTTAAAACATTTAGCAAATATGATATAAAAAGGGGTAAAAGCAAATCTCCTCCATGCCTCAAAGAGGCTTCGGAAATCTACACAAGTGATGGGCTTATCAGCTGGCCTTATTTCAAAGGGGGCGACCTTCTTAAAATCAATTCACTTACCGCTCTTGAATATCCCAGCACGGTTACCACTCAAAAGTTATATTACCGAGAGGAAGATATACCCGAAGGGTTTAATCAGTGGTGGCGACAAGGAAGAATTAAATCTTGGTGGATGAAACCTGGATTGGATCCTTGGAGTAAAAAGCCCTTTTGGGGAGATGATTATGAACAACCTACCCATAATTTTGAAGCATTTATTGATGACCATTTGAGATGGAGATGTGGGTATTCCTTTGTTGTTGAGTTACCGAAAAAATACTCTCCCTCCAAAAAATACCCTCTCATTATTTATCTTCACGGGAGCGTTACTGCAAAACCTGAATATTTTATATCGCGAGACCATACTAGAAAAATCTTTTACAAGTCAGAAGAGGATCCTTATGTATTTGTCGCCCCTATTCGATTAGAAATTGATTGGGATCCCAAGAAGATCCTTGACATCATTGAAAACATAAAAGACAACGTAAATATTGATGTGAGCAGAATCTATCTTACGGGCCTAAGTATGGGAGGCCGAGGGACATTTATAGTGGCTGCTCAAGAGCCCGATATCTTTGCTGCTCTGATGTCTTTATCCCCTCATCACGGCCCCTTTAATTACCTTCCACTGGCTGAAAAAATCAAAGATATTCCTATATGGATGAGCCATGGGGACATCGATCAGATTTCCTCGTATGACTTAGCCAAAAAAATGGCTGACACGCTGCATTCTTATGGTGCAAACATCAAATTCCGTACAGAACAAAACGTCGGTCATTGGGGCTGGGACGCTATTTACAGTGATTCTAGTGCCATAAATTGGCTATTATCATGGACTAAATTATAAAAAATCAATCCTCACTTCTATTTTATAGTCTTCTTGATTTTATCCCTTTTTTCCTTAAAGGCAAGTGACTTCAATCCTCTCTAAATTTTCTGCAGT
This sequence comes from uncultured Flammeovirgaceae bacterium, assembly GCA_913050055.1. GTDB lineage: Bacteria > Bacteroidota > Bacteroidia > Cytophagales > Cyclobacteriaceae > UBA4465. The sequence goes on along the minus strand of CAJXAT010000177.1, from coordinate 833 downwards.
GAGCGCATTACTTAAGTATGGCATGAAATCATAGGTAAACAGAAAAAGATGCCTCAAAGAGATTGGTGGTGGCTGCGCTTTTGACCCTTCTGAATTTGATATTCACAGGAACTTATTTTTTAATGCATGTAGTATTGATTATTTCGGTACTGGAATCTATTATTGATTTAAAACTATTCAAATGAAAAATCTATTATATGTTCTATTTATTATTCCCTTTTTTAGCTTTGGACAATTTAAATACAGCAGCGAATTTCCGGTCCATTTTAAAATAGACAATGTGACCTTCGGTGTCGCAGAGGATGTAGTCAACGTCTCAGGTGAAACCCGGGATGGAAAATGGGCCATAAAAATGACTTGGACATTTACCAACCTCTATAAAACTACAGAAAGCGGCGAATACACTGCTTTGGGATGGGCTCAAGATGGAGAAGTTTTTTTAGAAACCACCGTAAGAGGCGTTTGGAAAAGAAAAGGGAAGGTATTTGAGGTAAAACATTTTGAGAATGGAACAGATGGCAATCAATTACTTACAACTGGGGTATTTGATTTTGTAAATGATACTTATCATTGTACCGTTCGAGTTATTCAAGATTAGACCTTTGATCCTCAGTCATTGGCTATTATCTTTTGTCACGAACTATTGAGTTTCCAAATAGGAGATTTTTTAGGGAACGCTTTTAGGCAAAGGATGAAGTATTCCTTTCATCGTTCAAAAGATAGATTAAATTGTTTTTACAAAAGAAGCGCTCATCGAACAATAGTCATTGAAAATAAATATTGATTTAATTTTTCTGTGACTAAGGGAGTAATGACGGACCACGCACCCACAG
>CAJXAT010000176.1 GCA_913050055.1 uncultured Flammeovirgaceae bacterium | reverse complement strand
AAATTGAAGAGACTGTTGCGGTCAAAATAAAACAGATGTCATCAATCAATAGATGATACTTGAAAAGAAGAATTTTTCATCAAAAAAATCTCTCTTTTAGTAATTTTTAAATGTTTTGATGTTTTTAGATTCCGACAAGTACTAATCTATAATAACTGATTGACCTACCTATTTATTACAAACCTATCAAATAGACATCAAATGTTTGAAGTGCTTTATCAACTAAAAAGTAGGCAAAATAAAGTTCGTAGAAAAGAATAATATCTCTTTAAAATTATAATTAAAGGATACTGCTACACAACGATCCCTGCAATGGGAAATCAAAGTTATCCATAACAGATAGCCATTATGTGGTGCATTAGGAATATCGATTGGTATAAATGGTATTTTAGTCCCTTTTATATACATTGTTGTGGCCAGTTATTCTGTTATTTTTTCTTTACTTACCCCAAACCAATGTTCTAAAAAGGAATCAAAGGCAAAAATTAAAGAGATCACAATTATTGTAATTCCAATAATGAGGAATCTTCTTTTAATTGGAACATTGGATGTTGTTGGGGAATTAATTAGCACTTGGAAGATCTCGATAAGAATTTCCATATTAAAAATTATTATTAACAATAACATTGAAAAAACAATAATAGCATTTGCTAATGCTGGATAAACATCAAGAAAAATGATGTCAAATATTATTATATTAATCATGATAGGTATCAATATCAGTACTCCTAATAGCTTTGTTTTATTCCATAATAGAAACCAAGCTCCAATAAGTTGGGTAATTCCTACAAATAGCACATAAAAGTAGGAATGTCCCATAAATGTCCAAGCCAATGAAAAACTACTTGCATCTCCTAAGGTTGTTTCAGCAACTTCAAGAGGTAATTTTCCTTGCATATAAAATTGTCGGCCAAATATTTTTGATAGTGCATAAATATTAAGAATAATAAAGACACACTGTCTTAGGACAATCTCAAATATATTTTTAAAATCTATTTTTATCATTCTCTATTCTATTTTCCAATGGGCTACAGCGTCCGGCCATACAAACTATGGTTAGTCTATTCCAATTTTGTACTAATCTAAGGGATTCCTGATCCTAAGCAAAGCCGTGTTGACAACATGGTATAAATCGCTGTCTTAAAATTAGACTGATGACCTAGAGGCATTTGAATATATCTGTAGGCAAATAAAAAAAGCCTTTTAGTAAAATTATGTAGCCTTTTTCTTGCTACCCCCCTCTTACCCATGCTTGGAAATGAACAGGAAACTGCCTATAATTGCGTTAAAAGAGGATTATTTATATATGCACCCATCATCAATCAATAATTACGATCCAACCCAAACTAAAAGCTGGAAAGAACTAGGCCAGCATTTTAACGAAATCAAAGACCAATCTCTTATTGATCTTTTTAAAGAAGAGCCCAATCGTTTGTCACATCTTTCATTTGATGAGGGGAATTTTTATTTTGACTTTTCAAAGAACCATCTAACTAAAAAAACTTTATCCTTATTTGCCTCACTGGCCAATGAAATGGGTTTAAGCGAAGCAAAAAAAGCCTTATTTCAAGGTCAAAAAATCAATAAAACCGAAGATCGTGCAGTATTGCATACCGCTCTAAGAAACCCTGCTGATAAACCCATTATCGTCGAAGGTGAAAACATAATGCCTTTAGTTTCAGAAGAATTGAAAAAAATGAAGGATTTTAGCATCAAACTTCATGAGGGTGAACATCTGGGCTATACCTCCAAAAAAATTCTAAATATTGTAAATATTGGTATTGGCGGCTCTGATTTAGGGCCTAATATGGTCTGTGAAGCCCTTAAACCTTATTGGATCAAGGGGACGAACACGTATTTTATTTCTAATGTTGACGCCAGTCATATAGATCCTCTACTTCAAAAATTAGATCCTGCTACTACCCTCTTTATCATAGCTTCGAAAACATTTACTACTCAGGAGACCATGGCTAATGCCATGACGGCTAGAAATTGGTTCATTGAACTTGCATCAGAGCAAGAAATTAAAAAACATTTTGTTGCCGTATCCACCAATGAAGAGAAAGTTCGTGAATTTGGAATTGACCTTCAAAACATGTTCAAATTTTGGGATTGGGTAGGTGGTCGATACTCCCTTTGGTCATCGATCGGGCTGAGTATTGTCTGTACGGTAGGTTATGATAATTTTTCAAAACTACTGAAAGGTGCCCAGGAAATGGATGACCATTTTATGCGGGCTCCTTTCGAAATGAATGCGCCTACCCTTATGGCATTCATTGGTGTTTGGTACAATAATTTTTTCAAAACTCAAACCCAGGCCATTTTGCCCTATGATCAAAGGTTGGCCTATTTTTCAAAATATCTTCAACAAGCAGATATGGAGAGTAATGGTAAATCTACAGATCGAAATGGTGATCAAGTAAAATATGAAACTGGTCAAATCATCTGGGGAGAACCAGGAACCAATGGTCAACATGCCTTTTATCAGCTCATTCATCAAGGGACCAAAATGATTCCTTGTGATTTTATTGCTGCTGCGCTACCTGCACATGATAAAATAGATCATCATGACAAATTAATGGCCAATTTCATCGCCCAAACCGAAGCATTAATGAAAGGGAAGGATGCCGCATCGGTGAAGTCAGAGCTTGAGCAACAAGCAGGCTTTGACTCAGGGTGTGATGCTTACGTTGTAAAACCTTTTTCTATCGCCGTACTACGAGAAAAAATTAATAATATTGTGTAGAGGGAATTATGTTTACTGAAGATAAGCGAAACTACAGACGTATGCAGGTTAACACACCCGCTAAGTTAACCTCGATTGAGCCCGTCGCAGGACTAAGTTACACAGGCACCTGCCTTGACTTAAGTGCAACAGGGCTCTCCTTGCAGCTCGATGATTTATTAGAGCTTAACTCAATTTTATCGGTTGATATTGCATCAACACATCCGAGTATTGCACCATTGAAAGCCACCGTTAAGGTGATACGTGCCAGCACCGAAGAGGATGGCACGATAACCGCAGGGCTCGAAATTGTAGAGTTTAACTAACTACTTAATTAGTTTTTAGTAAACCTTACAAATAAGGCCTTTAAGATAAAAGCCTTCAGGGTAGCTGCCCGCAATAGGGTGGTCAGCTGCTTGATTTAATCGCTCCATGATCAGCAAATCTTTACCTGCATCAAGTGCTGCATCTGCAACCACTTTTTGAAACAAATTTTGTTCCATTAAACCAGAGCATGAGAAAGTAAGCAGTGTGCCGCCTGGTTTTAATATTTGCATCGCAATCATATTAATATCTTTGTAACCCCGACACGCCCCAGTTAACTGCGCTTTATTATCAGCAAATTTAGGCGGATCCATCACAATCGTATCAAACATCACGCCGTCTTCACGGTATTGGCGCAATAACTTAAATACATCTTGTTTTACAACCCATTCATAA
>CAJXAT010000175.1 GCA_913050055.1 uncultured Flammeovirgaceae bacterium | reverse complement strand
GTTGCTTTGCTACTTGAAAATAAAAATTTAAGAAATCAAATGAATCACTCTATTGTTTTTTCTTTATAGATACTAATTTTTAATCTAAAGCTACTTACGAATTTATAGATAAGGAGGGCTTAAAATTATTCTCGAAATATCATCAAAGGACCCAAAAGTCGCAATAGACGTTTTATTATATTTCAGCTTTATCACATTCCTCTTCTTCAGTTTTCATCCAACTACGCATTTTGAACCAATCAACATCTGGTTTGACTTTTTGTAAGCCTGCAAAATTCAAAGTGATTTTTCTATTTATTTCCCTATAAGTTCTACAAACCATTTCATAATCTTCAAGCTTTATAAACTGCTCAATATTCTTCATGTTTTGCTGAATTTTTGGGAATACATTTTTTCTTACATAATCTTCTTGAGGGTCATAACCATTAACAGCAGTAGGTAAAGCAAGGGCTCGGAACCCTTGCTTTTACTAATCGATCCATTCTCTGTTGTAAATCAGAAGAAGTTCCCAGTAGCCGCAAGAATGTTATCTTGCACAAAATTTTGTTGGCCATAGGTTTCAAATTCATTCCCAAAATTATTCATTATTTCATTTGGACTCTGGCCATAGTTCTCAAATTCATTCCCCAAGTTGGTGTAATGATCATATTCCCAAGGCTTCTCAAAGCAATCGTCAGTATCTGATTTCTCATCATCATCGTCGCTCTTAAATAAATCTATAGCTGCGTCCCATAGCTTTCCTAAAATACCGGTTTCGCCATCGCAATCCCCACTCGATGGTGCATTCCCAACATATCCATCACCATTTAAATCTTCGCAGACTTCACCTCCAGTTCCTTCGCAGAGTTGCTGTTCTTTTTTGTTCCATGCGTTAGTCATCCCTTCATCTGCGCATTCATAAGCCTCATGTCCAATGCCAACGTATTTAGCCATATTTCCTCCCGTACCATGAACTGCAAACTCGCTCCAAGGTCGACCGCCAATAAAGCCGTTAGTCATTTGGTCAATAAGACCCTCCATTAGACCTTTCGTCGAGCAGAAGTCATTCGCAAAATCTTTGAGATCTAAGCCTAATCCCGTCAAGTTATCGATATCATCATGATTTTTAATCAAATCGCTGTTTTCTGATTTTATAAAATCAAAAAGATTGCTTAACGAATTGCTATTAGTAACATAATTTGTAAATTGTGAACTAATTAGATTTTTATCGATTTGATTAAAATGAGGAGAATTTAATGCTGAGTTATTTCCTTTGGGTCCAGATTCATATTGTTTTTTGAAGTATGAACAGTTCCAATCAATTTCTTGTTCGCCTTCCAATTTTTCTATTGCATTCAGGTTCTGATTAAGGATTTCCTCCCCTACAAACTTTTCTGAAATAGTCAATACTTGAGCTTCATTCTGATTCGCATTAACATTTTGGGTTAATAGATTGCCGCCGTAAGTAGTGTAGTGAGGCATTGTCTTAGATCGTTGTGAGGGTTGAATCCCTTCGATGTATTTACTATCTCTCGAATCAATGACTGAGGTATTGATCTACTTCTGTTTGTACTGTGAGGTTGGTCACTATGAAGAGTTTGTTGATATTGAATTAATTGAAATAGCTCTGATGATTGTCGCTGGTGGTGATCTTTGCGGCCACTCTGGTATTGGCGGTAAGTGACCACACTCCTATTAATCAAGTAACGGTTCTGATTTAGTTCAGTTCTTATTTATACGACTATCTTTTAAATCTGAGTGTGTAGTTAAGTGGTAGAACGTCACCTTTCCAAGCTGATATTTCAAAGCTTCGTGAAAACTTTTTACAGCTTGATAGATAAAATCACCTAGTCATTAAATTTTAATTATTAGTTTTAAGTGTATTCTAATTCGATAGGTAGTAAAGCAACCTTGGATTAAGGGCTTTATCAATTAAAAATAAGTTATTAAGACAAATTAATGGTTGTTGACATAGATATACAAATATCTATTTTTAATATAAGTTTAAAATTCTTCAGATGGCAGAATCAAATCCTGATTCAAATGCAATAGAGGCTTTTGTTAAGAAGCTTAATGAGTGGGGACAATCCCTCAATGAAGATGAACAATCGCTTCTTCAGTTTTTACTTGCATCTGCGTCAGAGACTAATGATAACGAAGATAACGAATTATCTACTGATTCCTTGTCAGCTGTTGCTGGTGGAGCCAGAAGGAATAGAAGATCATTTAATTTAAGTAAAAGCAGTAAGAGAAATTTTTTACCTAAATTAGGTCTTGGAGACGTTACTGGGGGAGGACCAGATTTTTGGGCACAATGGGCTGAAAGAACAGGTGATAAATAAAACCAAACTCATACACCTAATTATTTGAGATTTAATGACAAGATCTAATAAATTTAAAGCTCCGAAACTCCCTACTTTTCTAGATAAAAATGTAGTTAATTCTTTGAGTAAGGGATTAGAAAAACTTAAATCAGAATCATGTGATTCAGAAAAAGTCATGCTTAATGTATTAACAACCATGCTTGCTGATCCAGTAGAGCGTAGAAGAATTGCGTTGAAATCAGGAGTTTGTTTTGATGAAACAGCAGAGAAATTACTTCGTGAAGTCGAGAGTGATTTTTAACTTCTGATGACTACTTATTCAGCCATTATTACGAAGGTAACTAGACAATGTAACCTTCGTTGTAACTATTGCCATGACTGGAGATCAAAGGGTGAACCTATGAGTTTTGAGGTTCTTGCTCGATTAACCTCATCAGCTATGTCAACTTTTGATAATGTTCAATTTATATGGCACGGAGGTGAGACAACTACTGTGGGTATAGATTTCTATGAACGTGCAATGTTTTTACAAGCAAGATATTTGCGGTCAGGATGCGCAGTACGAAATGATATTCAAACTAATGGAACATTAATTGATAAAAATTGGGCTTCATTTTTTGCTGATAATGGTTTCGGTGTAGGTATAAGCATAGATGGTCCCCCTGAATTGCATGATAGACATCGTCGTTTCGCAAATGGAAAAGGATCTTTTACATCAGTAATGAATGGGATAAATCAGTTGAGATCTTTTGGAATAAAGCCTAGTGTGCTTATGGTAATTGATAAAGATACATTAGAATTAGGTGCACAAAAGATTTTCGATTTTTTTCTCTGGATGTACTTACTACGCGTGTATGAAGGGGGGTAAAATAATTATGCGCTCAAAAATGAGAAATGATATGTGTTCGTGGGCGGGGGCGGCGGGTCGGTATATTGAAGCCTTAATTTAAAAGTAATGACTCCATGATCCCATACGGCAAACAAGCTATCTCTCAACAAGACATCGACGCAGTAGTTGATGTCTTAAAATCTGATTGGTTAACGCAAGGCCCAAAAGTACCCGCTTTTGAGCAAGCCATCGCAAATTATTGTGGCAGCACCTATGCATGTGCAACAAACAGTGCCACATCAGCATTGCACGTTGCATGTTTAGCGTTAAATGTGGGGAAAGATGACATCGTGTGGACCTC
>CAJXAT010000174.1 GCA_913050055.1 uncultured Flammeovirgaceae bacterium | reverse complement strand
CACTTTGGGATAATGCAGCAGCAGCTTCTATCTGTAATTGATAATCAACTTTTTTCTGTTCTCCAAAAATTTCCAGCATCTCTTTTGTGCTCAGAAGTGAACTGCGCACGATTATGAGTTTTGACACGTTGACCGTAATCAAGTATTCTGAGTTCTTCTATGGGATTGAGATTGATTTGACTGTCGGTACCGATGGACCACTTACCTCCTTGATTTTGAAATACTTTGAGTGAGAAAATACCATCGCCTAGATTGCCTTCTGTTGTAGGACAGAGTATGACCTGTGCTTGGCTGGCAGCAATTCCCTTGACTTCTTGAGGATTTAAATGAGTACAATGAATGAGATGAAATCGCTCATTCAAAACGCCCCGATTTAACAGCCATTGGGCAGGTCTTTCTCCGTAAAAATCAACACAGTCTGTTACTTCTTTCGGCTGTTCGGCCAGATGTAAATGAATCGGAGCATCTGTGGGTCCTTCTTTAAAAATACGTTCCATAGAATTTTTATCGGCAGCTCTCAACGAGTGGATGCCAAAACCCATTTGGGCATTTTTATAATGTTTGATAGAGGCAGCAGAGGCTTCTAATAAGCAAAAATAATCATCAACATCTTTACTTAAGAATCTTCTTTGATGGGATTCTGCAGGCAGGCCAAACCCTCCTTTTTGATAAAAAATGGGGATCAAAGTAATATGAATTCCTGCGGTTTTTGCTGCTGAAATCAATCGTTCTCCTAGTTCGCTTATATGGGTATATGGTAAGCCTTTATCATCATGATGTAAATAGTGAAATTCAGCTACCGAGGTGTAACCGTTACGAAGCATTTCCACATAAAGCATACTGGCTATGGATTCTAATTGTTCAGGATTTACAGATAGGGCCACCTCGTACATGGCATGTCGCCAAGCCCAAAAATCATCTTTATAAGATCGTTGGGTGTGTATTTCCGCCAAACCAGACATAGCATACTGAAAGGCATGTGAATGGGCATTTTGAAATCCGGGCAAAAGATAGCCGTCAATGTCCTCATCCGAGGTGCCGCTTGAATGAATTTTGGTAATTTTTCCGTTAGAATCGATGGTTACGAATGGATTCGATAACCAACCTTTTTGTTGTAAAATACCTTTTACCTTATAAGTTTTCATTACGATGTTATGAAATAATATTTTTCAATTAATTAGGTGCAATTTTCATTAAAGTTCTATTTCACCCGATAGTAAAGCAATGCTCATTAAAATACCGTTATAGAATGCATGAAACAGGATGCTCCAGATCAATCCAAACCGAACACGTAGATAGCCTAAATTGATGCCAATTAAGATTTGAGGAGCTACGAGGATAGGTGCGAGTAAATAGATATTTAGGGAGGGCTCAAAATTCGTGATATGCATGAGTCCAAATGCTACAGTCATAAGATAAAAAATCCATCTGTAAAATTTATCCCAAACTTTTCGAGCTGTTTTAAGAAGGCTTCTTTTTTGACCTAATTGAAGGGCGACCCCTATATGGATACTCCATAAGATCAGAAAGTTAGATTTGAACCTTAAAATCAATCTAAATATTACTTCTTCAAAAAGAGGCGCCACAATTACCGCAAAAAAGAGGATCAATACAGGTTTCATTTCTTGAAAAATTTTCTGTAAACTATGCATATCCTCTTCCCATAGACCCAATTGTTCCAATCCACCGATGAGAGACATCAGTAATAAAAGGGGAGGTATTTGGATCAAAAAGAGGGCCAAAAAAGTGCCTATTTTTATTTGAAGAGATGTATTATCCTTACCTAGTTCGACTGGTTTTTTAATAAAATGCCAAAGCGCATGAAAGGTCAGTTTAATTAAGTCAGACATAAAAAGTTATAATAGTTGGGTACAATTTTTGAATCTTAATTCAATTACTTATCAACAGACTCTTTCTTGATTTTGGTAGCAAAATGAATATAAAATCAATGTGTTTAATTAAAGCAGTTAAAGATAATACTTTAAATAGTTTTAATGGAGTTAATGAAAGGACAAGATACATGAGGGGAGGGTAAATGATTTTTCAGACGTATTACATCACTTAATTACTAACTGAAAGGCTAAATAGCTCAAATGCTAAGTTGGTTGATGATGACCACTTACTTCATTTTAACGTAATATTTTATTTTGGAGGCGAGGCCTCATTTTTTTGAATAAAAGCCAAAAAATTAATATGAATATAACTCTACAATTGAATATATATTAATATTTTAATAAAATATATTAAAATTCAATAGAATATTATAAAAAAATTAGCATATTTAGCATGAAATCTTATCACCGTGTTTAAGTTACACCTTCAATCATTTTAAACCTATTATTTCTTACCAAAATGGAAAAATTACTTTAATACCTAAATCCGCTTGAAATGATGGGATACCTGCTGTATTTAGATAGTCTTTGATGTAGGTAGTCGTAGGATAAGGGGTGTTGAGTTGCGTAAATAGAGGGGTAATTAATAATAACTTTGCCTGGCTCATGATCTTTGCAAGATCGGTAAAGGATTGGTGATTGCATTTTTTTAAGGAAGATTCATCGTTGTCTTCGAAAAAAGTTATTCCTCTTATGAGAGCGGCTTACGTTTTCAATCTATTGATCTTACAAAATTGAGGAGGTATAAGATATTTAATGGTTCAACGCGACTCGAATTTTATGATATATATCACTGTTTTGAAAGAATCCAGAAAACTGAGCCGACTGAGGACCAAAAGCTAAAACAGGGATCAAGGAAGCAGTGTGCCCTGTAGTTGAAAATGTGGGTACAATGACCTTATAGTCATGCTCATCTTCACCTTTTAAATTTTGTCCGGTGACCTTAGCTGAGAGGGTAAATCCTCCCGTTTCATGATCTGCAGTAACAATGACCAAAGTATTGCCCTCTTTTTCTGCATAATCCAAGACTGAACCTACCATTTGATCAAAGTCCAACAATTCTGTGATAAGATATTCAGCGTCATTGTCGTGGCCTCCCCAATCAATTTGAGAGCCTTCTACCATTAGAAAAAAAGGTGAAGAGTTTTCTTCAAAATAATTCAACGCCTTTTGTGTGGATTCCGCTAGAAAATTACCTCGACCCTCAATCATTTTGGGCATATATTCTTCGCCTAATATGAAGGCATGTCTTTTGCTTCCATCGATCTTTTTTTCGAGATGGTCAGTATGGACCTCAAACCCATTGGTTCTGAGTAGGTCTAGAATGTTTTTCCCATCCTTACGGTTTTCGAAGAATTTTAATCCACCACCGGCAAAAAAATCAATGGGTGAGGTAGCCATTTGTGCGGCTATTTGCTCTTCCCAATCTCGGGAGGCGACATGGGCATAAAATGAAGCAGGTGTGGCATGGGTGATGGAGGAGGTTGCAATGAGACCTGTTTGGTAATTTTCTTTGGAGAGTAATTCGACAATATTCTCTACGGGTTGCTTGTCCATGTCAACACCAATGGCCCCATTAAATGTTTTGATACCCGAGGCAAAAGAAGTAGCTCCCGCGGCA
>CAJXAT010000173.1 GCA_913050055.1 uncultured Flammeovirgaceae bacterium | reverse complement strand
GCCAAGTCTCCTGCATCTTTAGGTGGTAGACCATATCGATATCTTCCATATTTATCCCCTTCTGCAGCTTCTCTTCCCCATTTTTTCAATGAGAATGGAGGATTTGCAATGACACGATCAAACCGCATAATCCCCTGTTCCTCTTTATGAAGGGGATTCCCAAGAGTATCTCCTTGCTTAATATCTGCTCCACGTACACCATGTAAAAACATATTGAGTTTGCAGATCGCCCAAGTACTTAGATTCCTTTCTTGACCACATAACAATAAGTCGGATGGATTTTCTCCATGAGATATTAAATAGTTTCTTGTTTGAATAAGCATTCCTCCTGAGCCACAAGTTGGGTCGTAAATTTTTTGACCAGCTTGAGGTTTAATTAATTCAACTAAAAGTTTTACGACTTCACTGGGCGTATAAAATTCTCCACCTTTCTTGCCAGCTGAATCAGCAAACATTTTAATTAGATATTCATAGGCAGCTCCAAGCAAATCTGGTCTCTCGAAGTCTGAAGTCCTTAATCGATGTTTGGAGTAATGAGATAGAAGTTCTTTTAGCTTTCCATCATCTAGTTTGTTTTTGATATTGAAGTCAATTGAGACGAGCACGCGTTCAAGCTCAGGATTTTGTTCCTCAATTGCTTCTGTCGCTTTATTGAGGTCCTCACCAATATCGTGCTTTAGATTTTTGAGATTCTTCCAGCGAGAACGCTCGGGTATGAAAAATGTATTTGTGTATTCATCATCCTCTTCTGCATAGACTTCTGCTTCTTCTTGGGTTTTCCCCTTACCAATGTGATAACTGATCACTTTTTCTTTTTCTTCATCAAAAGCATCTGAAAGGTGCTTTAAGAAAAGCATTCCAAATACATAGTCTTTGAATTCAGAGGCATCCATTGAGCCTCTAAGAATGTCAGCACTTTCCCAAAGAAACGATTCAAGCTGAGTGAGTGTGAGCTTTTGTTCTTGTGTAGTAGTCATTTATTATCTCCTTTACTATCAACTTGTAGCCATCCTTTTTCAAGAAGTTGATTTAATTCCTTTTGCATCTCATCAATTGAGTTGAATAGTTCGTTTGACCTTTTTTCAATTTTCTTAGCTTTTCTTTGTTCCTCTTTTTCAGGAACTGGTATCTTTAATTCCTTGAGTTGTTTGATTGATATGAAAGGAATTGTGGCACCTTGACCTGATTGAGTAATAAGCCTTTGACCAATTGAACTACGAAGGTATTGGTACAAAGTATCTGTGTCAATTAAAGCTGAATCACGTTTCCTCAGAATACAAAAAGATGGTCCTGGTATCGCGTTAGAAATCTCTTTGGTAACTAATCCAATTTTACCTAGAGTTCCTTTGATCGAAATCAATATATCACCCTCTTTTATTAGAGTTGATTTACATTTCTCGTAGAAGTCAGATTGCACTGATGTCTTCTTGTGCAAGTTTTCAATCTTACCTATGGAGTTAATATCTGAGACCATTACCTCTTTAATTTCCTTTCCATTTTCTTCTCTTGTTATGGCTAAAGGTCGAATGATTTCAACAAGATCACTTAATGGAATATTTTTTCTTTTATTTAGAAGCTTTTGAAGATGGATATCTTCAGTAGAAAGAACATATTTGCTTATATTTAAGTCATAGTTAGATTCAATGATTTTTTCTCTTTCAATCAGGGTGGAGATTGAGGAACTTTTCCTTTTGAAAATTTCTTTGCATAGAGCTTTTATTTCTTTAGTGGTGTATTTAAATTGAGATCCTCTTTTTGTTGGTACCTCAGGTTTTACATCAGAGAAATCAAGAAAATAAATCTTATCCAATAAATCAGGACTTTATTCTTGGGAAAAAGCTAGAGGGAGGGATAAAATTTTCTACAGTTACTGATTTTAAACCTGCTGGAGATCAGCCAGAGGCCATAAAAAAACTTATTTCTGGAGTAAAAAATAAAAATAATGAGCAAGTTTTACTAGGGGTCACTGGTTCTGGAAAAACTTTTACTATGGCTAAGATAATAGAAGAATTAAATAGACCTAGTTTAATATTAGCACCAAATAAAACTTTAGCAGCCCAATTATATGGTGAAATGAAAAGTTTTTTTCCAAACAATGCCGTAGAATATTTTGTTTCATACTATGATTATTACACACCAGAAGCTTATGTCCCAAGATCTGATACTTATATAGAAAAGGAAGCTTCTATTAATGAGCAGATTGACAGAATGCGCCACTCTGCCACTAGATCATTGCTAGAGAGAGATGATGTAATAATAGTTGCAAGTGTATCTTGTATTTATGGTTTAGGCTCTGTTGAGTCATATAGCAAAATGACTCTTAGTATAAAAAAAAATAGTGAATATAATAGAGAAAAAATTATTAAAACTTTTGTTGATCTTCAGTATAAAAGAAATGACCAAAACTTTTATAGAGGAACTTTCAGGGTTAGAGGAGATAATTTAGAAATTTTTCCCTCACATTTAGAAGATAGAGCATGGAGAATTTCTATTTTTAAAGATAAAATAGATATAAAGGCATTTCGAGCCGCGTGGTCGATATTGAAGAGAAAAGAAGGGTTCGTTTTGGGTCCAAATCACGGAAGTGGAAGAAGTAGAAATATCTTTGCGCAAAGCTGCCCATTTTTTTTGTTTTGATCGCGACTGTAGACTAGTAGTGGCAACAGAGTAAAAACGGCGAATGAGGGTGGACCCACTAGTTGTCGTGGTCTTTGCCACCCTTTGCGCCCTTGGTTGTGCTGTGGGGTCTAGTTTGCAGCTTGATGTCACAAATATCGATCCATCTGAGGCAACCGTAAGCTTCTTGGAAGCCCGGACATTTTCGTTTTCTAGTATACATAATCTGAGCGGCCTCTGGTCCCTCAACACATCCTGCAAAAGTAATTTTACAACACCAGGAATTTCAGTCACGCCGACGCTGGGGCAGGACAATGTCACGCTGGAATATTCTTTTAGCACGATGATAACGCGGGCGGGGAAGTTCAACCTGTGTTTTTGGAACAAAAGTTCAAATGTTTCATCGGGGGGTGGTGTCTTTGACTTCACTGTTAAGCACAACGTTGTCCACGCAAAGTGGTATGGTGCAGCCGTGCCGACGACATTTACCCTCGGTACCCCCACCCAAGTCGCACTGAGCGGTATCACTCCAACCAATAGTTACGTTCACTTAGCCTCAGACGGGTGTCCTTCGGACCTCCCTGAAGCAGCCGTAGCTGCAATAGTCGACAATGAAAACCCGGTATACACGTTTCTTGCCGGGAAAGAAGGGGTTCATAGAATATGCGTATTTAGCAGTTGTTCAAAAGTAAATGCGTCCTGCGTTGGAACCCAGTGCGAGATGGGCTGCCTGTCGGTTTCTGGAGAACTGGTTGTTAGCGTTCTTGCGGCAACCAGGGCCGACAAGTACACTTTATCGCCTGTATCCATCACCGTAGGGACGAACTCGACCATTAAGTTGAAAGGGACGACCGACCCAGGCGATATGATCGTGTTTGGGACCAATTGCTCGAGGGATGCGCCATCCGTCCTCCCCCCAC
>CAJXAT010000172.1 GCA_913050055.1 uncultured Flammeovirgaceae bacterium | reverse complement strand
TAGATTTCATTTAAATATTAATTACATTTGAAAAAAAATACATCTAATGTTCTCAACAATATTATTTCTAGGCATGATCGGTGCGCCTCAAATTATTCTTATAGTTGTGGTGGTTCTTTTACTCTTTGGTGGAAGGAAAATCCCTGAGTTAATGAAAGGGTTGGGTAGCGGAATAAAGGAATTTAAAAATGCTTCAAAGGAAGATGAAGAAGCTGAATCCAAATCAGATAAAGAGTAAATTTTTCCCTTATTCAAACTCCATGCTGCTAATAATCGTGTTTAATTCAAACATGTAATCTCTTTTACTCGCTGAAGGGGCAAATGTAAACCCCTCGATGACCATCCATCGTTTTTTTAATGTATCTCTTATCATGTAATTGATAAAGGGGCCTGCCATGAAATCATTGGCGACTTCCCATGTACCCTTAGTTAAATAGGCAAGTTTACCGTTTATTTGGGTCCTATAATAGTAGGGTCTAAAGGCCTGTTCTGTTATCATATAAGAGCCCGGTAGTCTTCCGGGGACATAAGCCTTGCCAATGGAATCCCTTATAGTAGTTATTCTCTTTTTTATATTTCCCTTTAAAGAATTAAGCGGAAGGGCGTAAGCAATTATATTCATATGCCCCTTTTGAATTGGCTTTTGTATCCAGGTAAAGTTTAGGGTGTCCTTAAAAATTTTATATGCCGATGGGTAGGTCGTTGAAACCTGAAATCTCTCAGATAATTCCTTGTTTTTACTTGGCGACTTTCTTATCCTCCTCCTTTTTTCAGTTCGCTCAATTTCGTTGATTGATGCTCTTAAAAGCTCAATATTCTCCTCTAAGTAAAATGCTTGGACCTCTTGGTCTTCACCGCTTACTTTTGCTACAAGTTGAGGTTTAGCCATCATATTTTCAGAAAGTTGGAATCTTCCAATAGAGTCATTCACAAACCAAATGATATTTCTGCTTTTCCTAACGAAGCCCGTAAAGACCTTTTCAGGAATAAAATTGAGGGAAAACTGGGGCTCATCAAAGGGTAAACCTTCGTAGGGTGCTGACAATAAATGTCTTACTTTATGGCCCAAAAAACCATTCCAGCTTTTTTCAGGCATAACAACAGATAAGTGGTTGATTTTTCCACTAGAATCTGGAAGATATCGGTTTTTGGGTTTATTCTCTACACAGGCATTCAACAGTAAAAAAAACCCCAGTAAAACAATTTTTTTCATAATTGTGACCTAGGCAAGAAGCGCTGCTATGCCAGGAAGTGATTTGCCTTCAAGACTTTCTAGCATAGCCCCTCCACCAGTAGAAATATAGCTCATTTTAGATTGTAATCCAAACTGTTTGACAGCAGCTACAGAGTCGCCGCCGCCCACAAGGGAATAGGCTCCAGCCGCAGTACTCTTTGAAATATATTCTCCTAGTGCAATCGTTCCCGTTGCAAAGTTTTCGAATTCAAAAACACCAAGGGGTCCGTTCCACAAAATTGTTTTTGAATTCATCACAACTTGTTCAAAAGCCTTTAATGTCTCTGGGCCAGCATCAAGTCCTTGCCAGTCGTCAGGAATTTCTGAAACTTTACAGGTTTTTTTATTGGCGTTATTTGAAAAGTCATTTGCGATGATAACATCGGTAGGTAAATGAATTTTTACGTTTTTAGTTTTGGCTTTGTCCATTAATTCTAAAGCGAAGTCTGTATAGTCATCTTCACAGATGGATTGTCCAATATTTCCCCCCATTGCCTTAGAAAAAGTATAAACCATTCCTCCTCCAATAATCAAGTGATCGATTTTATCCAACATATTTTCAATGATAGTGATCTTTGAGGAAACTTTAGCTCCGCCCAGTATAGCCAATACAGGCTTCTCCCCCTTCTCCATTACTTTTTGAACTGCTTTGACCTCTTTTTCTAACAGCTTGCCAAAATATTTATCTTCATCGAAAAACTGTGCTACAATAGTTGTAGATGCGTGAGGGCGATGAGCTGTTCCAAAGGCGTCATTGACATAAAAATCCCCAAGCTTAGATAGTCCAAGAGCAAAATCAACATCCCCCGCTGTCTCTTCGGGGTAGTAGCGAAGATTTTCCATGAGAATTACTTCACCTGGGTTAAGTTCTGCTGCTGCTGCGTTGGCTTTTGGACCTACGCAATCGTCACAAAACAAAACAGATCTACCCAATATTTCAGATACTTTATTGACAATATGAGATAGCGAAAGGGCAGCGTCTTTTCCTTTAGGGCGTCCCAGGTGAGAGATTAGCACACAACTACCACCTTGATTCAAAATATAATCAATTGATTCTTTGGCCGCAAGAATTCTGGTACTATCAGTTACTTGGAAGTTTCCATCTAATGGTACATTAAAGTCAACCCTAATTAAGGCCTTACGACCAGAAAAATCATTGTTAGTAAGTGTGTGCATCGGTAATTTTTTTCAAAAATAACTTTTTTTTAGCATTAGAGTGGCTATTTTTTTTGCATTAGACACATTGTTTTGGAAGATAAAGAGTAATCCAAAAGGATTGATTATTTTTAGGATTATAAAACATTTTAACTGCCTAATGTACCACAGCGAAATCGTTGGACAAGATAAGCTTAAATCAAAACTACAAGAGATCATCTCAAATGGTCAATCTCCTCATTGTCAAGTGTTTGTAGATCCTAGTGGCTATGGAGGCCTTCCTCTAGCTTTGTCAAGCGCGCTTGGATTAATTTATGGTTTTGAGTTACTAAATAATGAAGAACGAAAGGGAGTTTCATCAAATAAATTACTCCATCATCCAGACCTACATTTTGTTTATCCGGTGATTAAGAAATCCTCGGGTGTCGCTAAAGCTACATCGCAAGATTTTAGTGAAGATTGGTCCGCATTTCTTAAAAATCATCCGTATGGAGGATCACAGGATTGGATTAATCAACTCGAAGCAGGGAATAAACAGGGAATGATTGGTGTTGAAGAAGTATCGAAGATGCTTCATAAAATGCATCTTAAAGCTCACAGCGGTGGGAAAAAGGTCATGATAATTTTTGGTGTAGAGAAGCTTTCGGAAACAGCTTCGAATAAAATTTTAAAACTTCTTGAGGAGCCTCCTCAAAATAGTTATTTGTTTTTGGTTACGGAGCAAATAGATCTCCTTTTACCGACTTTAGTTTCGCGGTGCCAAGTGGTCAAATTAAACCGCCTTATGGATAATGCGATTGAGAATAAACTAATGGCAATTGGGGCAGGTGAAAAAACTAAAGAATTGATCAGCGCTGGCGGAGGAAGCTGGAGAAAGGTTTTATCGTTAATCAAGGCTCCTGAACATTCAATTGTCTTCGAAAAGCTTTGGATTGAATGTTTGAGAGCTGCTTTTCGAGCCAAGTCCAATAAAGCAATTGTAATAGATTTGATGGGATGGTCAGATCGCGTGAGCCTTTTAAACAGGGAAGAGCAGAAGTCTTTTTTAAAGTATGCTCTTGAGTTTATACGCCAAACAATGTTGTTATCTTATCAAGCCAAATCTATTTATGATATGCCCCTATACACCGATTTTGATATGGAAAAATTTGCGCCTTTTGTCCACAGTGGCAACATTCTTCAAATGGTCAGACTGCTGGAGGACAGTTCTTATCACCTGGAGCGAAATGCTAGCCCTAAAATTTTATTCAGCAATTTTGCGCTTGAAATGACTCGCTTATTGAATGCTAAACAACCCGTTTCATAAAAACAG
>CAJXAT010000171.1 GCA_913050055.1 uncultured Flammeovirgaceae bacterium | reverse complement strand
GAATCGATCCGGTTCTAGAAGGCAGAATAAAAAATGAGGCTACATAATGTCGTATGGAATGGCGCGGCTAGATAGAATTTTATCTGGCTCAAAAACAACGAGTAGATCGAACGAAAGAGGTGTTCAGTATTTTTTACAAGGTACTGAAATTAACCAGATAGGCTTATTTCGTTCAGGTCTGCCAATCTTAGGAAGAAACCCTAGATATAAACTCGTCGATGTTACAACTACCGGATCAATATCTGACAATAATTATTTTTTAGATGTACAGTCAACCTCAGACGCTGGGTTAGGTCAAGATACGTATGAAAAAATAACAGGTACTTTATACCATAGAGAAAACACAGGGTGTTCTACTTTCTAGAATGTCTGGCTCAGGATCTACTTGTTTTGGCCTTTACAGAAGCCAAGAAATTGCGAAAAGAGCTGTAAGCTATATCAATAAAAAGAATAATAAATGGTGGATTAAATTCTCTAAAGTGAATTAAGAAACTCTGTCTAAAGTTTCTTCAGCGAGCCTTATCATTAAAGTTTTAATCTCAGAGCTTTCTATGATGCCTAAAGCGCTGATGGATCTTTCAGTCCACATTGCAGCCTGATCTTTTGTGTAAAGTAGAGACTTCTTGTTTTCCAGGATTTCTAGAAAATTGTTAAAATCAAGATGATCTGATTTGGGTTTTTGAAAGATTTCTTTGATCAGGGTTTTTTCAGCTTTAGCAGATTTTTGGTATGCATGAATTATTGGGAGAGTAATTTTTTTTTCAAAGAAATCGTTCCCCTTATTTTTCCCCATTTGATTTTCATTACCCAAGTAATCTAAGAGATCATCTATGAGTTGAAAACTTGTGCCAATACATTCTCCATACTTCCGTAGAGCTTCTATGTGAGGGTCACTTGCTTCGGTAATTTCCGCTCCCGCTTGACATGCTGCTGAAAAAAGAGCTGATGTCTTACCTTTAATTACTTTTAAATAATCTTCTTTCGATGCATCCAGTTTTTTTTCGATACCTACTTGTAGAATTTCACCCTCTGAAATAATTGCAGAGGCGTCGGATAAGGTTTTCATAACTCTCAGAGACTGAGTTCTTACCATTAGCTGAAATGCCCTCGAGAATAAGAAATCTCCAACTAAAACCGAGTACTTATTTGTCCATATTATATTAGCTGTCTTAAGACCTCTTCTTTTTGGACTGCGATCAATGACGTCATCGTGGAGAAGGGTTGCTGAATGTATATATTCAATAGCTGCCGCTAAAAAGATATCCTTGTCCCCTTGATAATCAAAAAGCTTGGAGACTGCCAATGTCAGAAGTGGTCGTATCCTTTTTCCTCCAGAATTAATTAGATGAGACGCAATATCCCTGATAATTGAAGTCTCTTCTGTTATGAGATTTTCTTCAATCACCTGGTTTGTGTCTTTGACTTTTTCAGATAGTAAATCGGAGATTTTTGATATAGCTTTAGTCAAATCGTATATTCCCATTGGTTTTATATTTGATAGAACTTGTGTTTATAAAAACTATTGGCAATTGAAAAGATAAATTATAAGAATTTTAATATGCTTAATGATGTTAAAGGTCTAACAAAAAATAAGTTTTTGGGCAACAAATTAGAAATACTCCAGCTTTCTGATGGCTACAGAGGGAATATGGATTCCGTTTTAGTGGCAGCATCTGTTACAGCAGAAAGTGGTCAAAAAGTGTTGGAATTAGGCTGTGGAAATGGTGTGGCATTGTGCTGTTTATTGTATCGAATTGGTGGGCTAGAGGTCTATGGCATTGAAATTGACAAAAGAGCATCCGACATTTGTTGTCAAAACATCATTTTGAATAAGTTTGAAGCTACGATTTTCAATAGTGATATAGTCACTAGTATAAGAGAGTTAAAATCTGTGTCATTTGACCACGTTTTTATGAATCCTCCATATTTCAAAATAAACTCCGTCAAGAAGTCTCCCAGACCAAGTTCTCGTCAGGCTAAAGTTGAAGCCATCTCGTTGTCAGAGTGGCTTTCAGTAGCAAAAAAAAGGTGTAAACCAAAAGGTAAAATCACGATCATCCAAAGAGTAGACAGGCTTCCAGATATAATTAAATACTTAAACGGCGACTTTGGCCAAATAACTGTTCAGCCAATAAGTTCCTTTAAAGACACCAATCCAAAAACGGTGATTGTTCAGGCAACAAAAAGTAGTAGTGCAGCCTTTAAATTGTTATCTCCAAAAATAGTACATAAGAGGGACAGAATATCAGGAAAAGTGGTCTACCAAGACGAGTTTAAAAAAATTCTTCGTTGTGGAAAGCCTCTCCAGTTAAATTAAATAATGACCACCATTAGCAGTAATCGTCGAGCCTGTGATGAAAGTAGACTCGTCAGCAACTAGAAACTTTACACATCTAGCAATATCGTCAGGTTCTCCCAAACGTCCTACAGGGATTTGGTTCTCAGTTGCTTGAATGGCTTTTTCACTCATTGCCTTAACCATATCTGTATTAATATATCCTGGGCAGATCGCATTCACCGTAATTCCCTTTCTTGCTCCTTCGAGGGCCAACGATTTCGTGAAACCAAGTTCTCCTGCTTTTGCAGCGGAGTAATTTGCTTGTCCTAATTGCCCCTTCTGTCCATTTATTGAGGAAATATTTACAATTCTTCCGAACTCTCTAGTTCTCATTCCGTCCCAAACGGGGTGAGTCATGTTAAAAAGACCGTTAAGGTTCACGTTGATTACATCGCACCACTCATCTTGTGACATTTTGTGGAACATAACGTCTCTCGTGATACCCGCATTATTTACCAGAATATCTACGGGACCAAGTTTTTCTTCGACATGTTTTATTCCAGCGACACATTCTTCGTAATTACCAATAGACCATTTAAATATATCTATTTTATTATCCATAGAGAATTTTGTAGCTGCCTCATCGTTACCTGCATAAATAGCTGCAACTTTGTAGCCCGTTTCTTTAAGTTTAATTGAAATGGTTCAATAAGCAACCCTTCTTCAATAGGCTCGGGCCCTAATTTTTTCAAGGAAGGATGATTTTCCAGCTCGCTGTGCTCAATCAATGACATACGTCCGAACTTCCTGACATCCAAGTATCTTAATTCCGCCTCTTCATCCAGTTCAAGAATCACATGCGTATGCTTAGAGAATGGAACTTCTTTCTTTTCTATACGATACTTTCCTTCCATTCTAAGGTGAGAAATCAAAACATCTTTACTCAAATGAAAGATCAAAAATTTCCCCCTTCTATCAATGGAGTGAATGGTTTGTCCAACGATCCGCTGCTCAAAGTCTTCTATACGGTTGGGTTCCGCTATGATCCGGGGCCATAAAACTTTGGCATTCGTAATCTTTTTACCTTTGATCAATTTTTCTAGACCTGTTCTGACACTTTCTACTTCTGGTAATTCAGGCACTGCTTTCTTCCTTTCTTTTTTAACGGTGGAGGGGGGGGACCCACGGCCAGAGGCCGCCGCCAGCCGAAATTCGGTCTTTGGGTCGGGGCCGCTGGGCTCTTCCTTTGGAGAGCTGCACGGCGTTCGCAGCACTACCGCCTCGCCTTTTTCGTTCTCCGCGGCCGGCTTTTTTGAGTCCTTCCCCTTTGCTATTGATTTGGAATCTTCGTTGGAGGCCGTTTTGTGCTCTTCCTCCGTGGCGCCTCCCGATTGCGCGCTCGCGGACTTTACACCTTTCGCCACCGCTTCCTCTTTGACGAAATTTATCCCGGGGT
>CAJXAT010000170.1 GCA_913050055.1 uncultured Flammeovirgaceae bacterium | reverse complement strand
TCAAGTCCTACAAACGGTAGCGATGACATAGATCCATCATTATCCATTGTATTGTCTTGGGAAGAGGCCATTGATCCAGACGGAGATGCTGTGGCATATTATGTTTATTTTGATACCGATACGTCCTCATGGACAGGAACGTCGGCAGGTACAATTACTGAATATACTCCTTCGGGAATTACTGGATTAACAAAGTATTTCTGGAAAGTTGAAGCAAGGGATGTAAATAATAACGCTACATCATCTCAAACATGGAGTTTTACAACCATAAATGTATCTGAAGATAAGGCTACAATTACTTGGACCTCAGGTGATGGAGCGAGCAATGGAGATGCTGGTACGATGACAGACTTGAGAGATGTACCTGCAATATCCTATGGTGTACAGGTAATAGCGGGATCTGTGTGGATGACAGAAAATTTAGCATTTTTACCGGAAGTTCATCCTGCCTCTGATGTTAGTGATGGACTAGCTCGTTATTACGTGTATGGATATGACGGAACGGATGTTGCTGAAGCAAAATTAGCTACAATAGACACTCTTGCTGCAGATTGGAATGGTGATGGCAGTCAAACCACTGATGCAATTAATACCTTCGAAACTTTCGGAGCACTATATAATTTAAAGACCATTGATACAGGGTGTCCCTCAGGATGGCATGTTCCGAATGCTGAGGAATGGTCAGCGTTATTAGTTGCAAACGGCTGGCCTTCAGATACATTAGATTTAAATTATGCACATCCTGATAATTCATGGATTCCTGAAATGATAGCTGAAGCTGAAAGTAATCCCGGAAATGTTGGTTTATATTTTGGCTGGCCAATCTTTTACTACTACCATGGAGAAAACACAGGTGTAAAACTTGCGGATGAGAGTACTTGGTTCGCAGATCCTAGCTTTGAATTTGTTTATCCTACCGTAACCGATCCAACTGATGAGGAGCAGGCAGAGCCTGAGTTGAATCAGCAAAATGGAATAGCATTAATGGCATCCAATGCGAGCTCAGATCGTAATTTATCTGGATTTTCTGCAAAAGCAGCGGGTTATGTTTCAGGAGAAGGAGCTGCGTTCACTGGACTAGGTTCATTGGCCTCTTTCTGGTCATCAAGTGAGGGGGAAGATGGGCCGATGTATATTAATTTAGATGCAGAGATGCCAGGAGCACAAAAGTTTAGTTATGAGGAAGGAGGATCTCCCGGACTATCTCTTCGTTGTGTTTTAGATCAGGAGTAATTATTATTTTTTTTAATTTAGAAATAAGGCTATTTGTAGCCTTATTTCTTTTTTTTTAAATTTTACCAAAATCTTTTAATTTAAGATTGAGTTAAAAGGACTTTGCAGATTTTTATGAGCTAATAATATTTAGTTTAAATCATTATTAATTTTGCGCAATTCTTTAATGAAAATGGAATCAGTTATTAAAATTTGAATTTTTCAGAAAATATGCTTGCAAAGCAATTCAAACAATTTTTTGTATTTACCATCATATCTATTCTTAGCTTCTCTGATGATTTTTGCTTTGCCCAAGTGGAAGATGAAATAGTGGCTTTAAAGTCGGGTAAATGGTCTGACCCCGATACATGGGGAGGTAATATCCCAGGCGATGGCAGTATAGTTAGCATTCCATCAGGTGTAGAGGTTTTATTTGATACGATTTCTTCCAGAATCAAGAAAATCAATTTGGCCGGAGTATTTCGTTTTGAAAAGGAAAAAAACACATTACTCTACGTAGAGACCTTTATGAGTCAACCTTTAAGTAAATTTGAAATTGGGACATCGTCTGAGCCTGTACCCAATCATATCACCTCGCAGATCGTTATTATAGATAATGGTTCAATAGATATTGAAGATGATTATGATCAAATTTCAAAAGGGCTAATCCTCAGGGGCGCGGTTGAGATATACGGCGCAAAAAAAACTTCATGGCTGCCATTAGGTAATTTTCCCAAAATCGGGGATTCCTCTGTATGTCTTTCGGAGATGCCTGAAGGCTGGGAAGTGGGTGATGAAATAGTGATAACAGGAACGGAGCCAGATAATCCTGAAAGTGATGAAAAAAGGAGGATATCGAGACTCGATAGTACAATAGTTATACTGGATGAACCCTTAACTCGTGACCACATAAGTCCACGAAATGATTTAAAAGTTCATGTTGCCAATCTCTCTCGTAATGTTGTTTTCCGTTCTGAAAATCCTGTAATTGAAAGAAGAGGGCATGTTATGTTCATGAAAAATCTTGATGTAGATTTGAATAATGCTAGGTTTTATCAAATGGGACGAACAAATAAGCGCATTCAGGTAGATGATTGGTATTATGAAAACCTAATTGCAGAGGATGGTGAGAGGGGGCCAAGAACCAATATCAGGGGTCGCTATTCTGTTCATTTTCATAGGGGTGGAGTTGATCCAAACAAATCAAGCCCAGCACACGTAGAGGGCTGCGTTGTAGAGGACGACCCTGGCTGGGCATATGTAAATCATTCTTCCAATGTCGATTTTATAGATAACGTGTCATACAATGTCGTCGGTGGTGCTTATCAAACGGAGTCTGGAGATGAAATAGGTTCTTTTATTCATAATATAGCAATCCGGACAGTAAATCCAGATTATCCAATTTTGAATTGGAGAACAAGTCCCGTGGATATAAGAGAAAATACACAGGATTTTGCTTTTCAGGGTGATGCTTATTGGATACATGGAGGTGGGGTGGCTTTAGAAGATAATGTTGCTTCTGGCAGCAGTGGTCATGGATTTATTTTTTGGACTGAAGGACAGAGAGAGGTGGATACAGAATTTTGGCTTATGAACCATTTTTTGACATCCAACATTCCGAATGGAGATTTGATAACTAAAACTGATGAAGTTGATTCGTGGTGGGTACCCATAAAATCCTTTAAGAATAATACGACCTACTCCTCTGTTGATGGCTTGGCTGCGTATTACATACATGCTACTTTGTTTGAAGACATACATTTACTTTCGGATGAATATCTAGAAACTGTTCATTCAACTTTAGAGGGTTTAAACATTTGGAATGTGCAACGATTTGGTATCGAGTTACAAAACTGCGAACGATTTACATTTAAAAACGTGAATATCATAAATGATAATTATACAAATGCGATAGGAATTGACATTAAAAACCAAACGGCGGGTAGAAATATTTGGGATAATGTAAATGTCAAAGGATTCGAAATCGGAATGATCGTACCAATGCAAGGCGAAGTTACGATTCGAAATGGTGAGTGGGGTAATCTATGGGATTTCCAAATAATACCTCCACAGAGTGACTCGAGACCCCAAAAAAATAATCGAGACCTCTTCTTTGATAACCTTAAATTTATTGAGGCGCCAGAATTTCCCTCATCCGAGAGGATTAATTTTAAACTTGAAGGCAAAGCTACCCTTGAGGGGAGACTAAATTATATAGCAGATAGTGAATGGGCACATAAATATTTCCTCATTCCAGACCGGATTACCATCAAATCT
Organism: uncultured Flammeovirgaceae bacterium; assembly: GCA_913050055.1. Taxonomy (GTDB): domain Bacteria; phylum Bacteroidota; class Bacteroidia; order Cytophagales; family Cyclobacteriaceae; genus UBA4465. Next base: position 426 of record CAJXAT010000170.1, on the reverse strand, counting down.
GAACAATATGATGGTTTAAAAAGGATCTATTATGATGAACAAGCTCCCGATTTTGTGCCAATCAGAAATAGCAATATAGATGAAGCGGAGGGTACATATAAAACGGATATCTTAAGTAAGTCCAATCGATGGATGTGGGATAATCTCGGACTCTCTTTTGCCGGAGCGCTGTTACCCAATGATGCTGAGCAAGTTGAAGGAATCGATGGCGGTTTACTTAGTGATGTTGATTTTCCAACAATGAATATTCCCAGCTGCACATTCGTTGATGAACCACCATTGCCTGTAAACTTTGGCGATGACTTTGATTTTTATGAGTGTTGGGATGACAGTCCAAAGATGGCCGGTATGATTGGTCGGTATGATCATGAGCTAGAAGTATACTACGTTGATTCTTCAGATTTTAGCTATGAAATTGAAAGTGCG
>CAJXAT010000169.1 GCA_913050055.1 uncultured Flammeovirgaceae bacterium | reverse complement strand
CCTCACTCCTATCTCCACCATCAAAAAAATTATAAAATTCTTTGACTTCTTCTCTGTTTTTAGGAAAATCAGCTAAGTCTAAATTACCCAATGAATTGGGAGAAATATATATCAAAACCTAGTCAGAGACACCCAAATGCGAAGGCCAGGCGGTAACCAAACTAAAATTCCATTTATAATCGACTAAACCTTGGACATCCCCAGTCACCAACAACGACGGTGCTCCAGGATCACGATAAATAGAATATTCAAATCCATCTCTTTCTGCTATAAAAGAAATTTTTAAGGCAAAAGGAATCACACTTCCCCATTCTGCACCCAGCAAACTGGGTGACCCTACGATCAAATTGCCCGATTGATCTATGAACTGATCAAAACCAAGGGGCTGCCACCTATTAGGATCATTCAAGGAAATAATACTATCCCGTTGACTCAAGATCAAAGGATCATTGACTGGGCTATAGAACAAGTTTTAATAATCTTGATTCTCATTAGAACCATCCTGAAGCTCATATAATATGATTTGCTCTGCCAGATAATTTCCTAAAGCCGCAGATCCCTCATTCAAATAATCTTAACTTATCAAATAAATATCATGACCCAATTCCAACATTAAATCATCTGCAAGTTGCTTTATTTCAGTTGCTGCAGGGCTGTACAAAATCTGTGACTGATCAATCGGTAAGCCACGTAGCTAATTGCCGTCTCTTGGGTTACGTCAATGACTTCAGACCATGTGTAACCTTCCTCGAAAGAAAAATAATATTGACCTCGTGTTTTGTTTAAAAAATAAGGTACTGCGTTTGGGTCATGTACGGCATATGCATCGTATATACCTTCAAAAAAATGAAACAGATTCCGGGCATATACAGTAAGCCGGGCATGGTCATTTCGAATGGATGCAAGCAATACCTCGTTCCAAAATCTTTCGCCAGAACAATTGCGGGCAGCAATAACAGAAAAAAAATAGATTTGAGTTTGGAGCACATTAAACCTCTAAAAATTACAAATTCCTATTAGGATTATAAAATCTAAGCCAGTTTAATCAACTCAATCAATACTTAATAATATGCAAATGGGAGTATCGGTCAATTTAATTCAACAATCATAGCAGATAAGGGATCCAATTGAAGCGCTCTTGAAAAATCTACCATTTGATTTGAAATAATATCTACGCCCTGATCATTCGGTTGGATCATCTCGCCAAACCTAGAAAAATCTAGACCTTTGGCCGTTTTATTTTTATTCAAAATAATCATGACCTTATCTTTTTCCGTATATCTGAAAAATACATAAACCCCTTCTTTTGGATTATAATGCATCAATTCACCTTTATGAATCGTCTCATTCCCTTTTCTCCAATTCAATATTTTCTTCATATATAGTTGGGCTTCCAACTGCTGAGGCGTCAAGCCATCACCCGTGAATCCATTGACCTGATCTCCGTCCCATCCTCCTGGGAAATCTGAACGAATCAATCCATGATCTTCACCTCCTGGATTACTCATTAGAATTTCTGTCCCATAATAAAACTGTGGAATACCCCTGATGGTAGCATAATAGGCAATTCCTAATTTAAACAAATCAAAATTTTCATTGACTTGTGTGAAAAAACGACTCATATCATGATTATCTGGAAATACAACCAGATTGTCTGGGTCGGGATATATGAAATCCAGAGCCAGCATGGCATACGCGTCTACCCAGACATCCAAATCTCTGTCATCATTTAAAGATTTAATAAACGCTGATTGTAAAGGGAAATCCATCAAACTAGGAAGACATGAATCATGACCCGTAGCACTTTCCTTGCCTTTTTGCCAATGAGCAACTACTGCAGGTTGTTCGTACCATTCTTCTCCTACAATGTTGAAATTGGGGTATTCATTCATCACTCCGCAAGACCATTTTGAGAGATAATCCATGTCTGGATAGGGATAGGTGTCCATTCTGATTCCTTTTAGGTCGGCGTATTCAATCCACCAAATTGAATTTTGAAGCAAATAAGTGCTCATGAATTCATTCCTTTGGTTCAAATCTGGCATGGTAGGTACAAACCAACCATCTGAAAATTCCTTTACATCTATTTTTGACCGATAGGGATCCTGAACGACGGGCTTTCGATGTGTGGTGATGTGATACTCCCCCTTCAAAAACTCAGGTTGATAATTAACCCAATCATCCATAGGAAAATCCTTCATCCACCAATGCTCCGAGCCTGAATGATTGATAATCATATCCATAATCAGTCCAATTCCCTTCTCCTTAGCCTGCAGAGAGAATTTTCGAAAGGCTTCATTGCTGCCAAATCTCGCATCTACTTTATAAAAATCTGTGGTCGAATAGCCATGATAAGAATACCCAGCCATATCATTTTCCAATACCGGATTGAGCCAGATACACGTAAATCCCATATCTGCGACATAATTTAAGTGTTCTTGTATTCCTTGAATATCGCCACCATGCCGACCTCCTAAAAATGTACGGTTTAATTTTTCTTTTAAATCCGGCATTTCATCATTGGTCGGATCGCCATTTACATAACGATCAGGGGTAATGAGATACAATACGTCACTGGAATTAAATCCTTGTCGAAGGGCTGAATTTTCTCTTCGTTCATTTAATTCATAAGTATAGGTTTGCACGATCTTTTTACCTCTCCTAAATTCAATTTCAAAAGCACCCGGTGCTACATCCTCAGTCAATTGAAGGTCTATGAATAAATAGTTTGGATTCTTAACCTTAGTGATTTTAGTTAAAGACACGCCTGGGTAATCAATTTGTGGACTTGACTCCGCAATATTTGTCCCGTAAATCATCAACTGAAGATATTGATTGGCCATACCTGCCCACCAAAAAGGAGGTTCAACCCTACTCAGATCTTGAGCACTGCTCATTACGGTAGATAAAGCAAAAATGGTAAGGAGTAAAATGCTTCGTAAATAAGTCATATAAATAAATTGGATAATTTAGAAGAAAAGCTAAGGATTCGAATCATTAATCATTTAAACTTAGAATAAATTAATGCATTTATAATCCTATTTTTTCAAATTTATTATCGTAATCGTTTGCATTATTATACTTTTTAGGATGGGCTGATTAGAAAGTTGTTTTTTGATAGAAATCAGTTCTTTTAAATTTCTCCGGTATTCCGTATGATTGATATCGGCTATATTTTTGGAGTTATATTTTTAAACTGGTATATTATGAACCGAATGTCTAAACCATGTAGCGATAAATCTTAATGAAACAAGCCGTAACCTTAAAAGATTTAGCTCGAGAATTGAATATTGCGACCAGTACGGTTTCACGCGCCCTTAAAGGCAATCCTGAAATCAGTGACGTAACCAGAGCTCGCGTACAAAAATTAGCTAAAGAACTTAATTATGAACCCAATGCCCTAGCCCTAAGTTTAAGACACAGCAAGACCAATACGATTGGCGTGATTTTACCAGAGCTGGTGCATTTTTTCTTTTCCACAGTCATCAGTGGTATCGAAGACATCGCTTATTCCAGTGGTTACAATATTATCATTTGCCAATCTAATGAAAATATTGACCGTGAAATACTCGATACTAAAGCACTATTCAATCACAGAGTCGATGGTATCTTGGCCTGTGTGTCTAGAAATACGGCTGTCTACGATCATTTTATAGCGATTCAAGACAAAGGTATACCTATTGTTTTTTTTGATCGTGATGTACCCATTGATGCCAGTAAAATACTTTCAAACGATTTTGAAGGTGGCTACAATGCAACCAAACATTTAATTGAATCTGGAAAAACAAATTTAATCCATCTATCGGGTCCAGAAGGACTGATGTTGAGCGAGCAACGTACACGTGGATTTATTCAAGCTCATAAGGATTTAGGTATTCCTTTTAATAAAGAAAAAATATTACGCTGTGGTGATGGAGATGCACAAGAGAACTACAAAATCATCC
>CAJXAT010000168.1 GCA_913050055.1 uncultured Flammeovirgaceae bacterium | reverse complement strand
AACTTAACTGGATGCGCGGTCTATAAAAATATGCCTTGTTCATGATCATTTAAACCATTCAATAATGCTTGATAGCCAATGGCACCATGAGGGTCTAAAAGATAATTATGCTCCTCTTGGCAACTGATCATGGTTTTTAAGATCTCAGCATCCCCTAATTTGAATCCAGAAATATGTTGCGTCATTTTGACATGATTACTCCCAAACAATTCAAGCATTCTTACAAAATTACTTGGCGCACCAACATCCATGGCATTGGCATAGGTTTGAACAGAAGAGGTAGGCGTGTAAACACCTGTACGAAGGTATTCTGGTACCACATGATTTTCATTTGAAGCAGCTATGAATCTATCTATCGGTAACCCCATAGACCAAGCCCACAAACCTGCGGTCAAATTTCCGTAATTTCCTGAAGGTACGCTGATCACATTATGAGCTGATTCAGACTGCTGAATTGCATAGAAATAATAAAATGATTGAGGAATCAGTCTGGCAATATTAATAGAATTGGCCGATGATAAACTCATTGCCTTATTTAAATCATCATCAAGGAATGATTGCTTGACCAATCTTTGACAGTCATCAAAAGTTCCAGCTACCTCATAGGCCGTAATATTACCGCCCCAAGTAGTCAACTGTTTTCTTTGAATTTCACTTACTTTTCCTTTGGGATATAAAATCTTCACTTTTATCCCTGGTATTCCAAAGAATCCAGCTGCAACAGCGCCTCCCGTATCACCAGAAGTGGCCACTAATATCATAATTTCACGATTGGACTGCTCAATAAAATAAGCCATACATCGAGATAAAAATCTTGCACCTACATCTTTAAAAGCCCAAGTAGGTCCATGAAATAGTTCTAATGCTGCTATTTGGTTACTTACCTTTTTTAGGGGTATATCAAAGTCTATGGTCTCCTCAATAATTTTTTCCAGACGATCTCCAGGAATCTCATCTTCAATAAATTGAGAAGCTACTTTGACTCCAATGTCAGTTTTGGACATCCCTTTCAGATTTTCTAGCCAATAAGATTCTAATTTAGGTAAGGCATTTGGATAGAAAAGACCATTATCTGGGGGTAAGCTTTTGAATACCGCCTCCTCAAAACTGACTTGATAGAATTTATTTTTGGTTGAATGGAATTTCATACTACTCAATGATTTTAGCACCTTGTTTATTGATCCCTGAAACAAAGGAAATGACCTCAATTTCATGCGTTCCATAAAGTGCTCGGGCAGCATCAATTATTTCATCAGAAGCACCCACTTCTTTGATAAAGCAGAACATACTGGGACCAGATCCTGATATACTCAACCCTAAAGCTCCTTTCTCTAAAGCCAATGTTCTCATTTGATGATAAAACGGTATTAAAATACTTCTCACTGGCTCAACAATAACATCTTGCAATGACTTACCAATACGCTCAAAATCATGCTCAATGAGGCCTGAAATCAATCCTGCCATATTGCCCAATTGTTTCACAGCATCAGTCAATTTGACTTCATCTCTTAGAATTTTTTTAGCGTCACTGGTCTTGATCTCAATTTGAGGAAATATAACAACCACTTTTAAACTTTCTGGATAAGAAATATTAAAAACATCTAGCGGTTCATAACTTCTTACCGCTGTAAATCCGCCTAAAACACTGGGCGCTACATTATCAGCATGTGCTTTGGTGGATGCCAATTTTTCACCTATCATAGCATAATTTATAAGTTCAAGTTGACTTTTAGGTCTTCCCAAAATTTCATTTACTGCATATACGGCAGCGGCAGCACTGGAGGCACTCGAACCCAAGCCACTTCCTGCCGCTATATTTTTTTTTATTCTTAAATCAAATCCTTGTTTCAGATCTAAATCTGTCAACAATGCTTTTATTGCTACTGTAGACACATTCTTTAGGGGATCTATGGGAATACCCTCCACACCTTCGATCGAAGTAATCACGAGCCGATCATCATCACGCCGTGTCAGAATCAATTCATCCCCATAGCCCTCCAAAGCAAATCCCAAAACATCATAGCCACAACCTACATTGGCTACCGTGGCCGGTGCGAACACTTTGATTGACTTTCTCATAATCTATTGTTGCGTATTGGCTACACGCATAACATCAGCAAATATCCCAGATGCTGTTACTGCTGCACCCGCCCCAGCTCCCTTAACTACCAAAGGCTGTTCTGGATAGCGATGAGTATAAAAAAGTACAATATTGTCTTTCCCTTCCAAATGGTAAAAGGGATGTTCCATACCTATCTGAGATAAGCCTGTGGTTAATTTTTCATCCTGAAATGACGCTACGTACCGCAATTTACATTCTTTTGATTCCGCCTCTTGATAAAGCTTTGAAAAATGGGTTTCATTGGAGGCTAATTTCAAATAAAAATCAGCTTCGTTTCGAGATGTTTGACAACTTTCAGGGAGAAAACTATTACCCATCACCTCATCCAAATCAAATTGATAACCACTTTCACGAGCCAAAATCAAGATTTTACGCATGACATCCTCTCCTGACAAGTCTAAGCGAGGATCAGGTTCAGTATAACCTTCCTTTTTAGCCAACTTCACAACCTCAACAAAGGGTGTATGTGCGTTATAATTATTAAATATGAAATTTAACGTTCCTGAAAGGACAGCTTCAATTTTGATAATTTGGTCCCCACTTTTTACCAAATCACTCAAGGTAGAAAGAACGGGTAAACCGGCACCCACATTAGTTTCAAATAAAAACTGAGACTTGTACTTTTTGGACAAACTCTTCAGTAGTGAATAATGCTTATATTCTCTGGTAGCAGCAATTTTATTGGGAGTCACTACTGAGATGCTCTCTTTTAGTACCTCCTCATATATTTCAGCCACTGTCGCCGAAGCAGTAATGTCTATAAAAATACTATTTCGCAAATTCAAGTTCCGCATTTGCTCAAGAAAATTCGCTTGATTAAATACTTCACTCTGAGATAACTCCTCCATGAAAGTTGTAGGACTCAGACCTTGTTCATCAAAAATCATGGTTTTAGAATTGGCTGCTCCAATGATGACCAAATTCATATTCAATTTATCCAACAGATAAACTTGCTGATTGGATACCTGCTCTAAAAAAGCTTTGCCAACATTCCCTAAACCAATAATAAAAAGATTTACTTTCTTTATTTCTTCTATAAAAAAAGATTCATGCAAAGCATTTAAGGCTTTTTTAAGATGCTTTTTTTCAATTACAACAGTAATATTGCGTTCAGATGAACCTTGAGCAATCGTTTTAATATTGATACCATTCCTCCCCAAAACACTGAACATCTGACCGCTGATCCCAACCTGACTTTTCATATTAGAGCCCACCAAGGCTACGATAGATAGATGTTGTTCTACTTCTATTGGATCTATTTTTCCTGAATTAATTTCACTGCTAAAAACCTGATGAAGTTCCTCAACTGCTTTTTCTTGATCAAAAGATTGAATACCTACACAAATGGTATGCTCAGAGGAAGCTTGTGTGATGATGATTACATTGATATTTCGATCGGCCAGGGCTTGAAAAAAGCGGGCAGAGAAGTTAGGTATGCCAACCATACCACTCCCACTTAAATTCAATAAGCATATTTCGTCAATAGATGAAATACCTTTGATGGTACTGTTATCCTCCCATGAGCTTGTAATTTTGGTACCCAAATCTGTAAGTTTAAAAGTGTTCTTTATTATAATTGGAATATTTTGTTCTAAAGCCGGTTGTATCGTCGGGGGATATATCACTTTAGCACCAAAATGCGAAAGTTCTAAGGCATCTTCATAAGAGAGGTGAGGAATGACGCGCGCAGCGGTCACCAATCTTGGGTCTGCCGTCATCAAACCACTGACATCAGACCAGATTTCTAAGACAGGTGCTTTATAAAAGTTTGCAAATAATGCCGCCGTGTAATCAGAACCTCCCCGACCCAAGGTGGTAAAATC
>CAJXAT010000167.1 GCA_913050055.1 uncultured Flammeovirgaceae bacterium | reverse complement strand
CCAATTCGACGGCACCACGGGGGCTCACACCCACACCGATAATACAAGAATCACGCGGTGAAAATCCGAAGACGCGGGCTGCAATCCCGGCACCAACAATTTTACCGAAGAAGGCGACCAAGATCAGAACAGTGAGAAAGAGTGGTGCGCCACTTAAAGCGCTTATGTTTAAATTTAAGCCGATGGACGCAAAGAAGATCAACGTCCGCATCTACGTAACCCAAGCGCAGCCTCCTGGATTTTTAGTTGGAGGGGACGAGATCAATCGATGACAGAGAGTAGGAATTCCTAGATCTTGTTTTGGGTCTTGAAAAAAAATCTTTTCTTCTTTTAAATCAAGCAAAAAGAAATTTAAATTTTGAAATTGATAAACAAACAGGATTAAGAAGATTAAAAAATCCTATAGCAAGTGATGTAGATTTATTTAAAGTTAAAGACTATCAAATAGTTAAAAATGGAAAGTTTGATAAATTATTAAAAAAAATAAAAGATACAGGGGCTGATCCAGAACCTTTAAAAAATGCAATATTAAATTTTAGATCTTCAGTTGATAGCATGTCAGCTAGAATTTTATCTAGAGGATTACCTGAAGAATTATCTAAAACAATTCAAAAACAAGTAGGTGGATATTTAACAACTGAGTATCAGATGTTTAATAGACTTAATCCTTTAAAAAAATATAAACCAACAGGAGAAACTATTACTCAGGCAACTCGAATGTTGATTAAAGATAAACAAAGAATTGCCATCATCGGAAACGAAGGAGCCCACGAAATCACTAAAATTGTCCTACATGTTTTGAACGTAGTGGGAAAAGAACATGACTTCATCTTATCTCAAGAGGATTATCGAATTGGAAATGCTGCCATCGTCATTACTCCCTGTGACTTTAGTGATTTAGACGAAATAAAATTCGAAGAATTTTTAAAATTCAATCATCATATTGCCCTAATTCATCATGTAGAAGATGAGAAATCAAAAAATTATCAAGCCGTTGAAAAGTTTATTGAAAAATATGAATTGTTCGCTGATTTAACACCAAAAAGTGGTACGCTGCTTTATAACAAAGAAGATAACTTAGCCGTTGTTATTAGTGAGAAACAGCGCGAAGGTGTGAGTTTGGTTGAATATGAATCTCTGTCAGGAACTGAAATAGATGGTGGATTTAGACTAGAGGATAATCTGAACCTCATGACTAGAAACAATAATTTCTTATCCCACGCCGGAGCAGCCAAGGCCCTATTGCAAAAAATATCTATACCCAGTGACCAAATTATGGAAGCTTTTGCCAACTATAAGGATTAAAAATAAATGCTAAATCTAAAAAATCCACTGGTCGTATTCGATCTTGAAACCACGGGGACCAATACCTCAAAAGATAGAATTGTCGAAATCGCATTAATTAAGATTTTTCCTGATGGTAAGACAAAAGAAAAGTGTCGGCGTATCAATCCAGGAATACCCATTCCAATAGAGTCTAGTTTGGTGCACGGCATTTATGACAAAGATATTAAAAACGAGCCCTCATTTAATCAAGTCGCTAAATCCATGTCTGATTTTTTGGAGAATTGTGATCTTTGCGGATTTAATATTTTAAAATTTGATATTCCTTTATTGGCCCAAGAATTTGCCAGAGTAGGTATAGATTTCAATACCGAAAAAAGAAATTTGCTCGACGCCCAAAAAATTTTTCATATGATGGAGAAAAGAAATTTAAGCGCAGCCTATAAATTCTACACCGGAGAAGTATTAGAGAACTCCCACAGTGCACTGGCCGATACCCGCGCCACTATGGCTGTTTTTATGGGTCAAATTGCTAGATACGATCAGCAAAGCCTCTCCAACCTGAAAGGCGAAGTCTTGGGCATCATCGAAAATGATATGAATTCCTTGCACCTGCTCTTGAATAAAAAAATGGTTGACTTGGCTGGACGCATGGTATTCAATGACCAAGGGAAAGAAGTATTTAATTTTGGAAAGCATAAAGGCAAATTGGTTGGTGAAGTTCTGCAAAAAGAACCGTCATTTTATGACTGGATGATGAAGGGTGATTTTCCATTGGATACCAAAAAGAAATTAACACAATTAAGATTAAATACCTTCAATAAATGATAAAGGAATGTCGCGCCCCTAGGCACTCCCGATTTTAAAAATTACAAATCATGGGTAAAACAATTATTATTTCAAACAGACTTCCCGTCAAAATAGAAAAGGAAAATGATGAGCTTGTATACAAGGCAAGTGAAGGTGGCCTTGCGACCGGTTTGAGTTCTGTTTTTAAACAAGGAAATAATCTTTGGGTCGGATGGCCAGGATTGGCCATTGAAAAGTCTCAAGAGCAAGAAGTACATTCTAACCTCATCAAGCAGCACATGAAACCTGTTTTTCTGAGTAGTGAAGAAATTGAAGATTTCTACGAGGGCTTCAGTAACGAAACCTTATGGCCAAACTTTCATTATTTTAATCAATATACCGTTTATAAAGAAGAGCTTTGGCTCGCCTATCAGCGCGTCAATCAAAAATTTGCAGAAATCCTTTCAGAAGAACTTGAGGATGATGATACCGTGTGGATACATGACTATCAACTATTACTTTTGCCTCAACTGATCAGGGCCATCAGTCCCAATGCAACTATTGGATTTTTTCTTCACATCCCGTTCCCCTCGTATGAGTCCTTTAGGCTATTGCCATGGAGAAGGGAATTACTCAATGGCATGCTCGGGGCTGATTTTTTGGGGTTTCATACCTACGACGACATGAGACATTTTCTCTCTTCTGTTAATCGACTGGCGGGGCTTGGGAACTCAAACGGTACTATTAAAGTCAAAAACAGACTCATCAAAGCAGATGCTTTACCCATGGGTATCGATTATGAAAAGTATGCCGCCTCTGCTCAAGATCCAGAAACATTGGCCCGAGAAGCTCGCTATAGAAAATCCATTGATACCGTAAAACTCATCTTATCAATTGACCGACTGGATTACTCGAAAGGTATTCCCCAAAGATTAAGGGCCTTTGAGCTTTTTCTTAGCAAATACCCGGATTTTAAAGAGCAAGTATCCCTTTTCATGGTAGTGGTTCCCTCTAGAGATTCTGTTTCAAAATACAAGCAACTCAAAGAAGAAATAGACCTTTTAGTGGGTCGTATCAACGGTCAATTCTCCAAGCTCAATTGGACGCCTATTCATTATTTCTACCGAAGTTTTCCTTTGCCTGCTTTATCTGCATTTTACAGGATTTCCGACGTCGCATTGGTTTCTCCTATGCGGGATGGCATGAATTTAGTGTGCAAAGAATATGTAGCAAGTAGATTAGACAAAAAGGGAGTCTTGATTCTCAGTGAAATGGCTGGTGCCTCCAAAGAGCTCTCTGATGCCATCATAGTAAATCCCAATGATATTCACCAATTGGTTGAAGCCATGCATAAAGCATTAACCATGCCAGAGGAACTCCAAATAGAAAGCATGACCTCGATGCAGAAGTCATTGAAAAGATACAACATACATGCCTGGGTTAAATTGTTCATGGATGAACTTGCAAATGTAAAAAAAGAACAAAGTCATCTCAAAACAAGATTGATTGATAACCAACTGTCAGAAGAAATCAAGCATGCCTACAAACAATCGGAAGAACGATTGATTTTCTTAGATTATGATGGCACCCTAGTTGCATTTAATGAAAATCCTGATGACTCTAAACCCGATCAAGAGCTCATAGAAATTTTAAAACGAATAACAAAAGATAAAAAAAATCATGTGGTGATTATTTCAGGTAGAGGTCGGCAATCCCTTGAAGAATGGATGAATTCTTATTCATTAGATATCGTAGCAGAACATGGTATTTGGATCAAAAGGGTGGGCAAAACTTTTAAACCCTTTATAAAAATTAATTCTAGTTGGAAAAAAGAGATGATGTCCCTCTTAGAAAGATATGTAAATCGTACGCCGGGTTCCTTCGTCGAAGAAAAAGATCACTCCTTGGTTTG
>CAJXAT010000166.1 GCA_913050055.1 uncultured Flammeovirgaceae bacterium | reverse complement strand
AAAATACCCTGCAAAAAGGCATGAAATTTGACGGAATATTTGCCGTCAATGACATCGCTGCGGTGGGGGCTTTGCAAGCTCTACAAGCAGCCCATATATCGGTACCCCAAGAGGTTGCCATCGTCGGTTATTCTGATTGGCAATTTTCTTCTTTTATCTCGCCTAAACTGACTACTATTAGGCAAAATGGAAATGAAATGGGGAGAAAAGCTACCGAATTATTATTAGAAGAAATTCATTCTCAAGATACATTCATAGAGCCAAAGTGTATTACTCTACCCACCAAAATAATCTTGAGAGAAACAACCTTAAATAAACAAGAAAATAATAATGAGCATCACTATTGTTTTTAGACAATGACACCCTTTCAACAACTAAAAACAATCTTCAAACAAATAATGTTTTCTATCTTCGTGAATATGTATTTTCGCTTACTCATCATCGGATTTTTTTTTGGCTCTTGTACCCCTAGAGTCATACAATATCAATATGAAAAAGCAGATTTCGCCAATTACCATAGTTTCTTTATTTTAAATTCTAAATCTGATCACCTCAGTGCTGTTGAATCAGATGAGGTAAATAACCGCATTGAACCCTTTATTATTGATGAAATGAGCCGCAGAGGCTACATAGTAGATGCAAAAACTCCAGATGTAATCCTAAGATTTGAAATTATCTATGGTTCTGAAAAATCCAATAATACAAACCAAGGGAGTTTTAATATGATCTATTACCCCAAAATCAATAATGATATTGTAGGAGCCGTACTGATTGAATTAGTGGACAACAATACCAAAAAGTTGATTTGGCAGTCAAGTATCGATGCCAATCAGACGATAAAAAAAAGAAAAGAAAAAGATCCATTGAAAAAAATAGTGATCCATCTTTTTAATACCTATTTATACCAAGCAGGTAATCCAATTCCAGACGAGCAATTAAAAATCAAATGACCGACTACGGATTTTTATCTTTAATTCCACCCATTATAGCCATATTTTTGGCGATTAGAACCAAGCAAGTAATTTTTTCCCTTCTACTGGGTATCACCATTGGCTGGATCATCATCAGTGAAGGCAATCTTTTTTTGGGACTTATTGCTACGGTTGAAGCCATCATTGATGTCTTTCGCATTCAAGGGAATACGCGTACCGTCGTATTTACGCTTTTGATTGGGGCCTTGATTCAATTGATCAAATTCTCAGGGGGCGTCGATGGATTTATCGGCCTCATTCAAAAAAAGCTAGCACAAACTAAAAACCCCAAAAGGAATATTCAACTGGCTGCAGGTCTTACTGGATTTCTCATATTTATTGAATCAAATATTTCAATTTTAGCGGTGGGTACTGCATTCAAACCCCTTTTTGATAAATATGATATGGCCAAAGAAAAATTGGCCTATTTGGCAGATAGTAGTTCGGCACCGGCATGTATCTTATTTCCACTCAATGCGTGGGGTGCCTATATCATGGGCTTGCTAATGGCTCATGAACATTTAGATCCATTTAAGATGCTTGTATATTCTATCCCTTTCAATTTTTATCCTATCCTTACCTTATTCTTCTTATTCTATTTGTCATACACAGGAAAATCCTATGGCCCCATGCGAGCATTTGAACAACATATCAAAGAGGGCATAACAGAAGAAAAAGCTGTTATTCATTCGGGAAATCCCCATTTAATGATTTGGCCATTAGCTGCAATGGTTCTTTCTATGCCTTTCTTTTTGGTTTACACAGGTTGGAAAGATCCTTTTACAGGTGACTTGAGTGCTGCTATTTGGAACAGTATTGGCAATGGCTCAGGGAGCAGTGCTGTAACCTATGCTATTGTATTTGCTTTGTTTACCGCGGCGCTTATGATGGGTACACAAAAAAAAATCACACTAGCAACCTTTTTTAGTGAATCCATAAAAGGCATGAATGACATGCTGGTTATGGCCATCTTAATGGTGCTGGCCTTTACCTTAGGGGCCTTATGTAAAGAATTGGGAACCGGAATCTATGTCGCTCAAGTTACCTCCAACTGGCTTTCACCAGGTATGGCTCCCTTTGTCCTTTTCATCACAAGTTGTTTCGTTTCCTTTTCAACGGGTACCTCTTGGGGTACTTTTGCCATCATGATCAGCATTGTCGTGCCTTTGATTGAAACCATGGGATTACACCCCTATTTAAGCTTAGCCGCAGTTTTAGGTGGAGGTGTTTTTGGAGACCATTGTTCTCCTATATCTGATACAACACTCATCGCTTCGGTAGCTACGAAAAGTAATCATATTGATCACATCAAAACACAATTGCCCTATGCCCTCTTGACAGGCAGCTTAGCAGGCCTTTTTTATCTTATTGTAGGCTTTTTAATCACATAAAATCGTCACTAAAAATACTTGGAGCTACTTCACGCAGATTGTATTGACTTGCCATGACTTCTCCATAAGCACCTACCGAACGAATAGCGAGCAAATCTCCCCTTTTCGTTTCTGGCAATGAAAGGCCCCTCGCAAAAGCATCTGATGTTTCACATATGGGTCCCACAACATCATAAACAACTGACCCCTCTTGTGAAGAGAGATTTTCAATAAAATGAAAGGAGCGATATAAGGCCGGTCTAATCAACTCGGTCATACCTGCGTCAAGAATCATAAAACTGGTCCGTTCAGCCGGTTTAATATACAGTACACGAGCAATCAAAGAGCCACATTGAGCGACCAAAGATCTGCCCAATTCAAAATGCAAGATTTGATTTGGCAAGAGAGTTAAATTCTTTTTAAAACAGTCAAAGTACCCCTTAAAATCAGCAATAGAATTTGCCTCAGGCTGATCATAATCGATACCTAAACCTCCGCCAACATTGATATGAGGCAGTTCAAATGAATGATCAAGTAACAAACGTTGGACCTCATTGCACCGATCTACAAGTTCTTTAAACCTTGAAAGATCCATTATTTGAGAACCTATATGAAAATGAATCCCTATAAATTCAGTATGTTCCAACGATTTTATCAAAGGAATGGCTAAGTTAAGCTCTTCTAAAGTGATTCCGAATTTGTTATCCCGCTTGCCTGTCGTAATGTACTCATGGGTACCTGCATCCACATTTGGATTAATTCGTAAAGCATATCGAGTTTTTTTACCCGAAACACCAGATAACTGATCCAATACTTTCAACTCTTGCAATGATTCAACATTAAAAGCGAAAATATCGTGCTTTAATCCTAATTTAATTTCTTTGTCCGTCTTACCCACTCCAGCAAATAAGATATTTCTGGGATTAAAACCCATCTCAACCGCTCTATTGACCTCATTTCCACTCACACAATCAGCTCCCAGTCCAAACCTCAGTACTTCATTAAGAATACGTCGATTAGAATTAGCCTTAAAGGCATAATGAATCTGATAGGGACCATTGCCTAGTGCTTCCTTAGCCGTTTTAATCGTTTTTTGAAGGAGTCCTATGTCATAATAATAAAATGGTGTATCGACAGATGAAAACTGATCAACGTTAGTGTAAATAGACATTAGCTACAATATTTTTTCTTAGCAATAGATGAACCCTTAACCTTGAGACGCTTTGCATAATTAAAGTCTAGGCAGGCCGATTTGATCTTCTCCATAGATATCTTTAAAGCTCCACGATAATAAAATGCATCACCATAATCTGGATTTAACTTAATTGCCATTCCATAGGACTTAAGTGCATCTTCAAAATAACCCATCTGATGTGCTCCTTTAGCAAGCCAAAAATGGGATTGTGCGAAATCAGGATTCCACTCAACCGCTTTTTGAGCGGCTAATACTGCTTCTTCATAATAGCCCGATTCATATTTTACTTTAGCTATGCTGGTTTGTGCCATAATATTTTTCTTATCTAATTCCAGTATTTTTTGAAAATCCATCAAAGCATTTTTATATTCTCCTATTTCCTCAAAACTTCTACCCCTTTGATAAAGTACCAAAATTGTTGGTTTATGTCTATATAAATAATCAGAATAAGCAATAATTGCCTCTTCATAAGAT
>CAJXAT010000165.1 GCA_913050055.1 uncultured Flammeovirgaceae bacterium | reverse complement strand
AACCTAGACTCTTCTGAACCAAAATCAGACGTGTTGCCAGTTACACCATAGGCCAATTAGACGGCAAAAATAGAATTTATTTATTGAAATTAAAAAACCATTTTTGAATATTAATTATTTTTATCATTATTTCACTTTTTCCGCTACCCATTTTCGGGCATTTACAAATGGCTCAATCCATGGGCTGACCTCGTGCGTCATTTTATTTTGATGATGACTCCAATTCCAAGGAAAGAGCGATCGTTCTAAATGGGGCATCATTGCGAGATGTCTCCCGTCTTTAGAAGAAAGCGCAGCTGCGCCAAAAGAACTTCCATTGGGATTCCCAGGGAATGCATCATAGCTGTATTTCAGAGGAATCTTATAAGCGTTTTCATTACTCTTCAGATCAAATCGACCCTCACCATGTGCTATCCAAATACCTAATCTACTCCCTGATAAAGAATGTAATAAAATAGAATCATTGGGCTGAATAGTTACATTGATGAATGCCGACTCAAACTTACCCGAAAGATTCTGGCGTAGTTGAGGATGATGGGTATCCATTGGATATATTTTTTTCAGTTCCATCATTAATTGACATCCATTGCATACCCCTAGACTGAGGGTATCATTGCGATCATAAAAGTCATCAATTGCTTTTTTGGCCTTTGGATTGTATAAGAATGAACCTGCCCAGCCCTTAGCGGAGCCCAATACGTCAGAATTTGAAAAACCACCGACAAAAACGATAAAGTTAATGTCAGTTAAATCTTCTCGGCCTGCAATAAGATCGGTCATATGAACATCCTTGACATCGAATCCCGCCATCCAAAGTGTGTAAGCCATTTCACGGTCTCCATTGACACCTTTTTCTCGAATGATTGCGGCATGAAGACCTGAAGATGATTTTCTGTCTAAATCAATGCCATAACTGCTCAGTTTACCGTCAAAACCTTGAGGATAGGTGTAGGTTAATGGCTGTTGGGTGTAGTTAGTGAATCTAAGTTTAGCTAGTTTTGGCAACGTTTGCTTGGTATCTAGAAGGAAGGAGGTATGGCTCCATTTATTTCTGTAATCAGCTATATTTAGGTCAAGGATAAGATCCTCTCGGGTAACACTCAATTGGCGATGGCTAGTGGTTTTACCAATAAGATAAAAAACAACAGCTGAGGCTTGGAGTGCAGAAAGGGCTGCAGCTTTTACTTGCAACACGACAGCGGGTTTTTCAGCAAAAAGGATTTTAACAATATCTGATTCTGGAAGAAGAGACAAATCAATTTCCATTCCGCCAGATCGATTTGGAAAATTCATTTCGAGTAGTGTGGTAATTAATCCACCTGCAGCGACATCATGACCTGCTAGAACGAGGTCGTCATGGATGAGTGTCTGAACGAAATTAAAGGTCAATTTAAAAGTAGCCGCATTGACATCTGGCGTTTGATTTCCAAGTATGTTTTGGGTTTGGCCCCAACTGCTGCCTCCCAATTCAAACGCTCCTCCTGAAAAATCAATGTAGATCAAAACCGATGCTTCTTTTGGTTGAATAGCTGGGAGGATTACTTTTCTAATATCACTGACCTCAGCTCCTGCACTGACGATCACCGTACCTGGTGCCATGACTTTTTGACCATTCGGATATTTTTGGGTCATTGACATCGAATCTTTTCCTGTAGGGATGTTGATGCCCAGTTCGGAAACAAATTCGCTGATTTCTTTAACGGCCGTATACAATCGGCTGTCTTCTCCTTCATTTTTTGCAGGCCACATCCAATTGGCACTTAAGGAAACTCCTTTTATTCCATGAGTCAAAGGAGCAAATACCAGATTGGTCAAGGCTTCCGCAACTGATAATCGGGATCCTGCACCTGGATTGATTAAGGCCGCTGCTGGTGCATGACCAATGGAGGTAGCCGCCCCTTTGTGGTTTTTAAAATCCAGGGCCATCACGCCAACATTATTTAGAGGAATTTGAACTTCCCCTACGGTTTGCTGTATCGCTACTTTTCCAGTGACCGAGCGATCTACTTTATTGGTCAACCAATCTTTACTGGCGACCGCTTCTAGTTTAAAAATATCATGGATCATTTCTTCGAGTTTGGAATAAAGATAGCTCGCACTTTTAAAAGTTTTATTAAGGGTAATGCCTTCGATCACCGTAGTGGGAGAAGCACCAAAAAGATGTTCTAATTTAAGATCGAAAGCTTTTATTTTTTGATCATTAATAAACAATAACCGTTGATCGGATGAGGTAGTGCCTGCCTCATAATAAGGCGCCCTTTCTCGATCCGCCACTTGTTTAAGGTATTCGGTATGTTCTTCTCCAATGACCAGGCCCATTCTTTCTTGAGATTCATTACTTAAGATTTCTTTATCGGAAAGGGTAGGGTCACCCAAAGGAAGCTTATTCACATTGATTTCCCCTCCCGTATCTTCCACTAATTCGGAGAGACAATTTAGATGCCCGCCCGCACCATGATCGTGGATGGAGATGATCGGATTGTCTTCAAGTTCGATCATGGCTCGAACCGCGTTAGCGACTCGTTTTTGCATTTCCGGATTTGAGCGTTGTACCGCGTTGAGTTCTATGGCATTTTCATACGCACCTGTTTCCACAGAAGAAACTGCTCCACCTCCCATGCCAATGCGATAATTATCACCTCCCAAAACAATGATTATTTTATCAGTCGTAACCTTTTGTTTTAGGGCTTCTTTGCGTTTTCCAAATCCGATACCACCTGCCAACATAATTACTTTATCAAAGGCATAGATTTGATTATTTTCCTCATGTTCGAAGGTCAATACCGAGCCGCAAATAAGAGGCTGACCAAATTTATTACCGAAATCACTGGCGCCGTTAGACGCTTTGATGAGGAGTTCTTCAGGAGATTGATAGAGCCATTTTCTAGCGTTGATTTGTGTTTCCCAGTCGCGACCCTTTTCCGATCGAGAATAGGCCGTCATGTAAACGGCAGTACCCGCCAAGGGCAAGCTTCCTTGGCCACCTGCCAGACGATCTCTTATTTCACCACCGGCCCCAGTAGCGGCGCCATTGAAAGGTTCTACGGTAGT
This sequence comes from uncultured Flammeovirgaceae bacterium, assembly GCA_913050055.1. Classification (GTDB taxonomy): domain Bacteria; phylum Bacteroidota; class Bacteroidia; order Cytophagales; family Cyclobacteriaceae; genus UBA4465. The sequence goes on along the minus strand of CAJXAT010000165.1, from coordinate 1,021 downwards.
GGGAAAATTATGAGTCTCTGCTTTCAAAGAAATGACTGAATCAAAATCTTTCGTTTCGAAGTAATCAGGTCTGTTTTGTGATTTTGGTGCAAATTGTTCGATCCGAGGTCCTTGAATGAATGCGACATTGTCCTTGTAAGCCGATACGATGAAGTTAGGGTGATCTTTGGAAGTCTTTTTAATCCATTGAAACAAAGTTTTTTCTTTGGCTTCACCGTCGATGATAAAATCCCCATTAAAAATCTTATGTCTACAATGTTCTGAGTTTACTTGTGAGAATCCAAAAATTTCTGAATCAGATAGCGGTCTGCCGATCTCTTCTGAGACGCCCATGAGGAAAGCGATTTCTTCATCACTTAATGCCAAGCCCTGTGTTTGGTTAAAAGAATGAATATCTTTAATTTCGGCTATGGATTCAGGTTTTTGATCTAATGAAAAAACAGCTTGATCTAAGACCTCATATTTTTGCTCAAGCATGGGATCAAAACTTGTTTGATCTTTTTTAAAAGTTTCTATTCGGAAAATGCCTCCGATATTACAATTTTGGGCGATTTCTACGGCGTTGGTACTATATGGGGTAATCATTTCTTTTCTGGGTCCATTAAAGGAACCTGAGATCTCAGCATTTCCAAGGTGTTCAGCTCTAGAGAATAACCAAGATAATTTACCTAAGTCCTCGCTTTTAAGTAGCGAATGACTACCTACCGAGAGGTATTCAGTTGAAGATTTTTTAAAAAAGTAGATCATGTAGCTTGTAAAAAGGGGTAAAAATAGGTTAAAATTTGGGCTTTGTTATTCCTTTTTATGAGGTTTCGTTTCAAGACTTTGAATATAGGCTAAAACGGCTGGATGGATAGGTATTTTATGGTGCTTTTCTTTCAGGACTGTAGAAGCACCAATGGCCAATAGAGGAGTAATTTTATTTACGTCAATGAGGGGATCTTCTGCACCTAAAAAAGCATGGACATGGGAAGCCTTCCTTAAGAAATGTTTTAATGGGTTACTTGAAAATGAGATATCC
>CAJXAT010000164.1 GCA_913050055.1 uncultured Flammeovirgaceae bacterium | reverse complement strand
AATCTAAATTAGCTTCGATCGGATGTGGGAACGGTAGTACGGAGTCTGCTCTAGCAGAGATTTGCAGCCTCAAAAAAAAGATTTTAGCCGTTGATTCAAATAAAAAAATGCTGACTTATGCAGAAAATTATAGTTGTTTAGAACCCATTCTAATGGATGGATTGAAGTTTGTTAAAGATAAAAATTTTTGTTATGAAAAATGTTTGCTCAAAGAAATTATCCATCATTTCTCTCAGAATGAAATCTATCAGGTTTATCAAGGTATTTACAATCAACTTACGGAAGACGGGACCGTACTAACAATTACGAGAAATCAAGAAACCGAGTACCCTTTCTTTACAGAAGCTGTCGAAAAATGGAGGGAAATACAACCGCCTATAAAATTATTTATAGAAGCACAGAAAATTTGTGGATTTGAAGTTGCCTTGAAAGAAGTAAATTTTGAAATACATATCTCTTTAAAAGATTGGGTTGATATGTTAAAAAATAGATTCTGGTCACATTTGTCAGAATTTGATGATGATTGTTTAAACAAAGGCATTACAGAAATTGAAGAGCGTTACAGAGGATATGAAATGATTTCTTTTAATGATTGTTTAATTTTTCTGATAGGCTACAAGTGCTAATGCAATCTAATTTTTAATATGTAACTCAAAGGCAAATTGGTTAGATGAGAACAAGGTTTAAGAAGCGCATAAGCTGTTCTGGATGGATGTTGATTTTTACCAGAAGAATTATATCAAGCGGGATACCAAGAAAGTAAAACACTGTTTCAAACGGTGAATAAAAAAGTTTGTGAAGTGCTGTTGCAGCAAAGGAAGTCAATTGATGACTCTCCAGAGGCAATGCAGATCAGCAAGGTTGTCTTTCTGGGTCCTGCAGGTGGGCAACGCAAACTAAACAATTATTTTTGGCAATTCCGCCGGATACGCAATTATATTGGGATTTCCAAAGACTGCTGGCTCAATCACTGCCTTGGCGAAATTGTAGTCTGGACACTAATGAGTTCTCAAAAAGACACTGCTGTTGCCTGACTTCAGTCTGCCTCTGACTAGCCGCATTTATTCATAATGCGGCAAATTGTTATTCATCGCACCTCTAGAGAATCGTAAGTCGACCGTGCTATTTGGGACATACTTTTAAAGACCGCGATTTAAGCTCAAGAACAATCATCTAAGATAAATATAAATTGAGACTATGCTTTTCGATCATTGGCGGATCCAACCAATATCACTTGTTACGCTTCCACAAAGTTATATTTGGTAAAATATATTGATATTTACGCCGGTGCTCACGTATCAGCATCACCGAATCTTCTTCGTGAACTAGTGTGAAACCGTTACCCTTCATATGTTTCATTAGTCCTTCTCGGGAATCTATCACTTGATTATTAAGTTGATACCCACCCAGCCAAACCTCCTTGGGTGTATACTCTTCATTCCATGTGAAGGGGGTCGCAACTAGTACAAGGCCACCTGGCCGAATTAGACCAAACGGTCCACTCAGTCGGTTGAGGCATGCTTTTGGGCTTGGCAAACGACAGATCAGATTAATCAGCAGCGCAGCGTCAAAACCGACTAAATCAGGTGGAAGAGCGCATGCATCAGCTTGCTTAAATTGAACTCGAGTCCTATCAATTGAGGAGTCAACTATGGCTTCAACTTGCTCGCAAATGTCTCCCTCGATAGGTAAATCAAAATTATATGAACCAGCAGTTTTGAGATGAGATGCAACCTCAACAAATTTCTTACTCAAGTCAATTCCTATCACCCGATAGAAATTGCGCGCTAACTCGAATGATGTTCCACCAACTGCACAACCAATGTCTGCTACACTATTAGTTGTAACATTTAGCTTTTGGCAGTATTTTACGAGTAATTCAGCACATTTTTGTGGAAAATCAAATTTAATTGATGAGTCAGTTAGACTATTTTTTTGGCTTAAATTTCTCGAGTAATGGAGAGCAAGATATTGTGCTAAAACATTATCACTTTCGTAATCTGTTTTTGTTTTGTTAGTGAAACTATTAATTCTGGTTCTGTGATTACTAAATATGTTAATATCACTGTTAGCTAGTCTGAAACCGGCATGTTGGTGAAAATGGGGTCTGAAATGAAAGCGTGCCCACATGCTTGCCTCATCCCCAGTACTTATAAATGACCCACCCAAAATCATATTGTGTAATCCATCAAAGCAAGGAGTACTGAAATCATCGTACACAGGATGGATTTTAAAACCATCAAGCGGATGAAAGTCATCTTCACACCACTCCCATACGTTACCTAGCAAATCATTGTGACTGATCGCTTTACTAGAAAATTCATCGACAGGTGTTGGTGAACCGTAAGCTAAATTGAGATTACAATTCCCTTTTTCTGCCATTTCATCACCGCTGTAATTTAAAACTGGGTCTACAGAATATGCTGGTGTAACAGAGCCATTTTTTTTCCCAAGCAAAGATTGATGTTCAACTTCAGTGAGTAAGCGATAATTTTTGTGATTATCGGTTGTTTCACTTTTCCATGCTGAGTATGCTTTTGCTTCGTGGAAGTTTACTTCAGCAGGCCAAGACCAAGGCATAGGGTGTACTTTAAAAATACTGCGAAGGCGGTATTGATGAAGATTTTGTGGTCCGACTGCAACCCAAAATGTTGGCCACTTGGCATTTCGAAAATTTTTCCATTGCCATCCATCCTCACTCCAAAATTTCTGATTCTGATACCCTCCACTTTTGACAAATTCTAGATATTCTCCATTGCTAACCATGAATCGTTGAGCATTGAATATCCCAACATGCTTGATTTTCCTATCACCATATTCGTTATCCCATCCGAATGACGGCCAAATAGAAGGTTTTCCTAAAGTGACTGTTTTTTCTGCACATACGAGTTCTTCATTTTCTGGGTAATCTTTTTTCTGCTGTGGATTCCAAATGTCTGTCAATGGTATTGATGCATGCGCTGAGGGCCAATATTCAGGATATTCTATGAGATCAACAGGTAGCTCTCGGATTAGTATTGATGATGTTTCCAGATGTATTCGTTCATGTTCAAAGCTCAAGAATAAAGACCACAATGGGTGTGACTGCGTTATGTGTGTGCGATCGTGATCAAGATCTGGATGACTTAGTATCAAGTCCCTTACCTTTTGATATACCTTCTTTCGATAATGATTTACTTCCTTGACAGTCGGCCACTCCATCTCATTTTTCGACAAATCGTCCCAACTCATTTCGTCAACACCAGTTTCAAATAACTGTTCATAGTAGGGATCAATGGATTTATCAACAAGTCCAGCCAGCCGAAGCTTATTTATATATAAAACTGCTGGATGTCCGTAATAAAAAATGAGTGGATGCCGAAGTCGGTGAAACGGAGGTAAAAGAAAAGTAAGCTCACCTTGCAGCGATGAGAATAAAATTTCGGTAAGATTCCACGTGTTGTCAAAGTAATTTAATACTTTTTCTCTAGTAATTTGATGTAAGTTAGGCTGCGGTAACGATGAAATTTTTCCAGAATTGTTGATACCAGGACAATTTCCAGGATTTTTATATGTTGATGTCCACCACCAGCTAGGTCTCTTTCCTATCAACTCTGTATTTTCATTATTAATATGTTTCTCTAAAGAATTAATCCATGTTTTCATTTGAGAAATCCCTTGCTCATCAAGATTTGGATTTCTTGTATAGTCTTTCAAATAATTTGGTAATTGAATCATTCTTAAGTTTTCAGAGATAGGTTTGACAAATATAATGAGATATTAGTTTTTTAGGTAACACCTTCTATAAGAAAAAAACTAGGAAATTTTGCAATTTTTTTATTTATTATAAAATATTATCAGCATTTTATAAAATTTTTACCTAGCAGCTAAGTAGAATTCTTAACAATTTAAATAATGAAAATATCAAATATTTAACCTATCAATATTAAAATAGTATACTCTATGCAAAAATTTTTGTCTGACATAAATTTTGCAGGCTGTAATTTCCAATCTTTTTCTAGGGTACCTAATAAAATGATAATAGGTCTAAAAATTAGGTGATTTGTAAAACATATTAAAAATATATTTAATTTTTCAATATTTTGTAATTT
>CAJXAT010000163.1 GCA_913050055.1 uncultured Flammeovirgaceae bacterium | reverse complement strand
TTAGTATCATGAGCATTAGAGACGCAATATGGGTAGTAGGAATTTTTATAGCACTGGGTGCTACATGGGGCATGACGTCACAACGTGTTAGTGCCATGGAAAAAGACATGGATAGAATAGAAGAAGCATTAATGATGTTTACACAAATTGAAATACGAATAGCTGTTATGGAAACAGAACTTAAAAACATAAATAAAAAATTGGATAGATAATGAATTACGATAAACTTTTAGAGTCAGTTAAAAAACACGAAGGATTTCGAGACACCGTTTATTTAGATACCCTAAATAAAAGAACCGTGGGCTACGGCCACCTATGTGTGGAAGACCATTGGGAAGACGGTAAAAAATATGACAAAGAATATTTAGAAGACATACTAGAAAAAGATTTACAATCAGCAATTGATCAAACACATGACATGTGTTCTAATTTAAAAATTAGTGATGATGCAAAAACTATAATTTGTGAAATGATTTTTCAGCTTGGGGGGACAGGAGTTTCCAAGTTCCGAAAAATGTGGGCAGCGCTTCAAGAGGATCCACCCAATTATTTTGAAGCGCACGTCCAGATGCTCGACTCGAGATGGAGTAAACAGACACCAGCGCGCGCGAGCGAAATGGCAGAACAAATGCAGAACTGTAAATAACTATGGGTGAAGGGTTTGGTCACACTCATGAAGCTGCGGCTCCTAAAAAACCTAAAAAACCTAATAAAGGTTTAGGAACTTTACAACAACTTCTTCCCGAGGTAGAAGAATTTGATTTGTCAGATTTATTTTGGGACGTAGAACAAGATCATAGAAATTATGAAGATAAATGGCCTTCTCCTACGGGATATCCAGAATGGACAGATCAAGGAATTAACCATCTAGGAGATGGAATTTTTGAAACTCAAGATGGTGAAACTTTTTTTAGTGAAAAAGATGCGTTAGAATATGTATCACAAAATTATTGGGATCCTAATGTTGTTGATATTCCACAATCAATTTCAGATTTAGAAAATACATCAGTATTAAATTATGGATTTTTTCCTACTTATTTACAAAAAAGATCTATTGATCCTTTAGATTCTACTACTTGGGATATACCCCAAAACACAAGTATAGTAGATAGAAAAGAATATGTCCAACCTGACGAGGCAAATGAATATTTTGCTCACCCAGCAAATAAAGAACAATTTATAGATTGGGTTAAAGATAAATGGTCTGATCAACCTGATGTAGTACAATCAATACTAGATGAAGAGGTACCAGAATTATTTAAAGATAGTGATATGACGAACGTATGGCGACAAGGAAATTTAATAGATTATTATGCTGGTTTAGGAAATCCGGAGTTAAAAAGAGGAAGTACTACAGGATTTTGGCCTAAAAAATATTACCCTGAAGGTGGTTTAGATGCTTTAAGAGATTATGTAGATCGGGGTAAATTAATTAAAAGATATACTGATCAAGATAGTTTGGGATGGTATAATTCTGGTGACCATGAAATAGCTTTAGATTGGTATGATATGATGGATCAAAATAAAGTAGAAGATCTTCTATTAAATACGGATACAGAAGAATATGATAAGTTAAGTATAGGTGAAAGACAGGCAAAAGTATTGAATAGAGATTTAATGAATGAAGTACTTGCTCATGAAGGTTTTCATTATAATATGTATGATCATGTAGTAGGTGATAAAGCACTTGAGAATGAGTTACCTTATCCGCGTAATGTTAACTATCAAAATAAATGGCAAAAAGCAACAGCTCATCCAGCAATGCATTATATAGATAATATGTTTTTCCCTGAAACACGAGCATTTAACCTATGGAATGACTCAGACAAAACTAGTGTAGGGACCGTTGAACATAATTCTCCTGTTAACATAAGTGAACAAGGAATGCATAATGTTAATGCCTTAATGAACTGGTCATCACCTTCTGATTGGAGTGGTTCAGGATCTTATATAAGTGAAGATATTAATCCTACCTGGGATCAAAATTCTTCATCTGGAACTTCTTATTCAGGTAATCCTATTCAAACTTCTTATTCAGGTAACCCTCATTTGGATTATTAATGGCTGGAGCAGGAATACTAAAATTAGCGGCTAGAACACTGGCTAAAAAATTAGCCAGAAAGAAAAAGAACATAGTACAAGGAAACTATTGGGAAAGTTCCATAGGTGATCAATCAAGGTTACCTGAAGGTATTGAATTTTTAAGAGGATATGCCAGACGTCAACCTATGGAAAGTTACATGGCAAAAGGAAATTTAACTCCAGAAGATTTAGCAGCTTTACCTACACACGTTGATACAATTCCTTTGCGAAACACTATTAAAACAGGAAAGGGAAAAATAAAAAATCTTTTTAGAGGAGAAACATTATTTCCTGATGAGCAATATATTTCTAAAACAGGTTTAACCCAAGGTAAAAAACCTGGGGAATGGTGGTCAGCTGAACCTTTTGAAGCTGCTCATTATGCTGTTAGGCCTTCTAAAGGGATTATGGGATCTGATATTAATAACCCCGGTGTAATTCGAAGAATGAGTATGAATAAAAACATTGAAGACATGGGATCAATGAGAAGTCCTTCAACTGGCATGACTCATTTTCACCCACCACAAGATAAAATGGACAGTGCTAAAATTTCTATGTTTTATTCTGTAGTAAATAGACTTCGAGAAATGGGTTTAAAAGATTCACAGATATTTAAATACATTGGACAAATAATGAAAAAGAAAGACGCTGCTGGTAACAGAGATTACATGTTATATAATAGTGGTGGAAAAGTATAAAATATGCTATAAGCATATGTGCAATTAGTAAAGAAATATAATTACGCAGAACTTAAAAGACAGGATGGTGATTCCCGTTTATATCTTACACCTGATGGTGAAAGCTTACCATCTGTTACTACTGTCTTAAATAAAACAAAAGATAAATCATTTTTAAAACAATGGCGTGCAAAAGTCGGAGAAGCAGCAGCTGAAAAAATTATATCTGACGCTGGTAAGATTGGAACCGCGCTCCACCTATATATAGAACGTTTAGTGAACGAAGAAAAGTACTTAGATCTTACGGACATAGGAATACAGGCAGAAAAAATGGCAAAGAAAATAATTGAAGAAGCAGGTGCTGATATAACAGAAGTGTACGGCTCAGAAGTTCATTTATATTATCCTAACAAATACGCAGGCACAGCAGACATGATTGCCATGTATAAAGGTAAACCAACGATTATAGATTTTAAACAAACTAATAGACCAAAGAAACGTGAGTGGATACAAGACTATCTCATGCAACTAGCTGCATACGCCCAGGCACACAACGCTTTATTTAATACAGAAATTGAACAAGGTGTGGTTCTTATGTGTTCTCGTGATTTAACGTTTCAACGTTTTGAATTGACAGGGGAAAAGTTTACAAGAGCTTCTGATGCTTTTATGAAAAAATTAGATTTATACAATCAATCTATTCTTTAAATCCAGTTAGCTAATTCTTCTCCATTTATTTCACGCGCAATATTAACTTTATTTCTAAGCGCTTGTATTATTTTTTCATCAACCTTAATATTGAGAGATGGCTTACCTTCCTTATCCTTCCACATACCAATTGTGTATGCTTGACCCGGTTCCAAGACAACCCTCTCCTTTACCGTAAAGTTTGAATTGCTGTAGATGGGTTTGTTGTCATCCTTTGCAAGCTGAGGCTTGTAGTCAAAAGTGTCGACCTGGGAAGGCCCTCCTTTCATGAAAAGAAATATGACCCGCTTGGCTCGCTGTCTGTATTTGGGTTGAACGACGGAGCCAGAAAATAAAGGTAATTGCTTAGATTGAAGGCTTCCAACGGTAGCCGCAAAGCCCAGCCCCATGACGCCGTTGTTAAGGAACTTTCTTCTATTCCAAAAGTTTTCGCTCATCTTAGGTAAAGAAATTCGTTGGAACAAAGAATTGACTGCGTAAATGCGGTGGCAGCGTGAAGATCACTTTGTGGGTCTGGGAAATCACGTAGGAATTTTTTCGCGGAAAACCCTTCTTTTACACTAGGTAACCTTCCAAGAATGAGTGAATAAATTTCATTGATCCAATTGCTCTTATCTTCGTTAAAAGTAAGGCTGACGATTTTGGATGCAGTCGATTGAGAAAACTGGCTATTCATCAGATACAAAGCTTGCTGATTAGTTGATGATTCC
>CAJXAT010000162.1 GCA_913050055.1 uncultured Flammeovirgaceae bacterium | reverse complement strand
AAAGCACCAAACGAAGGTTTTCAACCAAAGTCTATTTCTTTTCAAAAAAACTAAATTCATTGTCTTTTTATTAAATTACGAAAGTAAATTTAATAAAAAAACCCCCGTGAAATGCTATCGCTATTTATTAATATTAATAAGTCTGTACAGCTGTAAAACAGAGCATTCAGAAGACTTAGATTCAAAAATAATAAACCTCTTGGAACAAGTTGAGGGCGACTTTGCGATTGCCTTTCAAGATCTTAATCGTAGAGAAAATGTTTTTTTACTCAATGAAAATAAGCAATTTCATGCCGCAAGTACCATGAAAGTACCGGTCATGATCGAAATGTATCATCAAGCATCTCAAGGGCAATTTTCACTTACTGATAGTATACTCGTCAAAAATATATTTGAAAGTATTGTAGACCATTCGACCTACAAAATGAATAGCGCAGAGGATTCGGAACCCTCACTTTATACTCAGATCGGCAAACAAATGACCCTGTTTGATCTCATGAATCAAATGATTATTTCGAGTAGTAATTTGGCTACCAACATTCTAGTTGAAGAAGTTGGTGCTAAAAATATTACCGCTTCTATGCAGCGTTTGGGGGCTTATGATACCGAAGTGCTTAGGGGCGTAGAAGATCAGAAAGCATACGATTTAGGACTGAATAATATGACTACCGCCAAAGATTTGATGACCATTCTTAAAAGTATTGCTCTGCCTTTGGGTGAAACAACTCAAGACCAAATAGCAATGATCGATGTGCTCAAAGCACAAGAGTTTAATGATATCATTCCTCGATTTTTACCCGTCGATGTACAAGTCGCACACAAAACAGGTTCAATCACGGGGTTGCATCATGATGCAGGTATTATTTATTTACCAAATGGAGAAACTTATGTGCTTATTTTACTGTCAAAAAACTTAAAAGATTTTGATCAAGGCACCTTGACATTGGCCAAAATATCAAAGCTTTTTTATGAACATGTTACCGCATTGGAAGTTTCTTCAAATAAGTGATCCCCCCTTCGATCCAATTAAGATGATGCGTAAATATGGGCTCAATCCTTGAGCTGCTCAATGATCCGCATATTGTTCAAAGAGTCCGAAACTGGAATTAATAAAGGTTCCAAAGTTCTGATTGCTTTGGAAAAATGATCAGCTTGAAGCACATAGGTATTTACAGGTTCAAACGAGATGCGATCAATAGTACTTCCTTGCTGCAAAATAAGGGTCGCTTCTTGATCAAGGCAATTAAAAGGATACTTGATCTCTATTTTACCTTTGGATCCAAAAACATGCACGACTTGAAAACGCTCCATTTGGGTGCCACAGGTAAAGGTAGCAGACCCTTTATTGAATTGTAGTATCCCAGAAGTCAATCGATCTGTTTTCATTTCAGGATCATATTCTGACAATCCACTCACATTAACGGGTTCTTGTTCAAAAAGCCATCTGGTCACAGAAACACCATAACAACCTACATCCATTAGACTTCCTCCACCCATACTTTTCTGATTACGAATATTGTTTGGATCTAATTGAGCATAAGAAAAATGAATGTGTAAATGAACCAACTTACCGATGGAACCGGAAGCTATGAGTGACTTCACTTTCCCCCATTGGGGATGAAATTTATACATGAATGCCTCCATCACACGCAAGTCTGGATATTTTTTCAGGGCTTCGTTGACCAACTTAGCTTCTGATAAATTCAGCCCGATGGGTTTTTCACACAGTACATGTTTGCCTGCAGCAAGTGATTTTAGTATCCATTCGACATGTAAATGATTAGGTAAAGGAATATAGATGGCTTCAATAGCTGGATCTAAAAGCATGGCTTCATAGCTACCATAAGCTTTCTTTATTTGAAATTGAGCAGCTATTAATTCTGCTTGTGACAAACGACGAGAGGCAATCGCATCGATACTGCAAAATTCAGCTTTGAACATCGCGGGGATGACTTTTTTGATGGCAATTTGAGCCGTGCCTAAAATTCCCCAAGACACTTTTTTCATCCTCATTTAAAAAATATCAATGTATAAAATGATCGTGATTTTTCCCATTCAACTTCAAAACCACTTAATGGTCAAATTAATTAATTTTTGTTTGAGTTGACTGTAAGGTGGCATCAGCCATTCTACGGCTCCAGGAATGTGTTGTCGATAGATCCCTCTTTCATTGGAAAATGCCATAAAACCAAATTTCCCATGTGAATTGCCCATCCCACTATTATTTATGCCGCCAAAGGGTAATTCATGGTTGTAAAAATGCAAATCATTATTATTGATACAAACACCCCCAGAAGATGTATTTTTTAATATATGATTGATTTTTTTTTGACTGCTGCTGTAGATATAAAGGGCCAAAGGCTTCTCTTTGCTATTGATAGTATCTATAACTTCATGGATGTCTTCAAAAACAATGATTGGTAGAATGGGACCGAAAATTTCCTTCTGCATCAAATCGGTATCTGCGGTGACCTCGGTGACCAAAGTAGGTTCGAAACTATGGGTGGTCAGGTCAGAAGCCCCCCCGTGTACGATTTTTGCTCCTTTACTTTTGGCGTCTTCAAGATAGCTATTCAACCGTAGATGGTGTTGGTCATTTACAATTTTTGTATAATCTGGAGAGTTTGCTGTATCCTCACCAAAAAAATCAAGTAACGTTTTTTTAGAGGCCACAATGAACGCATTTACCTGACTGCGATGTACTCTGACATAATCGGGGGCTATGCATATTTGTCCAGCATTCAAAAACTTACCCCACATAATTTTTTTAGCCGCTGCGGCTACATCTGCGGTTTCATCCACGATGGTAGGTGATTTGCCCCCCAGCTCTAGCGTGACCGAAGCTAAATTTTCGGCTGCCGCACGCATCACTATTTTACCTATTTCAGGTGATCCCGTAAAAAAAATATGATTAAAGGGGAGTTTTAGTAAACCTGTACTCACATCAATACCCCCTTCTATGACCGCCACCTCTGCCTCCTCAAAAAGATCATTCAACATACGCTTAATCAATGCCGATGCATGCACCGTATGCTCCGAGGGCTTCAGTATAATCGTATTACCTGCGGCGATGGCGGAAATCAGTGGACAGATACTCAAATTTATTGGAAAATTCCATGGGGCAATAATCAATACGTTGCCCTTAGGCTCATATTTGATTTTGGACGACGAACCTGTAAAAGCGAGTTTTGTAGACACCGCCTGATCTCGCATCCAATATTTTAAATTTCGGAGGGCGTATTTGATTTCACCCGTAACTGCGTAAATTTCACTCAAATCAACCTCAGCAGGACTTTTACCAAAATCATCAAATAACGCTTTTTGAATTTCCTTTCGGTAAGTAATCTCTATGGCCCTAAGTAATTTTTTTAATTTTGCCTTACGCTGTTTTAAAGTAGATTGAGCCACTATTTTTTTATGAAAAAATTGCTTTTCAAAAATATGAAGAAGAAGCAAAAGTCGCTGAAAATTCGCTCGAAGGTATTGAGAAGATAAGGGCTGATGCCATAAAGGACGAATTGCAAAAGCGAGTAGATTTTTCCACCTTGGAAGGAAAATTAGTTGCTCTGCAGTCAGAACAAAAGGCTCTCAAAGGTTTAATAACATCAGAATCTGAAAAGAAGAACCAAATTTTAGATGAAATAAGTATTGTAAAAGGTTATGAGATGGCGCTTGGTGCGGCCTTGGAGGATGATGCTAAAGCACCGATTATTTTTACAAATGATATTGATGCCAGCAGCAGCAGGTATTTCTGCATGGACTGGACCTCCAACAATGGATGCAGATACAGGAAATGACAATACTGTCGATGGCTGGGAAGTTGCATCAAATGCAACAATTCTAGATGGTTGGTTTGATGTCCATGAGGATGGAGGACTTTCAGGAGGGTATGGAGAGAGTTGGAATGCAGGAGCACCAGGGCAAAACTTCACATCTTCTGGTGCACATTCAGGAACTACGGGAACTCATTTTGAGGATTTATTGAGTCTTGCGCCAAATGGTAGTTTTGGTAATGTTGACACTTTAGATGATATTACATATAATTTTGAATTTGGATATTCATTATTATTTTGACAATATTCAAAATAAGCCTCATCTAATAATACTAGTACTCTTTCAGGCACTTTAGTCATAAAGATGTCAAATTCATTTTTAGTAAAATAGGTGCCCGTTGGATTATCAGGATTTGCTAAATATATAATCTTGGTGTAATCATTGACCGCATCTGCCATTGATAATAAGTCATAATGATAATCTTTCATAGGTATCCAATTAGTATGAATACCGCTGGCATTTGCTAATACTCTAAATCCAATAAATGAATTTTCTGCTGA
>CAJXAT010000161.1 GCA_913050055.1 uncultured Flammeovirgaceae bacterium | reverse complement strand
CTTTTCTTGTTTTGGTTCCCTATCTATTTACAGTAGCCGCTTATGGAATTTTATTGGTTCAAAAAAAAACATCCAACACGACATTTATCCCCTTTCTGGGAGGGCTAAGCGCTTTCCTTTTTTCTCTTTGGGCCATCATCGGATCTGGACAAGAAAGTGTCTTTTACGGATTTATTATATTGATGTCAGGTATCCCAGTATACATTTATATGAAAGCCTCAAATACATCCGCATGAAATTAACTGCTTACTCTGCGTTTGGCAAAATCCATTCTTTAGTGAGTAACCCGGTCACGGCTGCCTTTCAAGATGAATCACTTTTATCTGCACAATGAAAAACATTGAACAGTTTGATTCAACCTGATTTCAAGAACAGTATTATTGGATATAAACATTTTAGAAAAATAATCGAGAATACTCAGTCCCTTATTTATGAACTCCCATGAAAAAAACATCCATATTGATAATATTTACTGTTGAGATGCTTATATAAGCACTAATGAAGGCATAATTATTTGTAATATGGGTAAAGTTGCTAGAGCCAATGAACCAGTAAATCAAAAACAGGTTTTTGAACAATTAGGAATCGGTATTTTAGGTGAAATTAAAAGTCCAGGAACCTTGGAAGGCGGTGATGTCGCATGGCTCAACGAAACCACCTTGGCTGTAGGTCATACTTATCGGACCAATTATGAGGGTATTGAACAACTGCGGAGCTTATTAAAACCTCTCAATGTAGACGTTATAGTAGCCGAAATGCCCCATTACAATTGACCCAATGATATCTTCCATTTGATGTCTGTACTCAGTCCAATAGACAAAGATTTGGCAGTAATTTATCCCCGATTAAAACCCATTCATTTTAGAAATGACCTACTGCGTAGAAACTTCAAACTTATCGATGTTCCTGACCGAGAATTTGATACTATGGGATGTAATGTCCTGGCTTTGGCTCCGCGCAAAGTTTTAATGGTGCATGGAAATCCAATGACTCAAGAACTATTACAAGCATTTGAGGTCGAAGTATTTACCTATGCAGGCATCGATATAAGTATCAAAGGAGGGGGTGGACCTACGTGCCTGACACGCCCAATCATGAGGCAGGCCATCTGACATCCGTTAAAGGTTTAAAAACCTATGTAATATTTAATGCCCTTTACTGGTCCTATATTTCTCTAAAATTTCTATGGCAGCCTTTGAAATTACAGTCCCAGGTCCAAATATAGCAGTCACCCCTTTTGCAAACAAAAAATCATGGTCCTGCTCCGGAATCACGCCACCTGCAATAACACCAATATCTTCTCTGTTGAGTAGCGCTAACTCCTTGATCAGTTTTGGGATTAAAGTATTATGACCTCCAGCCAATGACGAAGCGCCTACAAAATGCACATCATTTTCTGCCGCCTGCATGGCCGTCTCTTTCGGAGTTTGAAACAAAGGACCTATATCTACATCAAATCCCAAATCAGCAAAACTCGTGGCAATAATTTTAGCTCCTCTATCGTGACCATCTTGACCCATTTTGGCAATTAAAATACGAGGTCTGCGACCTTCCTTAGCGGCAAAGCTACTTGAGAGTTTTAAGGCCTTTTTAAAAAAGCGATCTTGAAGGGTCGATTTTGCATAAATTCCTGAAATTGTTTGATGTGATACTTTGTATCTTCCAAATTCTTTTTCCATGGCTAAGGTTATTTCTCCAAGCGTCGCTCTCAGGCGGGCGGCCTCAATGGCCAATACGAGTAAATTGCCCTTGTCCGAAGCGGCTGCTTCTCTTAATTTCTTTAATGCTTGATTAATTTTATGATCATCACGCCGTGTCTTGAGGGCATTGATACTTGCCATTTGCTGCCCACGTACCTCCTGGTTATCAACCTCAAGTAAATCAAAATCATCTTTCTGATCGATAATGTATTTATTGACCCCCACAATAGAAGCTACTCCCGTATCAATATGAGCTTGGGTCGTTGCGGCAACCACCTCTATTTTCACTTTTGGGTATCCCCGCTCAATGGCTGCAATCATGCCCCCCATAGCTTCTATTTCTTGGATAATTTTCCACGCCTTATCGATCAGATCTTCGGTTTTTTTTTCAAGATAAAAGGAGCCACCAAAAGGATCTATTACTTGGGAAATATCCGTTTCTTTTTGAAGATATATTTGAGTCTCACGCGCTATGGCTGACGAATATTCCGTGGGTAACGAGAGGGCCTCATCGAGTGAATTGGTATGCAATGACTGAGTGTGTCCAAAAATGGCTGCTAATGCTTCCATACAGGTCCGCCCAACATTATTATAGGGATCCTGTGCCGTCAAACTGTATCCTGAAGTTTGGGAATGTGCGCGCAAAGCCATGCTCTTAGGATTTTGGGCATCGAAAGACTTTATGAGCTTGGCCCACAACAACCTAGCTGCCCTCATTTTTGCGATTTCGGTCATGAAGTTCATCCCAATGCCCCAAAAAAATGAAATCCTCGGTGCCAATTGATCTATAGGAATACCTACTTCAATCCCCTTTCTTACGTATTCCAAACCATCCGCCAACGTAAATGCCAATTCCAATTCCGCTGAAGCACCCGCTTCATGCATGTGATAGCCGCTGACACTAATGGAATTAAATTTGGGCATGTGAGCAGCACAGAACTCAAAAATGTCTCCAATGATTCTCATCGAAGGCTTGGGTGGATAAATGTAGGTATTTCTCACCATGAATTCCTTCAAAATATCATTTTGAATGGTCCCCATCAATTGACTTGGCCTTACCCCTTGCTCTTCTGCCGCCACAATAAAAAAAGCCATGATGGGAATTACTGCTCCGTTCATAGTCATGGACACAGACATTTGATCCAGTGGGATTTGATCAAAAAGGAGTTTCATGTCCTCCACTGAATCGATGGCAACCCCGGCCTTTCCCACATCTCCCACTACACGAGGATGATCACTGTCATAGCCCCTATGAGTAGCCAAGTCAAAAGCTACCGAAAGCCCCTTTTGCCCTGCTTTTAGATTATTTCGATAAAATGCATTAGAGGCTTTCGCTGTGGAGAAGCCCGCATATTGTCGAATCGTCCAAGGCCTTTGGGTATACATTGTAAGGTAAGGACCTCTCAAAAAGGGAGGTTTACCTGGAACAAAACCTTCCAACTTATATGAAGGTGGATGGTAATGATATTCACCGATCAGGTCCGAATAAGTTAGGTCCCCAAATTTTAATTGTATCAACTCCCACAAAGCAAGGCATTGCTGATGGCAATAAAAATCTAAAAAATGGGATCCAGCTAAAGGGTCTTGCTCAAAAGTTAATTGGCCCTCCTCACGAAGTAAGTTACCCACATTTCGAGACCAGCGCTGTCCATCAGCACTAGCCTCAGCATCTAACTCGAATGATAAATAATTTACATTACCTAGGGTTAACGATAGCCCTGTCGCACTGTTTGAAATGAGACCTTCAGCCAATCCTTTCCGTTTTATTGGTGAGGAGTGTATGCGAAACCTATTGGTTGAAAAAGGGATTTTCTTTGCTCTACAAAGTGCAAACACCATAAAACGCAAACTGCGAACCCCAGTGAGGTCATGATAAAAATGAGAACCATGACTTATGTGCACCGTGACGGATTGATCTTTGCTTTTCAAGCAATCAATAATTTGTAAAACAAGGCTTGACCGTTCTTTGAGAGTTCGGTAATGAGTTGCGTCAATGGTATAACTGAATTGAGAATGTCCCGACACCCAGTTATCTGCACCTCCTTGGAATGCACTGGCTTCCAAAGAGCGGTAATGATTAAAAAAATCATCTAAATCTTTCGTCCTTGACCCAGTAAAAAAAATACTGCAATGCGCTGCCTGGATTTGGTCATACAAAATGTCTGGATTAGGAGCATGGTGCTGTACATCAAAAATAATGCCTTCACAACCATTACTAAGTGCGTCGAGTGCTTCTCTATTGGCCGCTTTATCATCTTTTACTTCAATTTTATGAAGTAATTCCCATTGAGGATAAGGTTGGCTTGAAAAAAAATGTGTGATATAAGTCGCGGCTGTGGTATTGGAGGCATCATAAAAAGGATCTAACTCAATACCTGATGGATCTCGCCATTTTAATTCTTTTTCAAAGTCTAAATGGGGGTTTTTTTGCTTAATTTCTTTGAGCCAATTTTTGAAAGTCGATTTTGAAAATTCGCTGAATGTCACTTGACCCATTTTCATGATAAACAAAACTAATTGATCAAGATGCATTAATCGAACCTATCAATTTATTTTTAACAAATTTTGCCTGTAATCAATGAAATTCGTTGAAAAAAAGAGTAATTTAAGAGAGTAAATTAAATCACTTAAAATTT
>CAJXAT010000160.1 GCA_913050055.1 uncultured Flammeovirgaceae bacterium | reverse complement strand
TTACTGCCTTTTCATTATCAGTGGATTTCATATTTTTCTGAAATTAAAAAAATGATCGGAAAATTCATGTTAAATTAATCCGCGCACAGCCCTGATATACTTAATAATAAAACTAAATATTTTTAGACTCAACTATTCTTTTCAAGATAAAGAATTACTTTTAAATAAGTTCCCTTGTTTTATACTTTTAACTAAGCGTTTAACCATTATATCATTGATTCTGAAAAGTTTCTTTTAGCCCAAAAAAATGCCCATCCGACTTTCTTTCCTTCTAATTTTGACTGCCTCAATGGCCATGGCCCAACAACTAGATGTATCTTATTTTAAACATCTAAACATTCGAAATATTGGACCCTCTAACATGAGTGGTCGTATTACTGCCATTGATGCCGTACTTAGTAATCCTAATACTTTATTTATTGGAGCCGCTTCAGGAGGCGTATGGAAATCAGAAAATGGCGGCAGTTCCTGGAAGCCTGTTTTTGAGGATCAGCCTACACAAAATATTGGTGCTTTGGCTATTCAACAAAGTAATCCCAATGTGATATGGGTAGGTACAGGAGAGGGTAATCCTAGAAATTCTATGAATTTAGGAATGGGCATTTTCAAAAGTTCAGATAATGGAGTTACGTGGAAGCACATGGGGCTCGAGGCTACCAAAACCATTCATCGAATTAAAATTGATCCATCAAATCCATTGATCGTCTACGTCGGCGCCATGGGTGATCCCTTTACACCCAATGAGGATAGAGGGTTATTTAAAACTACAGATGGTGGGCGTACTTGGGGAAAAATTCTTTTTACCAATGATCAATCGGGCATTGCCGATTTAGTGATGGATCCTGAAAATCCCAACAAATTGATAGCTGCCATGTATGAGCACCGACGGACTCCCTATTATTTCACTTCGGGAGGCCCTGGTTCTGGCCTTTTTTTAACACTAGACGGAGGTACTTCTTGGAAAAGATTAAGTCCCGATGAAGGCATTCCAGAAGGAGAAATCGGTCGAATTGGACTTGCCATTGCACCCTCAAACTCTGACCGTATGTATGCCAAAATTGAGTCGAAAAAAAATGCGCTTTATAGAAGCGATAATGGAGGTCAAAGTTGGTATCAAGTCAATGATAATCCTAAATTCACCAATAACAGACCTTTTTATTTTCAAGAACTTGCCGTAGATTCAAAAGACCCTGAGCGGCTCTACAATATTTATCAACCGCTCTCCGTAAGTTATGATGGCGGCATTACTTTTGATCCTGTCCCCATGATTCCCGCTGATGAAACAAAAGGAATCCATGCCGATTTCCATTCATTTTGGGTGAATCCAAACGATGCCAAACATTTCATTATTGGAGGCGATGGTGGTTTAGGTATTACCCGAGATCATGGCAAAAGTTGGTACTTCCCAGAAACGATTCCGGTAGCCCAAGTATACCATGTCAATGTAGATCAAGACCGACCTTATAACGTATATGTAGGCATGCAAGATAACGGCAATTGGTCTGGACCGGGTTACACTTGGAAGCGAGGGGGTATCCGGACCCTGTACTGGCAGTATTTGGTGGGTGGAGATGGATTTTATATTGAGCCTGACCTTGACAATTCTCGATTTGGTTACGGCACCTCTCAAAATGGGGATCTCTATCGTTATGATAAAATCAGTGGCTATTACAACAGTATTAAGCCACACAATTCTAAATCAGAAACTCTTTTACGTTTCAACTGGAATGCCGCTTTCGCGAAAGATCCTTTTGATGCAAATACCGCCTATTATGGGTCCCAATTTGTTCATAAATCAACAGACAAAGGTGGCAGCTGGCAAATTATTTCCCCTGATTTAACAACTCACAATCCGAACCATCAAAAAGGAGATTATGGGGGACTGACCTTAGATATTTCAGGTGCCGAAAACTATAACAGCTTACTCGCCATTGCGCCAAGTCCACTTGATGAAAATATAATTTGGACAGGATCCGATGATGGCCAAGTCCATATCACCAGAGATGGTGGAGATTCTTGGATCAATTTAACTGAACACGTCCAAGGTATGCCTCATGAAAGTTGGATTGCTCAAATTCAAGCCTCTAGCTATGAGGCAGGAACTGCTTGGATGGTTGTTAATAACTACCGAAAAGGAGATTACCGACCTTATTTGTTCAAAACAGAGGACTTTGGTGAAAGCTGGACCTCATTATTAGATAAAAAGAAGGTACAAGGTTATGCATTAAGTGTCATTCAAGATCCAGAGGAACCGAATTTGGTCTTTTTAGGAACTGAAGGGGGTCTTTGGATAAGTATCGATGCAGGTATTAACTGGGTTCAGTTCCAGAATAAATTTCCGTCAGTATCTACCATGGATCTAAAGATTCAATCCGTTGAATCTGCATTAATTATAGGTACTTTTGGCCGTGCAGTTTGGATTTTAGATGATCTTTTGACCCTACGTGCTGCTGCAGGAAAACATTTAAAAAAGGGATTGACGGCTTTAAAAATGAATGATATAGTTCAGGTAAAGGGACTTTTCATAGCGCCTCCCGGAAATATTTGGACAGGCTTCAATACTACCTTCGAGGGCGAAAATCGAAGTTTTCAAAAAGTAGAAATTCCTTATTACTTAGGAGCTTTAGCGGACACCTCCCACCTTTTACAAGTACAGGTTTTTGACGCTGAAGGAAATTCAATCCATTCCATTCAATCAAAACCCACTAGCCAAGGGTTGAATTATGCGAGCTGGAAATTAGACCTCCCCTCAAACCATTTTTCAGATGCCTGGATTCAGAAAGGTGCAAGAGGAATACCTGTGCCGCCTGGTACCTACAAAATCATGCTCAATTATCAGCATTTTAAAGATTCTACGATGCTCACAGTATTGACTGATCCTCGATTTGAGCTGGCCCCAGAAGTAGATAAAACTCTGTATAAATATCAAAAATCCATCGACTTTCAAGTACGAAAATTAGCCGATATCCTAGGTTCAATAGATACTAAGATAAATAGGATAGATTCCCTAAAAAACCAGCTTTCAAATACTGATTCCTTGAATTATATTTTACTTCTGAAGGACATAGATGTATTAAAGTCAGACTTGCAAAGCACCCGATCGAAGGGGCAAACCCCCAAACCCATTAGACAACTTGGCGCCTGGCAAACCTCTATTATAAGTCCTTATTCAAAAGTAAAAGATGTCCTAATGATTGCAATGGCCCGCACAAGACTTCCCTCAGAGTCCGAGTGGACATTGCTTGAAGATGCCATAAATTCGGTTATGGAATATGAACAAGAAGTCCATCTATGGGTTGAAAAAAATTGGACCCCTTTTGTAAAAGAACTGGATAAGTCAGGCCTTAATTAAAAGTCTCATTAGGTGATTTGAGAACTGCTTCTGCTTCTATTTCAACCATGTAACCAGCGCCAACCAACTTGGCCTCGACCAAAGTATTGGCTGGGTTGATGCCCTTAAAACGTACGCCATGAGCTCTCGCTACCGGTTCCCAATCCTTGATGTCATTGACAAATATCCGCGTCCTAACAACATCCTCAAGCGATCCACCAAATGATTCAAGGACCGATTCAATTTTATCAATTACAAAATGTGTTTGGGCCGCACCATCTTTACCTCCAATCATTTTATGACCATGAGTAGCGGTAGTCCCTGAAACATGTATCCGATTTCCCTCTTTTACAGCCCTACTGTAACCTGCAAATTCCTCCCAAACCGTCCCACTGAATATTTGTGTACGATCTGCTCCCGAATCAATAGGAACGTAGGATTTAGGAATGTTCGCTAAGTGATGGCTTAAATCACCAGAGGCAGTCAAGAAGGGCGGTTTTCGATATTCATCTCCACAATCACCCGGGACAGGTGTGAGTGACCCTTGGGCATTTCTAATGTCGACCATATCTGCCTCTGAAAATTTTAAATCAAGCATTTTTTTATGCTCAGTTATGTGCTCACTTTGACCGAGCCTTGCGCCAACAATTACTGCTGCCACCGATGGTTTTTCTAACATCCATCTACTGGCTACATTGGCCATAGAGACCTTGTGTCGATCGGCTACTTTTTTAATCGATTCAAGTAAATTTTGAAATATGTCCCATCCTCCAGAAACATCAATAAATCGTTTGTATTTCATTTCAGACCAAGTAGTCAATTCCTCCTGTAAAGGCTCTACCTTACCGATCCATTTTTGTGTCAAAAAACTACCCGCTAAAGTACCAAATGCCAATATTTTAATGCCGTATTTTTCACAAACTTTAGTCATTTCACCTCGGGCTCTTTGATCAATTAATGAATGACAAACCTGATTACTTATTAATTGAATACCAGAAGCACAAGCCATACTTAAATGAGCAGCATCGAAGTTAG
>CAJXAT010000159.1 GCA_913050055.1 uncultured Flammeovirgaceae bacterium | reverse complement strand
GCCGGGAAAGATTTTATTTGGGCGCGAGATGTGACTGTATCCAATAGTACCTGGGGTAATCGAGGTGTATTTATTTCTGGTTCGCGTGACGGCGTCCATGCACTTGGCGGTGGCATAGGCCAAGGATTACAAATGGCTATTGGTGCAGCTATTGCCGCGCCTGAGAAAACGGTATTCTGTTTAGTCGGTGATGGAGGCCTTCAAGTTAATATCGGTGAGTTGGCAACGGCAGCTCAGGAAAACGTAAATATTATTATGATATTGATGAATAGTCATAATTACGAGGTCATTAAGAATATTCAAAATGCCGAGTATGGCGGTCGTCACTATTATTCTGATATTTTCACTCCAGACTTTAAAGGTATTGCTGAGAGTAATAAATGGTTTTATCGAAAATTAAATACGCTTTCTAATGTTGAAGAGATATTTGATGAAGCCATTAAGTCCGATCTTCCCTCAATATTAGAAATTGATATGCCGTCTATAGGGCCATTTGCGCGCGCTTTTGGTGGACCTCCGGTGAAACAAAAAAATAATCATTTAAAAATTAAAGTAAATAGTAAGGAGGATTAAACAATGACTAAATCTGTCTTACTTATCGGATGTGGTGCTATTGGAAGGGAAATCATAGATAAACTGGCAACAGAAACAGAAATCTGTGTTAACCAAATTCTAGTTCGATTGGGGAAAAAGGGAAGTGTTTCTCGTGACGTAAGTGGAGATATTCAAGTTATTTCTTCAATTAATGAAGTTGAACCAGTTCCTGACTTTGTAATGGAGTGCGCCAGCCACCAAGCAGTTGCAGAATTTGGTCCGTACTTTTTAAGTCGGGGCATTGACTTTGGTATTATCTCAATCGGCGCACTTTCAGACCCTAATCTTTTGGAGCAATTGGAGGTAGCGGCTAGAAATGGAGGTTCTCAGCTTGTTATTGTGCCAGGAGCGATTGGCGGGATTGATTCATTAGCTGCGGCTAGTGTGGAGAATTTAGAAGAAGTTATTGTCGTTAAAGATCTAGAGGAGATAGATATCACTAAACCTATCATGAGCTTAAATATCTTATCTAATCAAACTATTAAACAAACTCCGGTGCTATTTGGAGAATCTGATGTTTTAAAAACTATTCAATTACTTCCGGGTGTATCAAATGCAGGAGAAGGTACAGGTGGATTTTATGCTTGTACAAAGTATCAAGAAGCTAAGAAGAGAGGTACTTTATCAGGGGCTGCAAAACGTGCTGCTTTTGCCGAGCAGTACTCAGATGATTATAAAGAATTGACGAAACGATATGAATTCCACGTTCAACGTTTTAAATTTGCTGAACAAAGCGCGGAGCATGCGGATGCTTTAAGCGAGAACTTTAAGGAATGGGCATCAACTTCATTGAGAAATAATAGAGCGATGGAACAGGCAACTGCTTTGATTGAAGCATGCGAATGCGTCCGTGAATGTAGAAAAGTATTGCAATGGGTATATACCATGAAGTATTATATCAATAAAGAAGCAAGCTTTTTAAATTTATTTGAAATTTTTTGAATTGCCTCTTTGGTACCGTCATTAGAATTGTCATTAATTATTGTACTTGAGAGGTGTGCAACAACTTGGTGCCCAAAAAAATCAAAATCAATCCAATCATCTGATTCTCTACCAACTTTGCAGCCTAAGGTATCACAATACCAAGCCTTTGCCTCTTCTAAATTCCTTACAGGAAAAGCAAGATGAAATGGACGCATGACCTCACATTGTGAACCTCTTTTTACGTATTATCTTAAGTAGAATGATGCAAAATATACTTCATGGATGAAACAGTTCTTATTTTTGCAATAGTGATTTACGGATTGTTTATCATTTTTGGAACTAAATGGGTTTTTGAATTCATGATGGCTCAAAATATGAAAGAAAATGTAGCCATTTACTATAATAGAAAAATCCTACATATGTTCTGCGGAGGGCTAATTGGAGCAATGGCTCCATCAATATTGAGTGAACCAATTTATGCATTGTATATTGGAATCTTATTTACCATTATTACATACATTCCATACTATACCGGACACTTACTTTATTGGGTTCAAACTAACGATAATAAAAATGATGTTAATTTCTGCTTCATGGCTGGAGCATCTGTATATCTTATTTGGGAATTGCTAGGCGACCCTTACTTGGCAATAATGCCATTACTATTCATGGCATTTGGAGATGGAGTTACAGGCATTGCAAGAAATATAAAATTTGGATATAGAACTAAGAATCCAATTGGAAATGTTTTCATGGCTATTGTGTGTATTCCAATGGGATATTATCTAGGTGAGCTATCTGACCCTGCATTACCTATTTGGGGAGTTATAGCTGCAATTGTAGCTACATTTGTAGAAAGATACGAATATGGGCCTATAGATGATAATGTACTAATTACTGTAAGTGCAACTATTGTTCTTTTTATTGGAAGTGAAATTGGGCCCTTGTTAGGCTGAATATTCGGCGACCATATTCAAGTAAATACTGAAAAACAATAGAATTACTGCCGTGATAAATACAATAGCTTTTGGAATTATAAATTTAGATGTGTTGGGTAGATCTGCAGTGTGTCTGTGTTTCAACCATTCTTTTTCGAATAATACTGCAGAAATTGTAAATGCTAAAATAGTCACACATGTCAAAAGTTGAAATTTAGGAAATAGCATAAAACCTCGAGGATTTCCAAAATAAATGTCTAATACTGCGAAGATAATAGATAAGGTCAACAAGTAGCTCATGAATGTAACGAAGAATGAAGATATAAACGAAGTTAACAACAAATCTTTATCTTCTTTTTTATCTTCTATGCGTGATTTCAAACCATATTTCAGGAATGAAAAATTGAGTGCTGAAAATGTGAGCAAGAATAGAGCAAAATAGGGTAAAGATCTAAAGTAAAATTCGTTCATTGGTTTCCTCCAAGACTCTGCTTCACCTTTGATTATTAATTGATGAAGTGCATTTGCTCCAGATTGTGTTACGTCTAGGGATGTAAATGTCAAAACATAATCTTGTTCTGGATTAACGATTATTCTCTGTCCATGAAGGCCTGAAGCAACATAAAAATCCTCGTAAATCCACCATAGGTATCCGTACCCTCCAGTAGGTATAGTTGAATAAATGAATTTGATATTTGGATCTAAGGAATCTGTAGTTGATTCAGTGACCCAGTGCTCAGATACAATACGTGTATCATTCCATACTCCTCCCTGAAGATACAACTGGCCTAGTTTAGCCATCTCTCTCGGTGCTAAATATAGGCCAAATCCACCAAATGCCAATCCTGATTCATCCTCAGTCCATAGCGGCTTTTGAATTTGTAAAGGTCCAAATAGGTATTCTTCAGCAAACTGAACAACCGTCATATTTGATTGAAGTTCAATTATTCTAAGTAGAACTGAAGGCGCTTGAGAATCATAAACCCATACTGTTCCAGGCTCGTGCTTTACTGGTCGATTCAATACATATTCTGCTCTTGAACCTTCAACTGTTGGTGCCAATGTCGGATCGCCGCCATAATCAATTCCTGAAGTCATCATCAAAATATGTTTTATCGTAACTTTCTGTTTGTTAGGTGAATCATTTTCAAAAGTTCTATTTGGGAAATAATCCCAAATTGAATCATTTACACTATTAATTAATCCTTGATCAAGCGCAATTCCTACCAATGCTGAAGTGAAACTTTTGGTGACGGAATATGTATTGAATTCTGTATTGTAATTGAAATCATTGTAATATTCTTCTCGGACAATATATCCATCCTTTACCAAAATAACGCTATTTGCAGGATAATCTCTGTTATCTAATTCAGAAAACATCTCATCAAAATCTACTTTTAAATCATATTGATAGGTTAAATCAACGACCCATCCGTCATTGTCTAAATCATAATCTTTCTCTCCATTATGTTCGTAGTAAGAAAAAATCTTATCAAAATAAATATTATGATAAATAGTCATAGAAAAAAGTAATACAATGATAACAGCCACAAATTTCTGATTATTGTTAATTTTCTGCATGGATTACTCTACTGTATTACAAATGACTTATCTTCAGGTTAAAAAAAGTTATTCAATTAACCAGGTAACTTGTGTGGTTTAGCTAAATTAGCTTCCATCAACTTTAATTCATCTATTCCACTTACCAATATTTTTGAATCTGGAGTAAGTTCTTCATCGGGTATCTTACCTTCATACTCCATTTTAGAAAGAATGTGTTTCATACAATTAATTCGAGCTTTCTTCTTATTGTCTGAGCGAACTATTGTCCAAGGAGAAAGGGTTGTATTTGTTTCCAATAACATCTGGAACTTACGCATAGTGTATTCTCCCCACAGGTCTTGAGCTTGCATATCT
>CAJXAT010000158.1 GCA_913050055.1 uncultured Flammeovirgaceae bacterium | reverse complement strand
TAACTTGAATTCCTTGCTCCTCAAGTTCCTTCTGTCGACGCTTGGATCTGATATCCAAATCGGCAATCATAAATATTTTAAGGGCAGCATCAGGAAATACCACTGTACCGATGTCTCTCCCATCCATTACCATCCTTTTATGGAGCCCCAGAGTTTGTTGCCTACTGACTAATTTTTTTCTAATCAAGGGCTGGGCCGCAATTTGACTCACAATTTCATTTATTTCCGGAAGCCTAATTTGATGATCCATGATTTGATCATTTAACAAAATTTCTGAAGCATTCAGCGACTTATTGAAACGGAAAGAGATTAAAATTTCATCTAACGCCTTTATCACTTTTTCTTCCTCCACAAAATCAATTTGATGATTTATGAAATAGCAAGCAACACATCGGTACATCGCACCTGAATCAATATAGGTATACCCCAAAGCGCTGGCTACCTCTTTGGCGGTTGAACTTTTTCCTGTCCCCGAAAAACCATCGATCGCTATAACAATATCCCTCATCAGCAATCCTTGACAGGGCAGTTAGAATTACCTGGCTTCATTTTACCTTTGTAACGCTGTTGACCAGGATTGTTTTTACAACTTTCCAAAGGAGCGATAATCCATATTAACAACAACAGGGTGACCAGATAAAAACCATATCGTTTTAAAGAATATCTCATTAAAAACTATTTACCTGCATTTCCCGATTTACTTTTTTAATCAGCCCTTGTAAAACATTACCTGGACCTGACTCATAAAAAGAAGTCGCTCCATCTTTAATCATTTGTTCTACACATTGGGTCCATTTTACCGGAGAAGTCAATTGCGCTATGAGGTTAGACTTGATTTCCAAAACATCTGTATTCCCTTTTGCATCCACATTTTGATAAATCGGACATTTTGGGGGCTTAAATTCAGTAGCTGCAATGGCTTCTGCCAACTCAGTACGAGCCGGTTCCATTAAAGGTGAATGAAACGCTCCGCTAACCCGAAGAGGTAATGCCCGCTTGGCACCCGCCGCTTTCATACCTTCACAGGCCAAATTAACTGCGGCTATTTGACCCGAGATCACTAATTGACCCGGGCAATTGTAATTGGCTGCAACCACAACGCCTTCAGTTTCAGCACAAATCTCTTCGACTTTCTCATCGGCAAGTCCAATAATTGCGGCCATCGTTGAAGGTTCTTGTTCGCAGGCCTTTTGCATGGCTAATGATCGCTGCGCGACCAATCTCAAACCATCCTCAAAATCAAGCACCCCATTGGCCACCAAGGCTGAAAATTCTCCTAAAGAATGACCTGCGGTCATTTCTGGTGAAAAATCATCCTTACTCAACGCATTGATGATGCTATGTAAAAATACAGCTGGCTGAGTTACTTTGGTTTGTTTTAAATCTTCTGGTGTCCCCTCAAACATGATTTGGGTAATCTCAAAGCCCAGTATTTCATTAGCCTGTAAAAAATATCTTTTTGCTGTGGGGCTTGTTGCAAACAATTCTTTGCCCATTCCAGAATACTGTGCCCCTTGTCCGGGAAATACAAATACGCGCATAAGTTATCATTGAACTTTAATTTGGTACAAATCTAGCAAGGATGGATCAATCCAAAAACCTTTGTGCAAGTTCTGGAGTCGGTATTTTGCATTTTTTCTGTCTCCCAAACCATAAATATCTGTTTTTAGCAATCAAATCATAAAAGTAATCGGTAATAACAGAAGGTAAAAAACCAAAAATATAAATCCATCTCCACTTCCATGAAAAGGACTCGGCAACTTTAAATACCGCGGCACTCTTTTGAAATACTTGATGGTCCACAAACAAGTAAAGAGTATTCATCTCCAAGCTGGCTGCAGGTAGATTGTTCCCTAATAATATTTTCTGAGCAAACTGAGATTGCAAGGATGCAAATTTATAATGGTTGAGTGCGTCTTGATCAATGATGAAATTCACTGCCCAGTTGCAAAGATTACATACTCCGTCGAACAACAAGACCGGCGGATCTATTTGAGTAGTTGAATCCATCCTTTATACGTCTTTTCCTGCTGGCCACTCGGCAACACATCAAAGGTTACTTCTGAGACATAAAAATAAACGCCTGCGGCCAGCGGTGAGCCCATGTTGTTTTTCCCATCCCAATGAATAAATATCGAAGGCTCTTTTTCGTACTGAAGGTCAAAAACTTCTTTGCCTGTTCGATCGAAAACCTTAAAGGAGACTGCTAATATGAAGCGAGGACAATTAGAGTTCTCGAAACCTAAATCCGATCTCTCCGTGTTGTAGAGTGGTGTAAAGGTATCATTGAACCCATCGCCATTGGGCGAAAAAGCATTGGGCAAAATAAACTGAGGACAATTGTCGATGCAACTCGTATTTGAAAAATCGCTTTCATTCAATGACCGATCCACCGCCGTTATACGATAACAACCTTTAAAAGAATTTAATATTAGATGCTGATAACTAGTTTCTACCGTACTATCGAGCAAATAAAAATCTTGGCCCAAGCCTGTAGGACTGAAATAAACTCGGAAATAGATCACATCATCATCACATTGTATGCCCTCATTCACCACCCATGAAATCATATTTTCATAAGTCACATCCAAACAATCAGCCGTATCATCGCCAGACACGCAATCATAAATATTAGATACTGAAACTCCCAAGGGAGCACAAGGAGCTATGTTGTCATTCGGCTGTGCACATACAACTTGTGAATTATTGACCAAAGGAGCGGGTAATATCGGATTATCATATCCCCCATAAGTAGTAAGGGCATAGCAATAAATCAATTCGTCATCCAGTACCGTATTGTTGAAGCGACCGTCATCCAAATACTCAAATCCATTTTCTGATATTTTAACTGAGTCTATTAGGATCATTAAATCGGGATCACTCGTATTCACACGGTCTCGGTAAACATAATGATAAGGATAGGCCAATGTATTGTTTGACCAAGGGACATTCGCTTGCCATGAAAGTTCGACAGCACTCAAAAAAGGCTTTGCCTTTAATTGGACAGAAGAGGCCACCGCAGAAGAATCTACAAATATATTATTAGCATCAAATAAGGCGATTCGATAGGTATAGGCATAACCTGTAGTATTGAGATTCAGCTGATCAACAAACAAAGTATCTGATATTTTTTCAGCAACCAATACTTCATCATTTGAGTAGAATCCTGCCGCTCTATAAAGCGAATACGTGTAGGGTGAGGGAAACGTTGTTACATCAATCTCATAGGGCGGTGTCCAATCTATTTTAATCCGCCCATCTTCGGAAGTTTCCAGTACATCGACATGGGTAATCACCGGTGCATCCGTCTCTAGTGTCAAACATACTTCCTCAGAGATATAACTGGTCCCACGACCCGGGTTTGGGAATTGCGCTAGGATTCGATAGCAATAGTTGGCTCCCGGAGCCAGCCTTTCATCAATGAACGTCGTTTCTGAGGCAGGTATTTTTGCTATTAAACTATAGCCAGAATAGGGAGGCATGCCTACTTCGCAATCATCTATTCTTAAACCAAAATCTCCCACACGCCTCCAAATTTCTATTTCATTAGCATTACTACAAACATAATTTTCCCAGGCAAGTTCAATTGACCTTCCCGATTTAGGCACTAGAGCCAACCCTTGCGGGGCAGGCCCCACTATGGAGATTTCCCAAGTACCGAACTCGGTCAAAGTCGGACCTACTTTAATATTATTCTCGATCGGATTATCTGCCACTTTGAATTGCACTTCATAGGCTCTTTCTCTGATATGCCCACAAAAAGTATTCCATTCAAAATTTAATTTTCCTGGCGTATCTTGAAAGGTGGCAGGAAGAGAATTGGGACTTTCATAGGTTGCCGGTGAGTTAATTTCAAATGGTCCTCCAAAAGCTTCTATTTTTACCTGATGACCGTCTGGATCTCTGCCCACTATGGCCTGCAGTACCTGATCTCCAGCCGTCACACAAATAGGATCTGGGATTTCTAGTTCAGGTTTTTCATTATCTCCTTTATAAACGATGATCTGCATATCCCTTGTTACATAACCCAAGCGATACCATTTTCCCCCTATCTGCCTCCACTCCTCAATCCTAAAAGCGACATTATATTCTGCACATTCAGATACCCCATTTGGGCAATCTGATGATTCTAAATTAAAAATATCTCCTGGAGCATCCCAAATAAGATCTCCGTAAGCCGCATCTAAATCCAAAGTAGGAGGCGTTAAATTTTCACTGCCTTGACCAAAATTGGTATAAAAATTAGGATGATTCAACTGTCTGTAAAGGACCACTTCTGAGTTTTTCCCCATTTTGGGGATCACCAAATAATAGGCAAGACTGTCTCCATCAATATCAAAAGCTCCTGCATTGTGAATGAATCGAGCACCGGGAATCCCTTCATCAATCGGAGGAACGGTCAATACAGGCGTGTTATTGACTCCGAAAAAAGGATCTATAATGATGAGCGTTTCGGTGTAAAATGGAGTATTTAGAGAATTTTCCATATTGGAAATGACTCCATTTCTAT
>CAJXAT010000157.1 GCA_913050055.1 uncultured Flammeovirgaceae bacterium | reverse complement strand
TGAAATCAGTTTACCTGATACCACCGGATCTATTTTTAATTTGAGTTCATTGAAAGGTAATTATGTTTTGATTGATTTTTGGGCGGCCTGGTGTAGGCCTTGTCGTCAGGAAAATCCAAATGTAGTAAGACTTTATGAAAAATATCGAAATAAAAATTTTGAGATTTTAGGAGTTTCATTAGATCGAACAGATCGAGCTTGGAGGAAAGCGATTGTTGATGATGGCTTGGAATGGATTCATGTTTCAGATTTAAGTTATTTCAATACCAAAGCCGTAAAAGATTATCAAGTAAGTGCCATACCTCAAACTTTCTTAATCGATCCGGAAGGAAATATTGTGGCCAAAGGATTAAGAGGTCCTACCTTGAAAGCCAAGCTTAAAGAACTTTTTGATTAAGCATTAAACCAGGCTTTGAGAACCAGCCAAAGTTTAATTTTAGCTTCCTTATGATTGTCTAAAAAAGAAATATTATGGGTGTGTAAAATTTGGTAGGATTCCTTTTCTTGAAGGCTATTTAGCTTTGTTTCTTCATCTTGATGGCCAAAAATGAGGGTTTTTTCAAATAGGATCGCGCCCTGCCATGATTCAATCACTGAGGTGGTCTCGATATCTTGATGAATGGCTTTGAGTAGTTTGGTCAGCGTGGCTCTAGAAGTATCCGTGAGTGGTTCGGTAATGACCTGTAGACCGGGTGATAGAGTCACCTCTTTTGTCTCAAGCGGACGTTCTTTAGATTGGCCAGGTTCGGGAGTTTTTTTTTGATTCGTAGCTCCTATTTCATCAACTTTATACAATTGATCTGTAAGGATGAGGTGAAGGTTTTCTGTCGCTTCTTTCATTATTTTTTATTATCAATCATTCAATTATTTCAGAAAGTCTATTTTAATTTTCAATATAAGGCTGTTGATGATAAAATCCTAAAAGGGACTGTTAGACACCATCATTAATTGATTATTTTTGTCTTAAATTGATTTTATTTAGGAATTTTAAAGTTCTATAAAAGCTCATGAGGATAGCGTTTATTAAAAACCGCACTTAAAGCTTCCAACCAATATTTCAACTGCAGGAACAGAGACTCCCATACAATTTTTACTCTTCGACAAATTTAGACTACTCCATGCTCTATTCTTGCTTTTCATCAAAGAGCTGCTTATCTCTGGATGGAAATAAGGTCAAAGTATTTTGATAATAAAGTTTTTGAAGTACCGAATCGGGTAGTCCTAGACCATACATTTTCCAGTGGGTATGACGCTTTCGATAATAATCAAAGTATTCATCTTCTGTTTCCAAAACCCGAAAGTAGGTATGATATTCATTCACATTGTAACTGTCTTTTCCAAACAATATGCGATCTAGATACTGTACAAAAAATTGTCGAGCTCTTTTGGGTTGTCGTCCCAATTCAGCAAGTACTGCCCCGATTTCTGTCATCACATTAGGATATAGATCCAAATTTTCACTCAATCGATCTAGGTCTTTTCCCATCCAACCCAAATGGGCATTGATGAAGGTCGTATTTGAAGGTTTTTTGAAAACAGCATGCTGTTCGGCCAATATAGATTCAAAAGAGGGCACTTTAACTGGGTCACGGTAACGTCATGGCTTTTGGCGTAATTCGAGCCAATGTTCGTTGAATTCATATCTAGGGTTCCAAAAGGAGGACGGTTCGGCGGAATGAATGATTACAGGAATTTTATTTTTTCCACAAGCTGTCCAGATGGGATCTCGGCGCGGATCGTCAATGGCGATACGATTTCCATCGCGGTCTTTGTCTGTTAATCCCAGGGACTTGCATACTTTCACGCCTATGACGCCTTGAGCCACCGCATCATCTATTAATTTTTCATTTTGCTCAGCAAAATCAGCACATCAATCAATCAAAAATCAACATTTAAAAATAAGCCGAAGCGGTTGGGCGCATTTTCACGGACGTTTGCCAAGGATTTCTTCAAATATAAGCCTCGAAAGCCACTCAAGTTCACCATGAAAGCCATATTCAGCGCATTCATTTCATGGACTAATTTAGATAAGTCCTTGACAGGCATGTCAAATTGGTGATTATGAACATCAACAAATGAGTATTTCGAATGGGAATGATATTTTCAGGTACTTTTAAAGTAGAGATGGGTGTATATTCCTCTATGTCCATCACGTTATTCTGCTGACGAATGGCATTATAAGAATAATAGATGCCAATGACGGTTATAGCAAAAGCAAGGCTTACCGTCAAAAAGATTTTAATGAAGCGAATCAACCAGCGCATCAATTAATAGGAATATTGATTTCAGTGGTATCCCAGTACATACGCAATAGGATACCTTTAGAGGACGTTTCAAAGTCTATGGTAAACTGTTCAACGATTTCATTTAGGCTGCTATTTTCGATATTAATCCGGGAAATGATTCCATCAGGATCAGGTTCTTGTGAACCGATCCGAAAGGGTCAGTATGAACAATTAATTCCCAGTAACTTTCTTGTGGTTAGGTATAAAATCGATAATTGCCAGCTTCTAAGTCTACATCTCCAAATGTGATAACTTGATTGACTTCTATTTCTGTTACTAAATTAGCTCCTAGGTACCAATATTTCCCATAAGGCAAAAGGGCTCCTTGGGTTTCATCCCCGAATATAAGGCGTCCTTTTTTGTAAGGCCGGTAATAGGTGATCTCCATCTTTAAACCATCTTTATCAAATACTGCGGTCCCTTGAGGACTTTTTGGATTGATGATTAAGGCATAATAGAAGTAGCCAAGAACCACTGAGATCAATATTAAAACCGCAATGCTGATTTTTTAAACAATTTCATAGATAAGAAAGTTGATTTGAGAAATTACAAAATTATATCTTCTAGTGAGATCAAATCAAATAAAAGATTAACGTGACCAATCGTTTAGGTTTCATCTTATGGTGCCTGTGAATATTTGGGTAGTTTTCACGTTAGCATGCTAGTTATAAACTTGACTGTTGATTTTATTTATAATTTCATTTTTTTTAACAAGGTATTTTTCAATAATTCAAAGGATATTTTTTTTGACTAGATTGGCTTCCAAAAGGAATAAGGATAGATCAATTGAGTCAAGACATTTTCTTGGCAAGCAATTATAGAAGGTTGAGGAAATAGTAAATCAGATGAGCTCTTATGTTTTTTTGATCATATTTGATTGGAAAAAATGGAATCTATAGATATTAAGCTCATAATTTTTTATAGATATTCTTCTTCAGGTTTTGGTTGTATCTTATTTTCAGCTCTATTTTTTTTCAATTCTTCACATCTTTTAGGGTCTCTACCATTTTTTTCAACTCATAAACGATACCCATGGCCCCCAAGCCAAAAATCATTCCTATGATTCCAAAAGTCCCCATCTTTATTTGTCAGTTGATAAATAAAGATTTTAATTCATGCGCATCTTTAGGCTCCATCCTTTTGGCAACCACTAGTCGCAGTTGCCTTCTTCTTAAGGCGCCTTTATAAAGCTCTTTTTCGAATAGTGATTCTGGCGCTACCTCAGGAATTTTCAATGGCTTCCCCTCTTTATCAACAGCCACAAAAGTAAAAAAAGCCGTATGTGTTTGAATTTTTTTAGCATTTGGAATATCTTCAGCAATAACTTTGATGAAAACTTCCATCGAAGTAGTAAAGACACGAACCACGAAAGCTTCGATGGTAATTACATTACCGATGTTGATGGGTTGTGAAAACGAAATATTATCAACTGAGGCGGTCACCACGACGTTATTACTGTGCCGCTGCGCAGAGACTGCGGCCGCAATATCCATCCAATGCATCAACCTTCCACCAAAAAGATTATTGAGATTATTGGTGTCATTGGGCAAGATTAACTCAGTCATGGTGACTTTTGATTCCTGACAGGGTTTCCTTATTTTTTTACCATCCATCCTTACCCAGTAAAGGTACGAAGCTAAAATTTGTGAATTCTTTTTTTGAGGCTTTGTTTTGTGATAACTTTTTGATGGCGATCATTTTTTGCTGATTCTGATCCCCAACAGGAATTACCAAAACACCACCAATCTTTAATTGTTTGATAAGTGCATCTGGAACATTAGGTGCACCTGCCGTTACCACAATACTGTCATAAGGAGCATGTGTGGACAAGCCCTGGGACCCATCTCCTCGAAAAAAATTAGGATTATAGCCTAGTTTAGGTAAAAAAGCTATGGTTTTTTGAAATAACTTTTTGTTGTATTCTATGGTAAAGACTTCTGCACCTAATTCTAATAAGATAGCGGCTTGATAGCCTGAACCCGTACCAAT
Source organism: uncultured Flammeovirgaceae bacterium (assembly GCA_913050055.1). Lineage (GTDB taxonomy): Bacteria > Bacteroidota > Bacteroidia > Cytophagales > Cyclobacteriaceae > UBA4465. Next base: position 400 of record CAJXAT010000157.1, on the reverse strand, counting down.
TTCCAAAATTTTATCACCTTTTGAAACATTGAGCAATTCGGTTTGAAAGGCTACGGTATAGGGTTGACTGATCGTTTGTTTTTCACCGATGGGAAAAGCCTTATCCTCATAGGCATGTTCAAGAAAAATAGAGTCAAAGAAAGCATGTCGAGGCATTTTCCCAATAGCTGAGAGTACAGCTTCGGATTTTATTCCTTTTCTTTCAATCTCTTTTACCAGTTGTCTTCTCAAACCTTTAGATTTGTAACTATCTTCCAAATTATTCATATCATTACAAATCAAAACTAATTATCGATAATTTTATAGTATGTTCACTGGAATAATAGAGGTTCAAGGCAAAGTTTCTGAAATAGTCAGAAAAGATAAAAATTCCAATTTTTGTATTACCTCTTCAATTGGT
>CAJXAT010000156.1 GCA_913050055.1 uncultured Flammeovirgaceae bacterium | reverse complement strand
ATAGATAATCGTTTAAAAGTAGGTGCTCGATTGAAATATTTGCAGGGGTTTGTAAACCTCAGTACTACTTATAATTTCAATGCAACTCTAAAAACAAACAATGAAAACTATCAATTTGAAGCCGATTGGCAAAATTTTCAGTTTCGAACCGCAGGGATCAGTCAATTCAGTGACGAGGCCATCAATGAGGAAGATTTGACCTCTTATTTCATTTCAAATGGAAATACTGGATTTGCAATCGACTTAGGGCTCGAATATAAATTAAACAGGTATTATGCGTTGGCCTTGGCTATAAACGACATGGGTTACATTGGTTGGAAAGAGCATGTCCAAACATCTGGTTTGTCAGATAGTACGTTCGTTTATGCAGGCGTTGAGCTACAGGGTGGGGACATTATCGATTCCATCTCATTAGTTTCGGATAAATTTAAAGTCGATACAACCTATGAACAATACACTTCCTTCCTGCCGGCCAATGTAATTGGTAGTATAGTATACACTCCTGTAGATGGCACCGATGTTATTACTACCCTAAATGCAAAAATTATTCAAGGTCAAATCAACCCCGGATTTGGTCTAGGCATCAGACAAACGGTTTCTTCAAATGTTATAGTTTCAACTTCAGTAACCAAGCTCCCTCAGCAATTTTTCAATGTCGGTTTGGGATTTGCTGCAAAACTTGGACCTGTGCAATTATATATGGCTACCGATAAAATACTGGGCTATTCAGCACCTTCTATGAAATGGGCACAAGTACAATTGGGTATGAATTTAGTCTTTGGTGGAGCAGAAAGTGATTCCAAATCAGGTAAGTCAGGCACAAGTACACAAGGATCATATGGTAATGGTAAAGGGGTTAAGACTTATAGCTTTCATGGACAAAAAATTGAAGCTAAAAAATATGAGGATATTTATACCATTGTGCCCAAATTGTCTCAAGAAATACCCGAAAGTTATGGCAATGTCAAGGAAAGTAATAAGCGATTTTCCAAAAAACAAACCTTCATTAATAGTAAATCTGCTAAATCAAACAAAGTAGGGCAAAAGTTTAAACAAAGTCCCAGCTCCGAAGGGAACAAAAATCAAAAAGCAAATAAAGCTAATTTCAGAAATTTTGCACCCCAATGGCTAAGTCATGAAAACTATACGAAACAGAAAAAAGGGAAAAGATCTAAACCTAAAAAACAAAAACTGAAAAAGTAATTAACTAACCAAATAAATGTGCCAACACATCGCGCAAGAAGTTCACATTTTTCAACGTTATTTTAGTTTTTTCTTTATTTGATACCTCTTTATTTGCCAAAAATATTTCCGAAAATCCAAGCTTTTCCGCTTCCTTTATCCTACTTTCAAACCTATTTACGGTTCTAACTTCTCCCCCAAGACCAATTTCACCCACAAAGCAAGCCTCACGAGAAATAATGAGATCATGATAAGAAGAATAAATAGCGGCACATACGGCCATATCAATAGAAGGGTCATCCACTCTGATTCCCCCGGTAATATTCAAAAAAACATCTTGGGCCCCAAGTTTTAACCCCATACGCTTCTCTAAAACAGCCAACAGCATATGCAACCTTTTAAGGTCAAAACCGGTAGCCGTGCGTTGTGGTGTTCCATAATTAGCCGAACTCACCAATGCCTGAACTTCGACCATCAAAGGTCTATTTCCTTCTATAGAGGCTCCTATGGCCACGCCCGAACGGTCTACCGACTGATCTGATAATAATATTTCTGAGGGATTTTTTACCTGCATTAACCCTTCGTGCCGCATTTGATAAATCCCCAACTCAAAGGTGGAGCCAAACCGATTTTTTATCGTCCTTAAGATGCGGTAAACATGATTCCTATCTCCTTCAAACTGCAAAACGGTATCCACCATATGTTCTAGTACTTTCGGTCCAGCAATACTCCCTTCCTTATTGATGTGCCCGATCAAAAAGACGGGAATATTTGATTCCTTTGCATATTTAAGTAACTGCCCTGTACAATCCTTCACCTGCGAAACCGATCCGGGTGCCGACTCTATATGCTGACTATTTATAGTTTGAATAGAGTCAATGATCAATAAATTTGGCCTCAATTTTTTAGCGTGCTGAAAAATTCGAGAGAGGTCTGTCTCTGACAACAAATAACATTTTTCCGAATGTACACCGATACGATCTGCCCGCATTTTTATCTGATGTGGACTCTCTTCTCCTGAAACATACAGTATCTTTAATTGAATCAGCTGAACGGCCACTTGGAGCATTAAAGTTGACTTCCCTATACCGGGTTCTCCGCCAATTAACACCAAAGATCCCCTCACAATACCTCCTCCCAATGCGCGATCCAATTCTTCATCTTTCGAAGAAATCCGATCGTGGTTTTCACTCAAAACATCCTGAACCAATTGTGGAACTGATTTGAGGCTAGCATCTTCTTTCCAAAGCGCTTTTTCCTGAGTCTCCTTAATAACGACCTCTTCCACATAGGTATTCCACTCCATACAAGAAGGACATTTTCCAACCCATTTAGCTGCACTTGCTCCGCATGATTGACAAAAAAAAGACGTCTTTTGTTTACTCAAAAAATAACTTTTTTAATGGTTGACTCAATTTTATTACCTTTCGCAGCCCTATTATCCTGAACCTAATGCGAACTCCTGTTATTAACACATCCGGGCATAAGAGCCCAACCATTTGATTTGATCTTTATAGGGAGCAATGGTTTTTTGGACTTCGGGATCATGAAAATGCCCATCTAATTCAATGAAAAATATATATTTAAAGTGGGTCCCCATTTTTGCGGGTCTACTTTCAACCTTACATAGATTAATTCCTGCACTTTGGAATTTTTGTAAAAAAGCAACCAGCGCCCCAGCTTCGTCTGGCAGCTTTGCAATTAAAGAGGTCTTGTCTTCCCCACTAGGCTCATTATAAAAGCTTTCACTCAAAATCAAAAACCTCGTCGTATTATCCGCTGAATCTTGAATATTATTGTATAGAATGGGAACTTTGTATTCTCGAGCCGCAATCGGAGCACAAATAGCCGCTGAATTTTTTTCCTCTAATGCCATTTGACAAGCACGACTCGTACTGCTTACAGGTACTAGTTTTACTTCGTGATCAAAATAATGATTGATGAAATTTTTACATTGATAAATATCCCATGATTTCTTTATAAAATGGCTAATATCAAGCATCGATGAGATTTCTGCTTGCTTGTAAAGGTCTTGGCGATCAAGAAAGGTTTGTTTATTTAATCCTCCATAATTATAATCGCCGTACATACCTAAAAAGGTCGAAACTGGCTGAAGGTTATCTACTGAAATATTATGGCTTAAATAAATTGAGTCGGAGCGTAATAATTCTGCAACAAATGGATCCTCCATCTGCATTATCTTAAACTTTACATTGTCAAGAATATGCTCGGATAAATATCGCGTGCCAATTCTATAGTCAGCCGAATAATGGAACCAATTTGCCGAGCTCCGTAGCTTTGTAGAAAGTACAGTTTTGCCAATACCAGACATTCCTAACAATGTTATAGAATGATGAAGTTCACTGAATTTCTTAAAATCAATCATAAATAAGTACCAAAAGTAATTAACACATGTCTGAGAGCATTCTTACCTCTCATGACCTTAGTCTCCATGATTCTTAGACTTTTTCAATAGCTTTGAAAAGTTATGAATAAATCAATTTGTTAACGATAGTTTCCATTTCAAAGGTGCGTATCAATAATAATTGAGAATTGTTTAAAGGAAATATTGTTTTATATAAACTTTATATTTAATAATAGTAATTTTATATGTATGATAGTAATAACATTATGATTTGTTCGTTGATCAACAATTGCTTACGGCAAAGATAGTTAGTTAACTTCTACGAGGATGAGGTTGAGACCAGTCTAGATGGAAAAATCTTTAGTTATAGATGCAAGTCAGTGCACAGGATGCCACTTATGTGAGATGGCCTGTAGTTATCATCATGAGGGAACTTTCAACCCATCGCGATCGAGAATAAAGATTTTTAAATTTGAGTATGAAGGGCGCAATGTGCCTTTTGTCTGTACTCAGTGTGCGGAGGCATGGTGCTTGCACGCATGTCCGGTCGATGCAATCTCTATCGACGAGAGAACGGGTGCAAAGGTCGTCTCAGCCGGCATCTGTGTTGGATGTAAAGTCTGCATCATCGCATGCCCATTTGGCACTATTAATTACAATACTACTTCAAAAAAAGTTGACAAATGCGATCTTTGTGCGGGAAAGCCGGCGTGTGTTGAGGCTTGTCCTACTACTGCATTATCTTTTGTCGATACAGAGCAGGCAGGTATTTCGAAGATGCGTAAGTGGGCTGAAAAGACGGATTTAGGGAATCGAAACTAAAAAAATAGATTAAATTAAACAGGGAAGGAATAACAATGTCTTGGACAAAAAAAATCTTGAGAGTAAATTTAACTGAAGGCACTTGTACTAGTGAGCCTCTAAATATGGATTGGGCGAAGCAATATTTGGGGCAACGGGGGTTAGCAACAAAATATTATGTCGAGGAGTGTGACCCAAGAGTTGAACCACTATCGCCTGAAAATAAATTAATAATCGCCACAGGACCTTTAACTGGAACGGCAGCACCTACTTCTGGCAGATGGTCAGTAATTACAAAAGGTCCATTAACGGGTGCAATAGCGTGTTCCAACT
>CAJXAT010000155.1 GCA_913050055.1 uncultured Flammeovirgaceae bacterium | reverse complement strand
TTTTTGATTATGATCAAGATGGCGATTTAGATGCCTTTCTTGCCAATTATCCCTCAACCAGCTTCAGAACACCAAACGTCAAATATCAATTTTTGAAATATGCCAAAGATTTGGAAAAAAGTGATCGCCTGTTGGAGCAGCAAGCTGACGGCACGTTTAAAGATGTAACCGAGGCGGCAGGCATCCTAAATTTTGGTTTAGCCATCAGTGCCTCCATCACCGATTTTAACAATGATGGCCTAGAAGATATTTATGTCTCCAATGACTTCAGCACGCCCGATTTCTTATATCTCAACAATGGAGATGGCACTTTTACTGATAAAATCAAAGAATCCACCAACCAGACGGCTTTTTATGGTATGGGCACGGATGCTGCAGATATCAATAATGATGGGTTAATCGATTTGATGCAAGTTGACATGGCTGCACAAGACAATCGTCGACAAAAAGCAAATATGGCCAGTATGAATCCGGAATTATTTTGGTCAACGGTCAATGCTGGATTTCACCATCAGTATATGTACAATACGCTTCAACTCAATAGAGGAACGATAAATGGGACCCCCATCTTCAGTAATATCGCCTTTGCTGCAGGAGTTGCCTCTACCGATTGGAGCTGGTGTCCCCTCTTTGCTGATTTCGACAATGACGGACGTAAGGACCTTTTTATTTCCAATGGTACACGTAAAGAGGTCAATAATAGAGATTATTTTAAACAAGTGGATAAAATAAGCGGTCAAGAGCAGCTGAATCAATCGCTCGCGCTTTCACTTGAAATGCCAGAAGAACCGATTGACAATTATATTTTCAAAAATAATGGCAATACCACCTTCTCAAAAGCCAATGAAGACTGGTCTTTAAGTCATGTTGGATTCAGTAATGGTGCCGCCTATGGTGATCTAGACAATGACGGTGACCTAGATCTGGTCATTAATAATATTGATCAGGAAGCTGCTATTTTTAGAAATGACATGCCCACATCTTCTGTCCAAAACTATCTAAAAATTAAGCTTAGGGGCATTGAAAAAAACATTCACGGCATAGGTAGTAAAGTCACCCTTTTAACAAAAAGCGGAAAGCAGCAAGTGCAAATTGTGATGACCAGTAAAGGATACCAAAGTTCCGTTGAACCTCTGGCTTATTTTGGCATAGATAACCAAGAAGTCATCGAAAAAATTACTATCGACTGGCCCGATGGGGCCTATCAAGAAGTCATCCAATTTGAGCTCAATCAACTCATAGAGGTTTCAAAAAACAGTAGCCCCATGGCTCCAAAAAATACTGATCCCCCGCTTTTTTCAAACATTTCCCATCACATTCAACCTGCCTTTACACACGGTGAGAATAGCTATAATGATTTCTACCATCAGGTGTTGCTGCCCCATAAGATGAGTAATTTTGGCCCGGCTCTGGCCAAAGGGGACATCAATGGCGATGGGCGAGAAGATGTTTTTGTCGGCAATGGAAGTACATTTCCGGCCAAAATATATCTTCAAACGGAAAGTGACTACTTCGAATATCTCCATACCTCCATTGAGAACGATTCGATTTATGAAGACTTGGATGCGCACTTTTTTGATGCCGATGGAGATGGCGACAATGACCTGTATGTCGTTAGTGGGGGCAATGTGTTCCCTGACGGCTCATGGGAATACCAAGACCGTCTTTACATCAATATCAATGGGTATTTTGAACGGAGCAAGGACGCGATGCCATCCATTCATGCCAGCGGGGGTCGCGTCATCCCGCATGATTATGATCAAGATGGTGATATAGATTTGTTCATAACCGGAAGGTTAAAACCCCACGCCTATCCCGCTCCCGGAGAAAGTTTTCTATTAGAAAACGTTACGGTCAATGCGGATGAGATTCTATTTGAAAATGTCACTCAAAAGGTGATGCCAAAAATAGCCCAATTGGGCATGATTACCGATGGCGTCTTTGCAGACATCAATGGAAATGGATTGGATGAACTCATCCTGGTCGGCGAATGGACCGGACTCTTGCCTTTCACGCTGAATAAGGGTCAATATGAGCCTTTTGAAAGCACATTATCCGATTATAAAGGTTGGTGGTTCAGTCTCGCTCAAGCAGATATCGACCATGATGGAGATATTGATTTAGTGGCTGGAAATCTAGGCCTGAATTATAAATACCAGGCCAGTGATGAGGCCACCTTTGATCTTTATGTAGATGACTTTGACCTCAACAATTCGCAGGATTTGGTGCTTGGCTACTTCAATAATGGCGAACAATTTCCCGTCAGAGGCAGGCAATGTTCCTCAGAGCAGATTCCGGCCATAGAAGCAAAATTTAAAGACTACAATTCCTTTGCTTCCGCTTCTCTAGAATCAATTTATGGAAAAAAGGGATTGGAAGATGCTCTACACCTCCAAATCAGTAGTTTCTCAAGTAAAGTGTTTATCAATGATGGCAAAGGAAATTTTGAAGCTACAGATTTGCCTATCGAAGCTCAGTATGCGCCCATCAATGACCTGATCATCACCGATATTGATCAAGATTCCCTCCCAGACATCATTCTTGCAGGCAATCTTTTTGCTTCTGAGGTGGAAACCCCAAGAGCAGATGCCGGTGTCGGCCTGTTACTAAAGGGGAATGGTGATGGCTCATTCAAAACGGTCCCCATGAGTCAAAGTGGTTTAATCCTTAGAGAAGATACAAAAAGTTTGATGTTGCTGGCGGGTAGTCAGTCTAGTAAACTGCTCTTTGCAGCGAGTAATCAAGGTTCTCTGAAAGCCTTTTCACTCAATCTTGACCCACAAATAGGAACTCATTAGACATAGGCCTTGTGAAGGGCTTCGATCCAAGCTTTGGCCATCAGAGCAGATCCCGCCAATGAAGGGTGAACGCCATCGGGACACCAATAGGCCACGCCTTGATCCGCCACTGCCGCATCAAAAATTTGTTGATAGGGAATGAAGATCGCACCAATTTGCCTAGCGATGTCTGCGGCCGCCTTTTGATATGCTCTAAAAGTCGGTATCCATGCCTCGGTATCAATGGAAGTTCCACCGAGCACAACAAAGGGCTCTCCAATAATGAACTTGACCTTCGGCAACTTTAATTGGGTTCTTTCAAGTAATTTCAAAAAATCTTTTTCATACGTTTCGATCATTCCTTTATAACCTGAGGTTAAGGTATGCCAAAAATCGTTGACTCCAATATGTATACTCAAAACATCGGGTTGGAGGGTTAAACAATCTATTTCCCAGCGATCTGAGAGTTGAAAAACCTTATCGCCACTCACCCCGCGATTATAGATATGCCAATCTGTAGTGGGATGATCTATCCAAAGCTTTGTCGCGGCCATCAGGGCATAACCATTACCCATTCCCTTTAAAAAATCATTGGATTGTGTACTTGATCGATCCCTACCGGAGTCAGTGATAGAATCTCCTTGAAATAAAATTCGCAATTGTTCTGGTAGTTCCATTTTTTTCGATAAAGGGGTGGTAGTTTGACAAGCAGGTAACATCATTCCTGCCGCGGACAACACAGCAGTTTGCTTAAAAAACGATCTTCTGGACTCCGATGTATTCATAATTAGGAAGTTTTTTTAATTTAATAATTTGTCATAATTTACTTTAACTTTTTCTTTTTTTAATTGAAAGGCTAAATTAAAATGAATCCACGAAGAATTTATAGCACAAATAATGACAATTATGTGCATTTAAAAGTTACTGATTTGACCCACTCGATGGATTTTTATATTGACCTCTTGGGATTCAAAATAGAACTCGTATATGAAGACCATAAGGCGGCCCACCTCTCTACTGGAAGTCATAATTATTTGTTAGCATTGGAGACTTGGTTTGCTCAACATTTACCCCAATCCGATTCCCAAGGTATGGACATTTTTCATTCTATCATTCAATATCCAACTCGTAAAAATTTGGCAACCGTTTACCTTAACCTCAAAACAGCCGCTTATCCACTTTTAGATGCTATTGATCTTGGGGTTTCAGAAATTATTTATTTAGAAGATCCCGATGGAAACAGTTTAGAACTGTGCTGGGATCGTCCCAAAAAAGAAAAATCGAAGCAACCAAAAGGTATCCTTAACCGGTCTTCTCACCCCTTGGATTTAAAAGATTTACTTAGGGCGCTGTAACTAAATCTAACCTCAATAAATCCCTTTTTTGTTTGTCCAAAATTATTTAGAATTAGCCCTTCAAAAATTAATCCATTAAAAAGGTAGGGTTCACTTTTTGGGTACGCCCCTCAAATGAGATTTTCTTTGTCTGGAACGAATCTGAGGAAAGTGCCGCGTGTAATTGGTCTTGAACTTCCACTCGAGGATCTAATAAATATCGAGCACTTACTTTTCTGATCACCTCCTTAATCACTTCATTGAAATCTAAAGTTATGAAATCTTTCCCATTAGATTGATGAGGTCGGGAATTTCGTAATTCGGTCTCCCGACCAATTAAGAGGCGACCATCTTCAAATATCCTGAGGTCGACAGAGTACTTGAAGGATCTGGCATAAAGTAAGTAAAAATCAAGCAAGGGAAACATGGAATAAGTATCTTCAACAGCATACTTACTTAAATCTTCCTTGGCTATTTTAATCTTATCAAGGCTCAGACCAAATTCTCGTAATCTGATGATGAGCTTGATCCAAACCAATTCTGTGAAACTGAACTTGCTCCAACCTTTCCCACCGGTTCTTCTATCAGAAATAATACCCATTTG
>CAJXAT010000154.1 GCA_913050055.1 uncultured Flammeovirgaceae bacterium | reverse complement strand
CTTTTATCACATCAGCATAACTAGGATCATTTATCAAATTGGTCATCTCTTCAGGATCATTTTGAAGATTGTACAATTCCCAGACATCAATATTATAATAAAAGTGAATTAGTTTGAATTTTTCATTTCGGATACCATAATGGGGCTGAACATGATGCCAAAAAGGAAATTCATAATAGTGATAGTACATCGATTGTCTCCAATCCTTCGGATTTTCATCAAGGACATTAGAAAGAAAACTTCTACCTTGAAGTTCTTCTTTTTGTTCTATCCCTGCAATATCCAATAATGTTGATGCAAAATCAATATTTGTTATAATGTCTTTATTTACCGCTTTTTGATTTTTTATTCCTGGATATTTCAGTAAAAAGGGCATCTTTAAAGATTCCTCATACATAAATCTTTTGTCGAACCAACCGTGATCTCCCAAGTAAAATCCTTGATCAGAAGTATAAATAACAACCGTATTTTCATCTAGTCCAGATTTTTCCAAATAATCTAGAACCCGGCCAATATTGTCATCTACTGACCTTATACAAGCGAGATAATCCTTGATGTATCTTTGATATTTCCATTTTCTGACTTCTTCTTGAGTCATCCCACTTTTAGGTAGCCAACCCTCACCAAATCCACGTTTATCACCTGCTCTTAACCACTTATTACGTTCCTTCTTACCAGTTAATGAATCTGGAGGAGTAAGTTTCATATCTTGTCGATTGAAAAAGTCCATTGTCATATCTGTATCGCCTGCCGTTTGCTCTCTACCTTCATAATTATCATTAAAAGTTTTAGGATAAGGCATTTCTTGATCGCCAAAAAGGTCTCTATATTTTTCATCTGGTTCCCAACTTCTGTGAGGTGCCTTGAACTGCAGCATCATCATGAAAGGTTTATCACTATCTCCTTCACCTTTGAGCCAATTCAGGGCAAAATCAGTGGTTAAGTTCGTTGCATACCCTTCTTCCGTCACTCGACTTCCATTTTCGTTATATATTGGATTATAGTAAAATCCCTGTTGTCCCTTATTATCATGATATATAAAGTGATCAAAACCAACTGGCTCAGTTCCCAAATGCCATTTCCCAAATAGGGCGGTTTGATATCCATTTTCTTGGAATTCTTTTGGAAATGTCCATTGATCTTTATTGAATTTGCCTCCCTTTTCATTTTTATAGAAGCCATTCCGGTGACTGTACTTTCCAGTCAAAATAGATGCTCTGGAAGGACCGCAAATTCCATTTGTACAAAACACGTTCTCAAATCTAATTCCGTCAAAGCCGATCTTGTCAATATTAGGAGTAGGAGCAATTTTATCGTAAATACCTCCATATGATGAAATGGCATGGGCCGCATGATCATCACTCATAATAAATATGATGTTCGGTTTATTTAACTTTTCATTCCTTTGACAGGAAAAAAATAATATCAAGAACAAACTCATTGATAATAAATTGTGAATTTTCACAAACTTATTTTCCAGATTAATTTTAGTCATAATTAAAGTTTTTATCAATATTGAATCCAATTTTCATCAAATCCTCCTCTCTAGATGAACCACCAATGAAGGCTAGAAAATCACCTGATTCTACTACTCTTTTCATATCTATATTATAAAAAGCAAGGTCCTCTATAGAAAATTCAAAAGGGATTGTTTTTTTTTCACCCCCTTTCAAAGTAATTCTTTGATAGTCAATCAGTTCTTTAAGCGGTCGAGTCACCGATGAGACTTCATCACTGACGTATAGTTGTATGATTTCATCACCTTCAATCGAACTTTTATTTTCAATTTCAATATCAATCCTAAAACTATCTTCCAGCTTTTTGATTTTGGGATTTGAATATTGAAATTCTGAATAGCTCAATCCATAACCAAAATACCACATTGGTGTAGATGGGGCATCAATATATTTTCTAAAAAATGATGATGGCTTTTGATTATATACCATAGGTATTTGTCCCGAATGGTGAGGGAAGGTAATAGTAAGTTTTCCTGAAGGATTTACCTCTCCCTTAATAATTTCAGCAATTGCTTGTCCTGCAAATGAACCTGGCTCCCAAGCTTCAATTATTCCTGAAATATTTTCTGTTATCCATGGCTCAGACAATGGCCGACCATTGACCATTACAACAATTAAATTTTTATTGATTTTATGTAATTCTTGCACAAGACGAAGTTGATTACCTAATAAATTTATGTGTGATCGGTCCACATTCTCTCCACAAGTTTTTTCTTTCCGTTGATATCTAAGTGAGTTTGAGCCCACTACAACTATAATGGCATCGTAGCCTTCGGCCTTGGCTATTGTCTCCTCAAGTTTTTTATCATCGGGATATAGTAAGCTTTCACCTGAGTTGATGAAATCAACATTGGACGCATCAAATACCTTCTCAAATCCCTGATAGACTGTTTGAACATTGGCATCAGGTTGCTTGAAAGTCCAATCTCCCATGATCCTATGGTTATAAGCATTTGGACCTGTAACCAATATGTTTTTTGGATTGATTAAAGGTAAAATGCCATCGTTTTTTAGAAGTACTATCGATTTTCTAGCAGCCTCTAAAGCTACTCCTTTATGGTCTTCATTGAATAAAATGGATTCAGTTTTTGATGGATCAACATATGTGTTTTCAAAAAGTCCAAGGAGAAATTTTAATTTTAAAATTGACGCACAAGCATCATTAATTTTTTTTATTGGAACTAGTCCTTCTTCAACGAGTTCTAATAAAGGCTTGAGAAAGCCAGGTCCATGCATATGCATACCCATACCCGAATTAACACTTTTTAGTACTGATTGTTTTTGACCAGCAGTAATTTTATGCAGTTTATGAATTCTCTCAATATCCATCCAATCCGAAACCACGAAACCATCAAATTGCCATTCCTTTTTCAAAATATCATTGAGAAGGAATTCATTGGCGTGTGCAGGTACTCCATTTATCTCATTGTGTGAAGCCATAAAGGTGAATACTCCAGCTTCAACTTGCTTTTTGAATGGAGGCAACCAAATCTCTCTCAATTGTCTTTCGGATACATCAATGGGTGAAGCATTTGTTCCGTTGTATGGTTCTCCACCAGCGATAAAGTGCTTGGCACAAGCAATAACATTTTCATGACTGAAATCTCCTTGGTATCCTTTTGTGAAGGCCTGGCCCATTCTCCCAACAAGCATAGGATCCTCACCGAAAGTCTCACCGACCCTCCCCCATCGTGGATCTCTGGCAACTTCTACATTTGGAGAAAAAGTCCAATGCATTCCCGTGGCTCTAATTTCTTTTGCAGTAGCTCGAGCCACTTCATAGATGAGTTGGTCATCCCAGCTGCTTGATAAGCCTATTTGAGTTGGAAAAATTGTGGTCCCTTTGACCATTCCGTGTCCATGAATGGCATCAATTCCTATTAGAAGCGGAATTCCCAGTCTCGATTTTTGAGCTATTTTTTGAATCTCGTTTGCTTCAACTACATTTTTTACATGCAAAAAAGATCCAATTTCTCCCTTCTCTATTTTTTCGTTGATCTTAGCTGCATTTAAGCCAGGATAAGTACCCCATTGATCATTGTAGATAAGCTCTTCACCTTTGAATCGACTTTTCGTCTTCTCTATGTGTGCAGGTGCTACAAATTGACACATTTGTCCGATCTTCTCTTCAAGTGTCATCTTATCCATTAAATCTATAATCCGATCTTCTATCTTGGCATTAGGATTTTTGTAGATTTGACCATTGAGCTTTGGAATACAAAAAGCGGAGATAAGGAATAGCACCTTAACTACACGAATAATAAATTTAAATTCTAACATTAATTTTTATTTTAACATTTTTTTTTGTGCGATTCACTTTAACTGTTCATCATCTTCTTATAAACAATGTTGAATTCATGCTTTCATTCTTTTTATCCTGAACCATTACTAGATAAATTCCTGGAGATAATTGTGAGATATCAATTTCTCCAGAATTTTCCTCAGATCTAAAATGAATATAACTTTTACCCTCCAAATCACATATGACAATGTTATCTCCAATAGAATTTTCAAATGAATATTTAAGTTTGGCTGAACTATTTGGATTTGGGAAGAATACCTGCTCTTTTTTCTTATCATTCATCCCAGTAACTTCATCATTTTCCGGATTATCCGCTGTAATTAAATATCCAAATTCATTGATTATAACATTTCCTCCTTCATAATTAATTTGTTTTATTTGATCTAAACTCAATCCACTGGAATCATTTCCAAATGAAATTAAATTATCTTGAAAACCACTGATCGATATTGTTCCAGTACCCCAATCTGCAGATGAGTTTTTGGCAAATGCTAGTGACGAAATAGAATCATTTAAAATTAAATTTAGAATACCACTACCCATTGTAATTATCCCCATATCCGATTGATTGGCATTTATGTTTAAATTAAAAGGACTATCTAAAATTGTGAGATTACCATAAAAAACATTCTCGGAATTTAGAGTAACGCTATGTCCAGTGGAACTTAACTCAGGCATTATTTCAATACCAAATTTTAAGAAAGTAGCATTTGAAGCTGTATTAATTATCAATTCACTATTATTACCCAGCATTTTAAACCCTCCCATGAATGAGTCATTGTCTGATGAAGAGCCAAAATTAATTGTTGAGGAAGTTCCGATTTGAAATTGCCCTGATCCTTTGAGGATTCCACTCATATTGATTTTTCTGTCCCCTGAAGCAGAAAATTTAACATCTGAATTTAAGCTGATATTTGAATTTGAACCAAAAGTTATACTACACATACCTCCAGCATTTGTTTGAATATTCTCAATTGCATCCGCCGATGAAATAACTAATGGCAAATCAAACATAAGATCTACATCACTACCATTATTTTGAATAATCGAGTTT
>CAJXAT010000153.1 GCA_913050055.1 uncultured Flammeovirgaceae bacterium | reverse complement strand
GAATAGAGCCTGGTTTTTTCGAAGATTCCTATTATTGGGATTCTTGGCGAATTCTAGCTATCAAAACTGATAGTTTGGGAAATTTTGTTTGGGATTTTACATCTAGTGACATTGAAGGAGAAAAGGCAGGAGAATACATTGAAAATACGCTTGATGGGGGATATATGATTTTTGTAGATGCTGGAAACACAGAATATCTGAAACTATCAGAGTCTGAAATAAAATCTAATTCGTTTTTTGAATTAAGCACTACTTTGGATGGTCAAGGTTATATCAACCCCTCCAAAAGATATTTTCCAGAGGAATCTGAAATTCTTGTCACAGCTTATCCAGACGAAGGATATGAATTTTTAAGCTGGAGTGGTGATTTATCGGGATCAAAAAATCCTATCAAATTGACTATGGATTCAGAAAAAAAAATCCAAGCAAAATTTGGTAAAGTAGCTACTAATCGATCAAACTGATACGACTTTAAACCATATATTTTGTGAAAATAAGAATATTATTACCCTTATTTTTTTGTTTTTTTGCTAAATCTCAACAAAAACCTATTTTTTGGCTGTCACTTGATACAATTTACAATCAACGAATTGAGGTGTAAATGGAATGCTCAATGACAAATGAATTTACGATTAAAGAGGCAGATGAATAATTTTAGTAAATCTGCTTTGAGTAGTTATACAGTTACGTATTCAAATAAATATTAATTGAGAAATAATGAAAGAGATTAAATTTTGTCATGTTATTATAGTTTCCCTAATTATTTCCTTAATTCAAGGGTGTGATAATAAGGAATCAATTAACTATAGATCCAGAATAAGCTTTAATTCCAACTGGAAATTTTCGCAAGAGGCTAATGAAAAAGCTCATTTAATTGATGTTGATGATAGCCAATGGCGAGAACTTGACTTACCTCATGATTGGGCTATTGAGGGACCATTTTCTAAAGAAGTGAGTTACAAGGGAGGGTATCTTCCATATCCGGGAATCGGCTGGTATCGAAAGTCGTTTTTTGTATCATCCGACACAAGAAATATGTCTATAGAATTTGACGGAATTATGCGCAATTCAAAAGTCTGGTTGAATGGTGAATACATTGGAGGTTGGCTTTATGGCTATACTTCATTTGCAATAGATATTACCGATAAAATCAAAAGGGGGAGTAAAAATTTAATTGCGGTAAGTGTGGAGAATCAAGATCATTCCTCGCGATGGTATCCAGGCTCAGGAATATATAGAAACGTATGGTTGACTGAAACGGACCTAGTACATGTAGATCATTGGGGTACCTTTATTACTACTCCAAAGGTCACAGAAAAAGAGGCTACGGTAATGGTGAAAACAAAGATTAAAAACACTAAAGATGAAGATGTCACTATTGAGCTTAAAACATCAATTATAGATTCAGAAGGGTTAATTATAGCTACAAATACATCTAAAAATAATAAAATCCCCACTAAAGAAGACATTGAATTATCACATCAATTAAACATTAAAAATCCTAAATTATGGGACATAGGGTCTCCTGAAATGTATGAAGCGATATCTCAGGTATATCATGATGGAAGGTTGATCGATACTTACCATACACCTTTTGGGGTAAGATATTTTAGTTTTGATCCTGACAATGGGTTCTTTCTTAATGGAAAACATGTTAAACTGCAAGGGGTCAATTTACATCATGATTTGGGACCATTGGGAACAGCGGTTAATATAAGGGCAACGCAGCGGCAACTAGAGATTATGAAGGAGATGGGAGCTAACGCGATTCGCACGGCACATAATCCCCCATCCCCTGAACAATTAACGCTGTGTGATCAAATGGGTATAATGGTAATTGATGAAACATTCGATGAATGGTCCGAGGCAAAAAATGAGGTCGAAAATAGCTATAATATTTGGTTTAATGAATGGTCGGGAAAAGATACGAGGGCATTAATCAAAAGAGACCGAAACCATCCCTCAATAATTATGTGGAGTATTGGTAATGAAATTCCTAATCTTGACTCAGAGAATGCTAAAAAAAATGCTAAAATACTCTCAGATATTTGCAAAGAGATGGACCCTTCGAGACCTGTAAATGCCGGTATTCATCTTTCTACCATTTTTGATGATGAATTAAAGAACTGTTTTGATGTTTTTGGTATGAACTATTGGCAGGATCGTTATGATACGATTCATAAGCAGTTCCCAAATTTGCCATTGCTATCTACAGAAACTTCAGCAACTCTGAGTTCACGAGGAGAATATCACTTTCCTGTCGAAGAGATTTACAAAGGATACAATCACCCATCTAAACAGATCTCTTCATATGACCTGATTAATACGGGTTTTGGTGCAATTCCAGATGTAGAATTTGAGCTTCAGAAGTCACCTTGGATTGCGGGTCAATTTGTTTGGTCTGGGTTTGACTATCATGGAGAGCCTGATCCTTATGAGGCAGGAAATTATCCGGCGCATAGTTCTTATTTTGGTATCGTAGATATGTGTGGATTCAAAAAAGATCGATTTTATCTTTATCAAAGTCAGTGGTCGGAAAAACCTATGGTTCATCTCCTTCCTCACTGGAACTGGAATGGCCGAGAGGGTGAAGTTACTCCTGTTTATATTTATTCTAATTGTGCGGTAGTAGAACTTTTTGTAAATGGGGAATCGAAAGGTAAAAAAGAGAAAACGGAAAATACATATCGATATAAATGGGAAGATATCACCTATCAACCAGGCAGTATAAAGGCAATTGGATACGATCTGAGAGGTAATATCTTGTGTGAGAAAGAAATCAAAACAGCTGGAATACCAAGTAATATATCACTAGTTCCAGATCGAACAGAGATAAGTGCTAACGGAGATGATCTATCATTCATTACAGTTAAAATCACCGATAAGGAGGGAAACTTATGCCCTGACGCTTCCAATCTAGTCCAATTCGATATTGAGGGCGAAGGAACTTTGTTAAGTGTAGGCAATGGAGATCCTACTTCCTTGGAGAGTTATCAAAAAAATGAGCGTTCTGCCTTCCATGGTTTGTGTCTACTTATTATAAAATCAAGCAATAACGAAGGAAAGATAAAGATTTCTGCAAGTTCTGAAAATCTTGAAAAATCGAGTATTGAAGTTATTGCAAAGGCGTCTAATACCAACTATTTATCCAATATTCGAAATTAGAAGAATTTAAGCTCACACAAACAAAGATATGCGTCAATTTAAAAACATTTCGATTACAATATTTATTTGCTTTCTGATCTCTTTGAGAATTTTTGCGCAAAAGATTGAGTCCGTCTCTAACTTTAGTGCATATTATACCAAAATAAATACTGGTGCAGATTGGGAAACTTTTGACAGGACTGGTGATTATGCTGATATTATTGTAAATGTAGGAACTCAAAATGGGCAGTTTGTTTTTTGGAGGGGTTCTAGTTATCTCCCTTATTGGGTAAATGCTGGTGGAGAGCGATTTTATGTGGATGAAATCATAAAAAGAAGTGGCAACGGTTCAGTCAATATGCCGGATCGTGTCAACACTTATTCACATGTCAAGTTGATTAGTATTACGGATGAGGCTGCGGTTATACATTGGAGATACTTACCGAAGTTTAGTGGTAGTAATCCACATGCAGGGGTGACAGCAATCAATTTTGTTGATGAGTATTTTACAATTGCCTTCGATGGGAAGGTGATACGGACCATAAAGCAAGGTACTGATAAAATTGATGCTTGGAGAGATCCCAAGAATTTGGTTACTCAATATTTTCATCTTCATCCAGCAGGTATTAAAATTGAATCCCTGGTTGAATCCCAACGTTCCAAAACTGTGAGTAAAACTCAGGGTGTGGCTACGGTATCAAATACTGTTCTTGATCCTAAGGCATGGTTCAAATTTGACGAATCTGAGGGAGATTATACCTATGAAATGTTTGGAAATGGTAAAGCCGAAATAACTGGAGATAAAACTGTTTGGAAAAAAGGTATTTCGGGAACAGCCCTACAATTTGATGGCTACAAAACAACGGTAAAAATACCCCATGAAAAAGGGCCGAAACCCAGAAATGCGATCACTATTGAAGGATGGATTAGTATTGGTGCTTATCCATGGAATTGGTGTCCTATCATACAGCAAGCTGACGATGTACCTGAAAGTGTAAAATTATTTCGAGGAGATTACGACATTACAGACGCAGTCAAAAATGAAGGAGATCTTTCGGTAGGACTAGTAGGAGGAGATCCCAATAATCAAGAGGGAGATACTGAGGTGATTCAGGAAATTAATTTTGATGAGATTGATTTTATTGTAAAATATCAAAAAGAAGATGATAGAGGATATTTCTTTGGAATTGATGGGCATGGTCATCCAGGATTCAAAATTAGAGTTGATGGTTCTTGGGAGGAGCTTACATCCGTTGTATCCCTGGAAAGGAAGAAATGGTATCATCTGGCAGCCACTTTTGATCAGATAACTGGAAATATGAATATATATATTGATGGAAAAAAAACAGATCAATTGAAGATTTCAAAATCTCCAATAGAGCTATCCATGAATGATATTCAAATTGGTAGAGGAAAAGATAGAAGGCCCATAGATCCTGTGCGTGAGAATACGTTTCCTGGTACCTATTCATTTGATGGATTGATCGACGAAATAAAAATTTATGATATCGCACTTTCTTCAAAACAAATTGCAAAAACATACAAGCAGTATGATGTGAGGGGTATGGCGGACCTTCAGCCCAGAATACTTCCTTCAGGAGAAAACAGAAAAACCTTTGGTGCTTATTATTCTAATTTAAAATTTTATGATAATTGGGATAATATGTGGAGATTTAGCGAGCATTCTGATATTGTTGTAGAGTTTGATAACAATCCAAGTAAGTTTGTTTT
>CAJXAT010000152.1 GCA_913050055.1 uncultured Flammeovirgaceae bacterium | reverse complement strand
TCAATGGATTAAAAAGAAATTAGATTTTTCATTCTATGTTTCCTTAAATGATTTTGAAAAGTATTTTTGAAGTGACCTGAGTCTAAATTAATTGTTTTTTTTCTGTCTTTTCAACCCCAAGGTTCTGATAAAAAAAGCATTAAGAAAACCCACGGAGAGCCAATTGGGCAAAGTATAATTGAAGAAATGATCATTTGTGATGATGTAATTGCTCTTTGGTGACGCGCTTTCAAATATTTTTATGATCCGCTCAGATAAGACTTCAGGGGTCATAGCTTGCTTAATGGTTTTCAAAACAAACTTATTCAGAAATGCATTCATGGCACTTTCATAGGGCGTATCGCTAAACTCCTCGGTGGCTTTCAATATCGTCTTTTCAAAAATAGGGGTCTTTATTGGACCGGGACCTACTACAATAAGCTTAATCCCATAAATATTCAATTCGGTTCTAAGACTTCTAGACAATCCCTCCAAAGCAAATTTAGATCCGCAATAAGCACCAATAAAAGGCATCGCAATTTTACCATTAATAGAACTGATCATTACTATTCTACCGGGCGTGACTTGCCTCTGATTTTTTACCCCTAAAACACCTGAAAACACCTGAGATACCTTCATCAGTCCTATCACATTTACTTCGAATTGATATCTTAAATCAGCTACTGAAAGGTGCAATAGCGGCCCTGCTAAAGCCAACCCAGCATTATTAAAAAGTCCTGTTAAGGTAGACCCGTTCAATCTCTTTTCTACCTCTAAAGCTGCCTTTTCAATGGCCGCATGATCTGTAATATCAAAATATAGCGGAATGAAAGTAGCTCCAAATTTATCAGAAAGTCGTTGACCATCTTCTGGCTTCCTGACACTTCCAAACACCAAATAACCTTTGGAAATCAAATCAACACAAAGCTGATATCCGATCCCAGTCGATACTCCCGTAATTACTACACTTTTATTCATAAGCTAAAAAAAACAGATTTAATCTCATCGGTGATTCGCCTAGGATTAAAAGATTGCGTATCGACCAGGCACCATTGCGTGCTGGCTTCGGCCACTAGGACTGCACTATCATCATATATCCAAACCATCCGACCCCACAATGCCCCTTTGGCATTATCAAAAACTTGTATTTTTATAAATGCTTTTTGATTAAATTTTAATGGCTTTTTATAAGTGATATCATGATTTACCACCACCCACTTATATTGATTTATAATTTCCTGAGAAGCACGGATCTGCCAATGTTCTTTGGCAAGATCTTGTACCCAACTGAGGTAGACTACATTGTTCACATGATTTAGTTCATCTATATCTGCTGATTTAACAAAAATTATTTTTTGATATGTCGCTACTTTATCCATTAATAAACTACTAAATCTTTAACCTCCTTTTTGTACCAATAAAATGTCTCAAAATTTCCAGGAAACCAAGCGCCTTTTCTTTTTTTCCATCCCATCCATTTACTTTTTACACCCCCTATGGGAAGCATTTTTACCCACATTTTCCAACCTCTTGGAAAATAATTCTCATCTAACAGCCAAAGATAAGTATCTCCAGGCGTTGAACCTCCTTGCGTATAGGTAACCAATAACCCATGTCCTTTCGGGACCTTTACGCTACTTAGCAAGACACCTGGATCATTTAATTTATAGGGGGCCACCAGCCAAAAAGAGTCATTATTAAAATACTGAATGGCCTGATTGACTGCTTTTTTATTTTGATCACCTAACAAAATGATGCCCCCTTGATAAGCCATTCCCTCTAGGGTTTCAGTAGATACATTTACTTCAAGATCAGCCCAAATGACTTTTACCGAATCCTCTTTTTTGTTCCAATCAAAGAAATGGTATCCATATTGCCAAGAAATAAAACGCAAGCTATCATATGCTGGTTTATTCATGGCTTCTGACATTTTTTCAGCCAACCAAAGCGCTTCTTGACTTCCTTTTGATTCAGGTAATCTTTCATCTAAAATAAAAATTATTACTCCGACAGAAAATGCTATTCCTAAAATTAATACCAATAAAGATAAAATAAGACTCTTCAATTACTAGGTGGATTACTAGGTGGATTTAAAATCTTTATAAATATTAAACATAAGAAATGAGCACAATCGCAATGTAGGCATCGGTTAGAAGATAAGTCCCCCTCGAACATACACCTATATTACCTAAATTTATTATCATTCAAATTAAAAAAATCACCATCCATGATTAAAAAAATCCTATTTAATTGCTTCTAGATTTTTTCAAGGGTAATGCGATCATGTCACAGGGCCAGTAAGTAACTGAAGATATTTTTATCTTTTTTTCAAAAAATAAAAATTAAAGCTTCGCTTTTATTTAACTCTAACATAACTGACCACTGTTAAAATTTTCAATGAAACCTAATAAAAATTCATTTTCAATCGATTATTCAGTTTTAATTAGTCGTTATTTTCCTATATTTATAAATTAAAAATCTTTGTTTCCATTAAGCGCCCTAAACATTTACTTGATTAATTACAAATGACAACAGATATCAATCTTAGCCAAACGGGTCGCAATAGCTTGGTCCTTTTACGCATCCTGATAGGATGGCATTTTTTATATGAAGGGGTTTTAAAACTATATAATCCAGCATGGACCTCCAAAGCCTACCTGTCAAGCGCTGAACTATTGACTCCCCTATTTCAATGGCTCTCGGGTGCTGGTATGATTCATTTAGTGGATAATCTTAATATTTTCAGCCTAATGGTGGTGGGTCTTTCCTTACTTCTGGGTTATTTTGAACGGGTCGGTTCGGTTTTTGGGATTTGCTTGCTCCTTATGTACTATCTAGCACATCCGGCATTACCAGGTGCCTCTCAAGCGGGCACAGAAGGCTCATATTGGATCATTAATAAAAACCTCATTGAAGCCGCTGCCCTTTTTGTACTTTATCAAATGCCTACAGGTACTTATTTTGGGCTTCAATCATTGAAAAAAAATAGTTTAAATCCCAAAACCAAATAGTCATGTCAGAAGATAAAAAGAGCAATTGGTCGCGAAGGGACCTACTGAAAGGAATTGCCGGTATGCCTATTGTAGGGAGTGTTTGGTGGGCCGGTGCTAGTAAAGGAGTTAATAATACACAAGCTAGAGATTCTATTCTAAAGACATTGAATATCAATGCCTCACCGCCGCCACCTTCAGGTCCTATGGCGGGAGATCCCATTAGAATTGGAATCATCGGTTTTGGTATCAGAGGTCCCCAGCTGTGCAGAGCACTAGGTTTTGGTCAGAAAAGTTGGCTCGCAAGTATGGCTGAAGCTGCCAAAAAGAATCCAAAGGATACCCGTTTGTCTTCCTTTTTAGAACAAGAGCACCTCAACGTTCACATCACGGCCGTCTGTGATCTTTTTGATGTGCGCGCTCAGGATGCGATAGACTCTTTCAGTACAGACGTAGTGAAGGTTCAAAGATTCAGAACGCATCAAGAATTGGTCGAAAGTGATGTGGTTGATGCCGTTATCATTGCCACGCCGGATCATTGGCACGCACCTATTGCCATCGCGGCGTTACAAGCAGGAAAGCATGTCTATGTAGAGAAGCCAATGACCCATAATATCAAAGAGACTTACGCGCTCAAAGATGTTGTTGAAGCCTCAAACGTGGTCTTTCAAGTCGGTCACCAACACAGGCAAACACAAAGTTTCTTAACCGCCCAAGACGTAGTCAAAAAGAATATACTTGGCCATGTTTCGCTGATTCAAACTAATACCAATCGCAATGATGACAATGGGGCATGGCAATATCCCATTCACGAAAAAGCCAATCCCAATACCGTCGATTGGAAACAGTTTATTGGAAATGCCCCTATGGTTCCTTTCAATGCTGAACATTTTTTTCGTTGGAGAAAATGGTGGGCTTATGGATCCGGCCTTTCCGGAGATCTTATGTCCCATGATTATGATCGTGTAAATTGTATCTTGAAAATGGGAATTCCTAGCTCTGTGATCGCCTCAGGTGGAATTTATACCCATAAAGATGGTAGAAATGTTCCTGATGTTATGCAGGTAAATATGGAGTTTCCTGATTTCTCAACGGGTTCCAGTCAAGCGGCAGGAAAAGAAAAAGGTATGACTATGGTTTATAGTGCCACTTTAGGTAACCAATATGGTAGAACAACCGCTTTCATGGGTCATGATGCCACCATGGAAGTAGGGAACAGTTTGACCATTTATGCGGATGGTAAATCCACCAAGTTTAAGGAAAAAATAGTATCCGAAGAAATGGATCCCAATGTCCCTATCTATCAATACGATCCCGCCTCAGGAAGTACGGATGGAGTTACTTCTGCCACAGCTAAATATTTCGCTGATAAAGGACTCCTTTGGACTTATAGAGATGGTAAACATGTAGATTCTACCCATTTACACGTTCGAGAATGGCTCAGTTGTATTAGAAATGGTGGGACCCCAAGTTGTAACATTAGAGAAGGATTTGAAGAGGCCATGACCTCACATATGGGTGGTCTGTCCTACAAACTAGGTCGCCGAATAGATTGGGATCAAGCCAAGCAAGAAATCGTACAAGTTGAAGGATATGATTTAGATGAAGCCTTACTTGAGGATAAAGAGAAGATTGTTTGAGGAGTCGCCTATGGGGAATAAAACTAGTCAAGCATACGTTCGAAAAAATCGACCGTAGCTTTATAGGCATCAATCCAGCTCTGATGTAATAAAAATCCGTGAACTTCATCAGGAAAAACCAATTGCTCATAGTAGACTTTTTCTTCTCGAAGGGCCTTTATTTTATCAACTGATTCGCTAAAGGGCACATTTCGATCATCATCCCCATGGCTCTGTCGTTCTCGTCAGTACTGTAAAACGTAAAACTACTGCAGCTCTTCTTGTCGGCAGACCAGCTCAACGACTTTACTTGTTCTCTCAAT
>CAJXAT010000151.1 GCA_913050055.1 uncultured Flammeovirgaceae bacterium | reverse complement strand
TCGCAAATAATCAAATCCAAACTCATTATTGGTCCCGTATACAATATCTTTTTGATATGCCGCCCTACGTTCTACAGAATTAGGACTATATTTATCTATGCAATCCACCTTCAAGCCATGAAATTCGAATAAAGGGGCATTCCATTCGGAATCTCTTTTGGCCAAATAATCATTAACAGTTACGATGTGAACCCCACGATCTGCAAGAGCATTGAGAAAGGCCGGCAAAGTTGCAACTAGCGTTTTACCTTCACCTGTCGTCATTTCGGATATTTTTCCTTGATGAAGCACCACTCCCCCAACTAATTGAACGTCGTAATGGATCATATTCCATTCAATATCTGTACCAGCGGCCAACCATTTGTTATGCCAAATCGCTTGATCTCCCTTAATTTCTATATTAGCCTTCATTTTGGAGAGCTCAACATCATGATCGGTCTTCGAAACCGTAAGTTGTCCCTGCTCGGAAAACCTTCGTGCAGTTTCTTTTACCACAGCGAAAGCCTGTGGAAGAATGTCCTCTAAAATAACCTCTAATTGTTGGTTTCGCTCTAATTCTAAAGCATCTATTTTTTTAAAAATATCGTCTTTTTGATTGAGGTCTAAATCTGGATTATTATTTACTTTTTCATGTAAATCCCCGAGCTCAGCATCGGTGACTTGTAAACGATCTTCAATTATGGTTTTTAATTCCTGAGTCCTCCCTCTCAATTGGTCATCAGAAATTTTCGCTAATTTTAAAAACTCTTTATTAATGAGGCCCACATAAGGCAATAATAACTTTAAGTCACGATCCGCCTTGGTCCCAAAAACTTTGCCAACCCCTTTTGTAATCCAGTCAAACATATTCTTTATAATAATTGCAAAACAAGGTCAAAGTTAATGTTTTTAAGTGATCCTACTATCAAATTAAACATCAATACTCCCCTCAAAAACTTTTATCGCCGGACCTGCCAAATAAATATCACTAAAACTTTTAGATCCCTCTCTGACAAAGCTGACAAAGAGTTGCCCACCTTGAGTCTCAATGCTAACCGGACTCTCCATTTGAAAGGCGGATGCGGCTACTATGGCTGACGCTATTACACCGGTTCCGCAAGAAAGCGTTTCAGCCTCTACACCCCTTTCATAAGTTCTCACTTTCAATAATGGGTGATCAATTTCTACAAAATTTACATTAGTCCCTGCTGGGGCAAATGCTTTTGAGTACCTCACCTCGGCTCCAACATGCCCAACATCTATTTTTTCCACATCAGCTACGAAAGTAACGTAATGAGGAGACCCGTTGTTAATGAAAAAATAATTCTCCTCTGATAAAATCTCATTGAGGTCTTGTAAACTAAAATGAATCAATCCCTCTAGAAAAAAAGCATCATGTATGCCATCGTAGGTACTGAAGGTTGTTTGATTCTTTATGATGCCTAAATCTTTTGCAAACTGAACTGCACATCTACTACCATTTCCACACAGGCTTTGACTACCATCCGCATTAAAATAAACCATTTCGAAATCAAGGCTGGAGTGATTTTCAACTAAAATAAGTCCATCCGCGCCTATACCGAACTTATTTTTTGTCAACCTCTGTATCAGATCAGCGTTTCCCTTTGGGAAAAATTCCGTACGATTATCAATAAGCACAAAATCGTTACCCGTCCCTTGATATTTTGTAAATGATATTTTCATATTTCCCTAAATAAAAAAAGCCAACTTAAAAGTCGACTTTTTTTTATCATTGAAATAAAGCGATTTAAATTTTATCCTTTATTCTGGCTGCCTTACCTTTTAGATTTCGTAAATAATAAAGTTTTGCTCGTCTTACTTTACCCTTTCTCATAACTTCTATCTTGTCAATATTTGGTGATCCGGATGGGAAAATTCTTTCTACTGCAATGCCATTTGATATTTTTCTTACCGTGAAGGTCTCGCCACTACTGTTACGGTTCTTAATTTGTAGCACAACACCTTGGAACTGCTGGATTCTCTCCTTGCTCCCTTCCTTGATTTTATAATGCACATTAATAGTATCTCCAGAGCCAAAAAGATTCGAATCTTCTTTTTTTGGACTGTTTTGTGCTTCTACAAATTTTATTAAATCACTCATAATCTTGCTCTTTTACTTGAGTTTCCCTTTAACGGAGAACAAATATAAAAAGAATTATAATCCCCTCCCAGGTTGAGAACAATTAAACTAAAATATTTTCATTAAAGTCACTGCCCATTACTAAAAAATCGAGGCCCTTTGATTCCCTTATTGTGTAAAGTAATCAAAGGGTTCTCGTTCAACCTATTTCTTGTCGTCTACTTCTTCATATTCTACGTCACTGACATCTTGTTCAGCCTTACCCTCACCCTCGGGCGCTTCCTGACCAGTTGCGCCTCCTGCTGCTTCAGCACTCGCTTGAGCTGCATAAATCTCCTGAGAGGCACTTTCCCATACTTTATTGAGGGCTTCCATGGCCACGTCTATGGCTGCTAAATCTCCACTCGCATGGGCTTCTTTCATTTTGGCCAAAGCTTCGTCAATGGGCTTTTTATTCTCTTCGGAAATCTTATCTCCGTAGTCCGCCAACTGTTTTTCAGTTTGGAAAATAAGTGCATCAGCCGAATTAATTTTCTCAACTTTTTCCTTCTCTAATTTATCAGATTCAGCATTGGCCTCGGCCTCTTGCTTCATTTTCTCTATATCCTCATCACTGAGTCCCGATGACGCCTCGATTCTGATTTTTTGCTCTTTTCCCGTTCCTTTATCTTTGGCTGATACATTTAGAATGCCATTGGCATCAATGTCAAAAGTCACTTCTATTTGAGGAACTCCACGAGGTGCAGGTGGAATGCCATCCAAATGGAATTTACCAATTGTTCGGTTGTCTTTGGCCATAGGACGCTCTCCTTGCAATACGTGAATTTCCACCGAAGGCTGACTATCTGCTGCCGTAGAAAATACTTCTGATTTTTTACTTGGAATCGTAGTGTTTGATTCTATCAATTTGGTCATGACATCACCCATCGTGGCTATTCCCAAAGAAAGTGGCGTGACATCAAGTAATAAAACATCTTTTACTTCTCCTGTCAATACGCCTCCTTGAATGGCCGCTCCAATAGCTACCACTTCATCTGGATTGACCCCTTTGGATGGCTTTTTACCAAAAAATTTCTCTACCTCTTCTTGAATTTTAGGTATTCTCGTAGATCCACCTACTAGTATCACCTCATCTATGTCACTCGTAGACATATTGGCATCTTTCAAAGCCTTCTTCACAGGATCCATAGATCTACGGACTAAACTACCCGCCAATTGCTCAAAAACTGCTCTTGATAAAGTTCTCACCAAGTGTTTGGGAATTCCATCCACAGGCATGATGTAGGGTAAATTGATTTCTGTACTACTCGAGCTTGATAATTCTATCTTTGATTTCTCTGCGGCTTCTTTGAGACGTTGAAGCGCCATCGGATCTTTTCTTAGATCTATATTTTCATCTTTAATAAATTCTTCTGCCAACCAATCGATAATAACGGCATCAAAATCATCTCCTCCCAAATGAACGTCTCCATTGGTAGATTTTACCTCGAAAACACCTTCACCCAATTCTAATATGGAGATATCAAATGTTCCTCCTCCTAAATCATACACCGCGATCTTCATATCGGCATTCTTTTTATCTAAGCCATAAGCCAATGCCGCCGCCGTAGGCTCGTTGATGATTCTCTTGACATCCAATCCTGCAATCTGTCCCGCTTCTTTTGTCGCCTGTCGTTCAGCATCATTGAAGTAAGCAGGAACCGTGACCACCGCTTCAGTAACTTCAGTTCCTAAAAAATCTTCTGCCGTTGATTTCATCTTTTGAAGAATCATCGCTGATAATTCTTGTGGAGTATAATTTCGATCTCCTATTTTTACTCTTACTACGTCATTGGTTCCAGACTCAAGCTCATACGAAATATGTCTCATTTCATTCTTAACGTCAGAAAAACGTTTTCCCATAAATCGTTTAACAGAGCTAATGGTGTGTTGCGGATTGGTGATCGCCTGTCTTTTGGCAGGATCTCCCACTTTACGTTCTCCATTACCTCCATCGAGGAATGCTAAAATTGATGGTGTCGTTCTTCTACCTTCACTATTTTGTATCACAACCGGTTCGTTACCTTCCATCACGGCCACACAAGAATTCGTGGTGCCCAGGTCGATGCCTATAATTTTGCCCATTTCTGTTTAATTTGTATTAACATTTTTTTATTCTCACTTATCTAAATAACAATGCTTGTGCCAAAAGCTTTTTACTGACACAATGTCAGCGATTTTTATGAAATAAAAAGTAAGATCAAGACAAGGACTGTTTGCTTTTAAGTATTTTGGTCTTCGATATGTCAGATTAATGTATTTTGTTTGCTGACAAACAGATCACAGGATAAAAAGGAAAGGTTAAGCTAATTATCATTAATTTTGCGGTTCAATTGATGTATATGGCTCTAGCTGAAGAAATAAAAAAAAGAAAAACATTTGGTATTATCGCACACCCTGATGCGGGCAAAACTACTTTAACTGAAAAACTCTTACTTTTTGGTGGAGCAATACAAACAGCAGGAGCTGTCAAGTCCAATAAAATAGATATGGCGACGCGCTCCGATTGGATGGCCATTGAAAAGCAGAGAGGAATTTCTGTAGCAACCTCAGTGATGGGATTTGAATATAAAGACCTAAAAATAAATATTTTAGACACACCAGGACACCAAGATTTCGCAGAGGACACTTATCGCACATTGACAGCTGTAGACAGCGTTATCATGGTTATAGACTGTGTCAAGGGGGTAGAAAAACAGACAATAAAACTCATGGAAGTTTGTCGCATGCGGAAGACGCCCGTCCTTTGCTTCATCAATAAACTCGATAGAGAAGGTCGTGATCCATTTGACCTGATAGACGAAATTGAAGATGAGCTCAAAATAAATGTACAACCCCTAACGTGGCCCATTGGCATGGGTAAATCACTCAGAGGGGTCTACAATCTTTAT
>CAJXAT010000150.1 GCA_913050055.1 uncultured Flammeovirgaceae bacterium | reverse complement strand
AAAAAAAAAAGTTTCTATAAACTTAACTGGATTCTCAGAACTAGAATTATTGTCTGAATTGGAAAATGAAATTTTAACGTTAAAAGGGAAGATCACATCATATAATCCAGATGAGTTAGGAAGATCTAGTGGTAAATCCGGATCAGATGTTGAAAGGATTCTTGCATTCCATGAAATTGGTCGAGTAGATCCAATAGAATATGTTGAATCTTGGGAATCAGTGTTAGAGAATGCTTTGAGATTAAAGAATGAATTCGGTGAATAATATGGTAAGTGAACAAGATAAAGAATGGAAGCAGAGGTTAAGTCGCTTAGCATATAGAGTAACAAGGAATGGCGCAACAGAAAGGCCATTTACTGGAGAACACTATCTTGAAGAGAGAAACGGAGACTATCACTGTATTTGTTGTGGTCATCTACTTTTTACTTCTGAAATGAAATATCATTCAGGGTGTGGTTGGCCAGCATTTCATACTGAGCATGAAGATGCAGGCATCAAACGGATTGTTGATATCAGCCATGGGATGCGTAGAATAGAAGTGAAGTGCGGTAAATGTGATGCTCATTTGGGCCATGTTTTCGAAGATGGTCCACAAGAATTTGGTGGTGAAAGGTACTGTATCAATTCGGTATGTTTGGATTTTAAGATGGAGAGATCTGAATGACTAGATTTTTCAGTTCAAAGAAATATGGTCACGAAAGAGGACTTTCAGCAGCATTTAGACAATGGCGTGCTGACAGTCATTGCAGATTTATGCATGGCTATTCATTAGAGTTCGAATTCGTTTTTGGAGCAGTTGAATTAGATGAGAATAATTGGGTAGTCGATTTTGGTAGCTTGAAAGATTTAGAAGCTTGGCTTAGGATAAATTTTGATCATAAGACATTAGTCGCATTTGATGACCCTATGTTCTCAGTCTTCGAAGGAATGAATGAAACTGAAGTGATTGATATGGTAACAGTCGAAGCAACAGGTTGCGAGATGTTTGCTAAAATGGCTATGGAATATGCAAGCGATTTAATTCAGAAAATATACGGCGAAAGATGTTGGGTTGAAAGCGTGACTGTCCGAGAGCATGGTGCGAACAGCGCGATATGCAGAAGGTAATTATTCGTCTTCATATTCTTCTAGTGCTTTAGCAGCATCTTTGAGAATTCCTAGTAAACGATGAGCTTCAAATTCATCTGGCCCACTCCTCATCAAGGTTCTAATTAATTGTTCTTCTGCACCACGCCTTTTGCTTTCATGTAAAGGGAGTGATTTAGCAATTCGCGCAGCGGTTTCTCTCATAGTTCTTCGTTGATCTGGATCCATCATTCGTTTTTTATTTTTTAATGATTCATCGATTTTAGTATACATTGAATATGCAACAACTGTCACTGCATGTGAGAGATTGAGTATAGGATATCCTTCCCACGACGGAATTGTCAATAGAAGGTCACATTGACGCAATTCATCTTGCAGTAAACCTATACCTTCAGGGCCAAAAACAATTGCTACTCTTCCAGTTAAGCCATGAAAATTATCGATTAATTCATTGGGAGTAAGGAAATGTCTGAATT
This sequence comes from uncultured Flammeovirgaceae bacterium, assembly GCA_913050055.1. Classification (GTDB taxonomy): domain Bacteria; phylum Bacteroidota; class Bacteroidia; order Cytophagales; family Cyclobacteriaceae; genus UBA4465. Next base: position 3,476 of record CAJXAT010000150.1, on the reverse strand, counting down.
GAATTTTTGAACCTAATTCACGTTTTCCAGAGGTTCCAATTACCAATGAGATATCGTTCATGCATGATTCCCAATTTTCATGAATTTCGGCATTGTCTAGTACAGATTGAGCATGTTTAGCTCGGTTTCGTGTTTCTTCATCCCATTTACCATCATGCCCAATGACTCTTAATTTATTGAAACCAAAGTTTAGCATTCCTCTACAAACAGCACCTATGTTACCTGAAAATGCAGGTTTAACTAAAACAAAAACGATTTCAAGAGGGTATTCAGGTGTAGGGATATCTAGTCGATTACCCACAGGGTTCGCCTCTAATCGCGACGTCTTTGAACATAGCGAGTGATGTATCCTGCAATCCAATTTCTCATTCGCTTGTTTGAAACATCAGAGTACTGAGCAACTAATACCTTGTTGTTATCGAAATCCGCATTAAATTTATCTGGATACATTTCGACTAGAAGTAGAGCTCTGCTCTTGATAAATTTAGGTCGAATATTACCCATTTTATGCACCATCCTCGTCAGTTTCATCATCAATTTTTACTTCAATGGGAAACCCTTCTTCTCGAGTAACTACTACATTGATTCTACGAGGAGGTTTTTGCATGCCTCTTTCCCAAATTTTGTGATTGACTGTTTCATCTATCCAAATTGTCTCTTCATTAGTGACCTTCATGTGGCGAACAACATGGCGCTTGACCTCTTCCATTGCCCTATTAGCACGTCTTGTTCGAGGTACTTTCCAAGCTCCACGTAGAGGAATAGTCATTCTTCGTACATCTGCCATTTATTCACCTCTGAAGTTTTGATCTACGCCAATTATGGCGTTTAGGATGTGATTGTACCTTTCTATTAGTGCGTAGAATAACCCATACAGGTACACGACGATTAGTCTTAGCAACCTTGTTTAATCGTTGCTTTTTACCAAAAGTTTTGTTTGACGACATAATTTCACCTCTTTACATTTCAGCACTTGCAACTTTGCCAGCAACACGATCTAGCAATGAATGAGCAGCAGGTGTAATTACTCTTCCAAGAGTCTTACTTCCTGAGGCATTCTTTTTGAGGACTGTAAGTCCGGATTGATCCAATTGTTGAAGAATTTTCCTAGTTATGTTTCTAGAACCAGTAACTGCCCTGTTAGGTCTTACACCACGATTCTTGATTCCGCCATACATTTGTGCAAGATGATTTGTTCCAATTGGGCCATGTATGGCAACCTTGCGAAGCATTGATGCAGCCCTAGTTTCCCACCAATCTTCCTGAACTGGTGGCATTTCTCGGTGAGTACCAGTCTTTACATCTACAGCCCATTCAGGAGCAGAAACAAGTTCGAAATTATCCATTTCAGATCTTAATGCAGCAACTAATTCGGGATTACTCGGTCTTTCATCCCATCCAATTATTACTTGAGAATCTATGCTGACAGTTCGACTTAGTGCCTCACCCACTATTCGCATAAATCGTGGAGATATAGCTCGGTTTTCTTGCAATTCTGAAATAGCGAGTTCATCACTGCTGGGGGATTCACGAACTTCTCCGCGAATTCCGTCGGTGCCAAATAGCATAGGATCACCCAATTTTCGAATCGGAGTCATAGATTCCAGTCACAGTGGTATTCGGCATAACCATACATCCCATCCCAAGAACAACTCCTGGATTTGTGACCGCGTTACAACCTAGTTGAACACCTTCGCCCAGAATCGCTCCAAATTTACGCAATCCAGATGCGACTCTTTCTCCACCTAATATGACATGAACTTCGCCACCATCATTTCGTAGATTAGAAAGTTTAACACCAGCACCGAGGTTTACATTTGGACCCAAAACCGAGTCTCCAACATAATTGAAATGAGGTGCTTTTGCTCCAGGCAGTAAGATACTGTGCTTGGTTTCACTTGAATGACCAACTAGGGCATTAGCACAAATCCATGAATATTCTCTGATGTAAGCGGCGTGCCGAATAATAGCATTCGGTCCGATGTATGCGGGGCCAATGATGTGGACGCCTGGCTCAATGATTGCAGATTCATCAATGTGAACGATTCCATTTGAGTCGTCGATGTAAGTTCCTTTTTTGCGTCTATACCTGCTTTTCATTTCTGTTAGCATATCAGCCATTTGCCCTTTCAGGGTCGGTAGAACCGACCAAACAGGTCCGCTTGGAAAACAAGGCTGACGGCCTAGAGATTCATCCAAAGATGGCCAAAGGTCTTCGGCGGATGGAGCGCTCATCAGTACATCCGAGCAACTGCAGCGATTTGACCTTTTCATGCCACACTGTATACTCTCTTACCGGTAGAACGGTCAAGAGTAAACATCACGTAACTCTTCAAATAGCGCGGAATAAAGAATCCAACCTTCCTAGAAGCCAGGCCATGGTTACGCATCCTACGAGTATTGGAAAGGTAATCGACAATATCCGCTGCCGAACACCCAGGATTAATTGAGATATATTCTACAATTAGTTGAAAATGAAAATTTTTTTTATATTTGTATTTTTAATAATAAATCTTACATCGTGCCAAACGGTAACAAAAAAAATTGACGAAAAAGTTTCTGAAGAAGAGGTTCAATTAAGCAAATGGTTAAATAAATCAGAATTAGAACTAAAAATTGAATTTGGTAAACCTGATCAAATAAAATTTAAAAATAACTCTAGAAATAGATTTTATATTTACACAAAAGAAAAATTAAAAATAAAATGCGAAAGAATATTTGAGATAAATCCCGCAAATAAGGTCACTGGTTTTACAAGTAAAAACTGTTTTTAATGGCAGGCAATATTAAATTTTTTAAGTCTCCAATAGTTATAAGGCCAAGGTGTTAAAAACCCCACTAAAAGCATTATAGGAACAACCCACCAAACGAGTTTTGCCGAACCTACAATTAAGTAATCTGTCAAATTCATTGCTATCTCCATAGAAACCATACTAATAAGGGACATTCCACAAGCAGTTTTAAAAGCATCTATTAATTTAAATTTTTGTTTTAATAAAATTATAGTTTCTAGAATGATGGAAGTTATGATTCCATTAATTATCGCAATTAACATAACTAAAAATATTGATAAAGAATGAGGAGTTATTTGAAAATAATATATAGTTCCAAAATCTCCTATAGAGCAGCCAATTAGACACCACAAAGTATTATAAGCACTTTTGGACCAAGTAGATTTACAAAACCAATCAAATTTTTCCTTTATTTCCATAATTTAAATTTTGGCATTTTTTAAAATGAAACTGTATTCTTCTGCGAGTTCTTTTATAGCATTATCTCTACCACTCATACCTCCATGACCAGCAGCTTCCATTTTACACTTTAATAATTGTTTGTTGTCATCTTCTTTTACATCTCTTAACTTGGCAATATATTTTACTGGCTCGGAGTATAATACTCTATTATCAAAAATTGATGACGTGATTAACATTGGTGGATATTTTTTTTTACTCAAATTATTGTATGGAGAATAAGAT
>CAJXAT010000149.1 GCA_913050055.1 uncultured Flammeovirgaceae bacterium | reverse complement strand
CCGTTGCCTTCGGCCCTTTGCCTTCTGGATTATTCGGGTCAAAAGTACCTCTATGTCTGGGCATAATTAGAGGATATTAAAAATATGTAGAAAAATCTATAAGAAGTAGCTCAGAGATAATTCAGTGATTGGAATGCCTATAAAAAGTAATGACAAAGCTGCTACTAAGACCAAAGCTAACATTTCTAAATTATCTGCGTACATCATGACTAAACTAAAAACTGTTGCACTCGATAATAGTTGAGGCAAGAAAGCCTTTAATTTATCAAAGCTGCTTGGTGTGGGAAGGTGTTGTTCAGGGAACCTCTCGTTCACAACCGGGAGAACTTTTTCTTGGTAAATATTTATTGCTGGATAAGTTGCTAAAGCAGCGGTGGCAGCAGCAGAAAGCTTGAGGCTTTGAAAAAGGAACTGTCTTCTGTTGAGATCAATCATTTAATTATGTAAATGATACGCTATTTCATAATTTAGACTATCGCTGAAAAATTTTTCAGCTTTTTTAATAGCATTAAAGTTTGAGTTTCTAGATTTTTTTGATTTTACAACAGTGATTTTTTTCACGCCCATCATACTTTCAAGAACCAACTCGTAACAATGACTTCCAGTTCGTCTTCCCTTCTTAAAAACCAGATCAATGCTACCTATATCTGAAAAGTCTTTCTTCAATTTAGGTAAAGCATTTCTGACCATTTTTATCGCTTTATTGTTATCGCAACTCCTTTTTTTACTCATTGAAAAATTATAAGAACTTCATGCGACAATTTTTGTCGCTTATCAGACCTATCATTCGCGCATGAATAAATTGGAAATTGACTTATACGATGCTTTAGAGAAAGTCTTTATGGAATTTTCTAAAAGAGAAGATTTTGATGAAGGTCACTATTGCTCAGCACTAACGCATCATTGTATTGAATTAAACTACGATCTAGCTGAGAACCCCATAAATGCTGCTAGATACATATTGACTTGCTGGGCTGCTGAGATGGAAATACTCAACGATAAGGCGGCTCAGAAACATTTAGCTAGAAGCAAATCACTACATTAAATATATGAGAATAAATAAACCTGCATTAAGAGAATCCCTAGCTGACACTGCTCTTGCATTGCCTATTGCCTGGGGCTTATCTTATATCTCTCTTTTGGTGCTGATGAGCATGGGTGTTGAAAATGCTTTTACTTTATCGATCTTTCAAACCATGATTTTGACGATCGCTTCGGTGACACGTAAATACTGCATCCGTAATCATTTTTCTAAAAGAAACGAATTAAAAATATTAAAAAGCTTATGACAGATCACGAATTTTACGGCATCCAAATCATTATCCTCGGAGTTATGTACCTTTTTTATGTGCATAGATACGATATCCGAAGTTTTTTCCGTTACAACTTTCCAAAATTGTATTCTCGAACAATGATAAAGATGACTGAAGAACTCGATATTATCGGCCTGCTCTTTGAATCTGCATCCCTGGAGAGTTCAAAAGATCTTCCGGAAGGTTTTTTTGAAGTGACTTGGAATTTGGAAGGCATTGAAACCGACCTTGTCTTCGTAAAAATAAACGACGAGGTTTATTTTGATTTTGATATGCACCTAGAAGAAGGCGGTAAAAATTCCGATTTGGCAAAGCTGCTTGAAATTAAGGAAGATCTAGCTAGCTATCGCTGGAACTGATGTCAGACAAGAACGCTTTGATTGACATCAACGTACCATTTTTTGGGCTCTTTAACTTCATCGATGAAAGATTGATCTAAATCAAAAAAATCTATTTTTGGATAAGGTTCTTGATTAACAAGTTCAAGAGCTTTTTGTGCAGACACAATCCCTACAGCCTGCCATCTTCGGATTAATTTGTCTAAACCGTTAAATCTCTCCATAAATTCTTCGAATGATATTTTGGTGTAATCTTTTTCTAAGTAAGAAAAAAAATCTTTGATGGAGCGCAAGTGATCAGTTGTGGAGTTGAATTCAAACTCTAGGTAGTTTTTGGTTTTCTGAGACTTGAGATCAAAACCATCTTTAGCTAGTTGATCGCCAAGATATTTAAAGTAACTGAGCTCTTTTAGTTGGTCATCGATTAAATCTTGAATGAGATAGCCAGCAACGACTATTTCACTGAACGCAGACCATAATTGACTTTGGGGAGCTTCGTCCATAAAGGTCAGCAAATTGATGTGTTTTTTATACCAACTGTTTATTCTCGTATTAAACATATTTTCGATATATCTCGGACTTTGCTCAGAAATGAAGGGCTTAACTCGATCCAACCATTTTTCTTCTTCAAGGATGATATCGTTTTCATAACATTCTTTAATTTGTGCGATTTCTAAATGCTTGATATCTATGTTTGCTAATTGATCAGCTTTTTTTATGGTAATAACCGTATCTTCATCGAGCAGATTTGAGTACAGACGTGATTCAAAATTAAGTTGTCTCAATTTTTTAAGTGTCTTTGCTAGAGACTGAATTTCTTCGAGACGATTCTTGAATTGCTGTTCAGATTTTTTTAATTCCTCGGGGAAATCCTCTCTTTCAATGAATGACCAGATGTCATGGATCAGCCAACCTAAAATACAGTTAAAGGCTAGCTGCTTGTATTTGTTCATTCTCTCAGCAATCATCTGTACATCCTAAATTCTGTTAACGACATAATCAGTCGCACATAAGAAAGATCATGAGAACTTAATCGTATTCATGGAGTCAAAACTACATGAAAAAAATAAAGATCAATGAAAATGCAAAAGTGCATTACGAGTCGGGAAATTATTTTGAACTGATTATTAAAGAAGATCCGCTTTCAACCTGGGTGTACTGTTTTCAAGACGGTGCATTGATCAAAAAATATAGGAGCAGCGAAGTCGGCGCTACGTTGGAAAAAATCAACGGTGTGCCGGTGGTGGATGAAATTGTCTATCGAGTATCGATTAAAAAATAACTGTGGAGAACCCCATGAAATATCTAGCCATCATTCCGTTAATCATCATGAGCTCCTTTATGGCGTTACATCACTTCTATCTTGTGCCAATCATGGTCGCAAGCGAGGAAGCCGAGGAAGCAGAGGCTCTTGAACTGCTCAAAGGTCCGTTTTCAGAAACGGCTGAGCAAGTCATGCGCTTGAGATATTTTGAGCGCGGGGATGTTGAGATTTATATCGATGAAGATCGCAGTGATATCTTATTCGTCGATCCTTATAAAATGTCGATAACCTTAGAGTCATGGTTGAGTTCGAAAGAGCAAGGTGTTACAGAACCGGTGCACGGGTATTTGGTCGATATCTTAGAGCAGAAAAACTGTCCGATTGTCTTTTTAAGCGAAGAGTACGTATCGTTTGATCGCTATCACGATTTGATGGCTGAGTTTGATCCCGAGCGTGACGATAACAAAATTTTTGACTACATGATTCCTTTAAAATCGTGCGCATCGCATAAAACCGATCTTGGCACCTATCACCTTACTTTAACCTCCAATAAATTGGTGGAAAGACTCAGCCGGTCGCCAAGTGAATTGAACCTTACCTTGCTCGGTGAAGATAGTTGGTACGGCGTTACCGTCAGCAGACCCTCGCGCACCTATCTCATGGATTTTATGACTGAAAATAAGGATGATTTTTGTATGTTCTGGGAAGTGATCAAAAGTTATCCCAATTCCAGACAAATTCAACAAACCATGTATCCGTTGCGCTCCAAAGGGCTGACTCTTTGCGATCAATTCGATACCGCGACCATAGCGTCTTTGGAGTCTGTCCACGGTGAACTTGCCAATAGCAAAGACAAGCTAGTGCAGCACTATGAGAATCGGTATGCCATTCCAGAAGAGTGCTTGCATTTTATTCCGAATCAGAATCAAAACTTTTTGCAGGTATTTCTTAGGGATCTTGATGACTGCCAGGTTATGGAAAAGAAAATTTATTACCTTGACGATTACTTGCTCAAAGGCGGTTATATATTCAATTACTCAGAAGGCGAAAATATCCTGCCTATTTCTCCAGAAGATCTACAGTGGGAAATAAAACAAGCCAAAAAATCGGTCGGCATGCAGACTAAAGGATTCGGAGCTGCCGGACATATTCTGCAATTTGCTGTCGCAAAAGAGGATTGCGAGGAAGTCGCTTCTTTCTTTCATCTATCTACTTTGGATTTCATGGATATCCGCGAAAATCACGGTGCCACCATGCTAAACGATTTACTAAACGGACTGTCTCAAGGAGAAGCAAATTTCATTTCGTCATCACCACATAGTGAATTGGCTAATTCATTCACGGCCCATAACTTAACTTTTTACAATTTATTTGGCAGAGAGCTTGGTACCGGCGGACCTGATGTCATTCGTTTTTTTGTACCGTGGATTAATCCTGATTTTGCCAAAGATTACGGCAAAGTGATTTCGTTTAAATTGGCCATCGACGATCCTTTGTACCCGTTCATGGATATGCCCTACGAATCTTTCTCGATTGATGGCTTCTACGAAAAGTTGGAAGAAATTAAATCAATATGTCGAAAATTATGAGAAAGCTTTGCTGATTCTTAAATCAGACGTTTAGGTTTAGAATATTCCTTATGTTGGGAATATATCAATCTTCGTTAATTGGTTTATGGTTCATCTTGGCTACGATCGTAGTTCAAGCAATGGTGTTAATAAGAGTTCATCGCAGACAACCTGGCTATAAGGTTGGGGTCATTGATCCATCGTTAGGACAAGAGTCTTTGTTCTTCAGAGCGTATCGAACGTTTTGGAATTCGATGGAAAACATTGTGCCGCTTTTCGGTATGGCGATCCTTGCGTTGGTCTCCGGTTACAGTGCGACCAAACTATCGATTGTGGTTTGGACCTATGCGATTGCCAGAGTCTTTCATATGATTTTGTACTACATGGTCGCTACCGATAAAAATCCGAGCGTGCGCAGTATCTTTTTCGGCATTGGCTTTTTGGCTACCTTTTATTTAATAATTGATTTAGGTCTGTATTTAATTTTTTAACCTCTTTCTTTTTTTATTTTTTAGAGGTTTAATAATTCCCATGAAATTTAAGCTGTTTGCAATTCTTTTTGCGCTCGTCTTTTCAGCGGGAATTATCTCGCACGAGACATCGCATTTTGAAT
>CAJXAT010000148.1 GCA_913050055.1 uncultured Flammeovirgaceae bacterium | reverse complement strand
ATGGTGTTCGTGTCTTCTTATTCTTCATGGTTAGTGTAGTTTCTAAAGGGTGCGGTGGATCAAACTTCTGATATCGTACAAATGTAAACCATAAGATAAATATGAATATTTTGACTTAAAAAATAAGATAGAGTAATGACTAAATTAAGTTAAAATTTTGAAACTATTTTTTCAAGCTTTTAAGATTTTTTTAGTCATTTTTCATTGTTTAAGTTTTAATTCTACTATCCCCAAAAAAAACCGCTACTGACCTTACCTTTTTTATGGTCTCGTGTATCGTTGACAGTTGTAATAATAGATAAATTAATTAAGTTTTCTGAAAAGCAGACCGATTGAGCTATTGATTGGCTAAGTTTGCGTTTTATTTAGGAGCTGTCATTTTGCAGCGAAAACCTAACCCTTTTACATGTCATTCAATCAATTAGGCCTTTCCGAAGCTTTACTTAAAGCCATCACTAAAAAAGGATATTCAACACCCTCCCCTATTCAGGAAAAAGCCATTCCGGTAATTCTAGATAGAAAAGATATTTTAGCTTCCGCCCAAACGGGTACCGGAAAAACTGCAGGGTTTACTCTGCCCATCCTTGAGTTGCTCTCCGAGAGACCCACAACAAAGAGAAGGGTCATCAGATCCCTGATCCTCACACCAACCCGAGAGCTGGCAGCGCAGATCAAGCAAAATGTTGATGAATATAGCCATTTTGTAGACATCAAATCTACCGTCGTCTTCGGTGGAGTCAATGCCAATACTCAAATTAAAACCCTTCGAAGTGGGGTCGATGTATTGATTGCCACCCCAGGAAGGCTGTTGGACTTGTATGGACAAAGAGTCTTGAGCTTATCAGAAGTAGAAATTTTAGTTCTAGACGAAGCCGATAGAATGCTCGACATGGGCTTTCTTCGCGACATCCGAAGAATTTTAGATTTACTTCCCACCAAAAGGCAAAATTTATTATTCTCAGCGACTTTCTCAAAAGAGATCAAACATCTGGCCAATAGTTTCTTGGACCGTCCTGTGCTTGTAGAAGCTACGCCCGAAAATACAACCGTAGAAAAAATTGATCAACGCGTCTACCGCGTAGATCAATCTAAGAAAACAAGTTTGATTACTAAGCTTATATCGGAAGGTGAATGGAGCCAAGTGTTGATTTTCACTCGTACCAAACACGGAGCCAATCGACTTTGTCAAAAATTGAAAAAAGCAGGTATCGACTCAGCAGCCATACATGGTAATAAAACGCAAGGGGCTCGAACCAAAGCCCTTTTAGGTTTTAAAACTGGCAATGTCCGTGTCTTAGTGGCCACCGATATCGCGGCCAGAGGATTAGATATCCCCTTACTCCCACACGTGATCAATTTTGAACTCCCTAATATACCCGAAGATTATGTGCATCGAATTGGCCGTACCGGACGTGCTGGAGCCAGTGGAGAAGCCATTTCATTGGTGAACTTTGACGAAGTAACGTACCTCAAGGATATTGAGAAATTGACCAAACAGAATATTCCAAGCAGCACGATTGAAGGTTATGCGCCTGATCCTGCCAATGAAGTGGCCGCGGTGCTCGCCCAGAAAAAGATGGGCAAAAAACCACCCAATGGTAGACGGAATTTCTCGTCTAAGAGGCGCTACTAAAAGTTAAGCTAAACTTATTCGGACCTTTTTCTTTTTCAAATATTGGTTCGTAGTCCTTTGGATCAGAGCTTCAATATCTGGGGCTTGTACCCCGATAAACGCACAATCGTGCTTGATTTCTATAACCCCCAATTGATCGGCACCTAACAATCCTTTTTTTATAAAAAATCCTACTAAATCTCCCTTAGAGATTTTATCCTTGCGTCCCCCAGAAACAAATAATGTCTGCCATAAGGAGGCACTTGGTGATTTCTTCTCCTCCCAATTGACTACAGGTAGCTCGGCTATGAATGTGGGCAAGCGCGCATCTTTTGACTGCATCACATAAGCGATGCCTTCTTTATTCATCCGCGCTGTGCGACCATTTCTATGGGTGAACTCATCCTGATTGTAAGGAAGCTCAAAATGAATAATAAACTTAATTCGAGGGATATCTAAACCGCGGGCGGCCAAGTCTGTGGCTATAATCAGGCGCAGGCTCCCATTTCTAAACTTGATAAGCGTTCTTTCACGATCCATCTGATCCAGATTACCAGAAAAACAGCCATGACTTATTTTATGCTCGTTCAAAAAATCACTTACCCGACCAACGGTGTCTTTAAAATTACAAAATACAATCCCCGGCTCATCCCCCAAATAGCCTAAAGCTTCTTCTAAGGCCTCTAACTTCTTTTTGTCTTTGGCAATAATGGCCTTCAACTCCAGCTTAGATTCACTTTTCTCAAGGTAATTCAAGATTTTTGGCTCCTTAAATCGAAGATATTCAGGAATCTCTACTTGCTGCGTCGCCGAAGTGAGCGTTTTTTTCATAAGCATGGGCAAGGCTCCCATGATTTCCTTCATCTCGGAGGTAAAACCAAACGTTAAAGATTTGTCAAATTCATCAAGAATCAAATGGGTAATAAAATTAGTCTCGACATCTTCCCTACGAATCCGGTCAGCAATACGGCCTGGAGTCCCTATGAGTATGGCCGGTGGTTGACGAAGCTCTATCTTGTCCTTTTGGCCGGTCCGACCTCCATAGATGGCATTGACTTTGAATCCCGTACCCATACCCCTGAGTACTTGCTCAATTTGCAAGGCCAGTTCTCGGGTTGGCACAACGATCAGGGTTTGGATTTCACTCAATTCGAATTCCATCAAGGTCAATATGGGCAATAAAAAAGCCAATGTTTTACCCGAACCTGTGGGTGCCAACAACACATTGTTTGCATGATTATTGATACTTTTGATCGCATCTAATTGCATGAGATTGAGTTGGTCAATACCTAACTTGACCAATATTTCCTTATTGGTTTTAATCCGATTTTCCACACGGACAAAGGTAGGTTAATACGATCAGATCTATAGATTTATATTAAGAGCGCATTGCGCATACCCTCATACTTGAATCACTAAATAATTCGTCCCAAAAGATGATCCTGTTGGGGATCATCTCCCATCATGAAAGTATGGCTCAAAATTGAATTTTTCATAAAATCGAAGGGCTTTTTTATTGTGCTCCCAAACCCCTAACCACATGAATATAAATCCTTTATCTCGAGCTATTTTTATCGCTTCTTTCATTAAAAAATGATCCATTCCCAAGTTCTGCACATCCTACTGCACGTACAAACGCTGAATTTCAATAGAATGTCCTTGATGGCCTTCTGAGGAGGTATCATATTCGTTTAATTTCAGATAACCTATCCGCTGGTTTTGATAAATTCCAAAATAAAATGTGGCCTACTGATCTCTCATCTCAGCCAATAATTGTTCTTTGGAGAACAATTTTATTACATAATGATCCATGTTCTCTCGGGTATTAAAAGCTTTAATGGCCTGATAATAAGTTTCTTTTGATAAGGTCATCAAATGATCTATTTCTTCTAATTGGCAAGGCTTTATGGCGAACAACGACATATGATACTCAATGCTTTTACAAAAAAAGTGAGGTCCCTTCAAATAGGTATCCTCACACCCAGTGATTCTTATGAATAAACCATCACACCCTTTAGTCATCTTTAATGATGGGGCTCCTATCGAACACCATGCATCATTTTTAACAAGGTGTTGTTTAACATCCACATGATCATTCCAGCCACAACAGGAATGATAGTAAAAATCATAAAGAAGGTAGTCATACCATATTCTTCTACGATAGGGTCAATATAACTTCCGGTCTTCCCTGCCATATAATTCGCAACAAAGTTGGCAACAAACCAAATCCCAAACATCAGACCTACCAATTTAACCGGTGCTAATTTACTCACATAAGACAAACCTACAGGAGATATACATAATTCACCTAAGGTATGAAAAAGGTAGGCCAGAATTAAAAAAACCATACTTACCGATGCGGTCTGAGCACCCAAAGGAATCCCCATAGAGCCATAAGACAATATGGCAAAACCCAGCCCCATTAAGATCAAAGCAATGGAAAATTTTATTGGCCCCGTTGGATTAAACTTACTTTGCCAAATTTTAGAAATCAATGGGGCAAATGTGATAATGTAAAAGGAATTCAAAATACCAAACCAAGAAGCAGGTACTTCTGTTGATTCATATCGAAATTCTCTGTCCAGCATCCATATCACGACTATCCAAACAACCACAAAACTGGTTCCAAGAAAGAGATTGGACAATGCGAATTTGGAAAAAGTTTGCTTAAACAACTTGAGCAATACCCAGGTAATGATGAGCATAGGAATGACCGTTAATAAGGTATTGAAAATTTTAAAGGTCAATGCATCTCCACCTACCAATAGTCTATCGGTATAATCCGCTGCAAATATGGTCATAGAGCCTCCCGCCTGCTCAAATGCCCACCAAAAGAAAATAACAAAAAATGAAAAAACACCGATCACAATTAATCGATCTCGAACGACCTTTTTGGACAGCGTTTCCAATGGCTCTTTTTGATCCTTTTGCTCTTCATCCTTTTGAATGAAGTCCTGAGATTCTTTAGGAGATAGTCCAATTTTCCCAAATATATTTTGCGCAAAATAAAATTGTATCATTCCAAAAAACATAAAAATACCCGCCAAACCAAAACCAAAATGCCATCCAATTTTCTCTCCTATATAGCCACACAACAAAATACCCAAGAACGCACCTGAATTAATGCCCATATAAAATATCGTATAACCTGCATCTTTTTCTTTTCCTTGATTTTTGTACAATTGACCAACAATCGAAGAAATATTAGGCTTAAACAAACCATTTCCCATGATAATTAATCCCAGACCCAAGTAGAAAAACACCTCCGTAAAGTCCTCAAAGGCCAAAGAAGCATGCCCAAGGGTCATCAGAAAGGCTCCTGCAATGATAGCATTTCGATATCCCAAATATTTATCTGCTAAAAATCCACCTAGTATAGGTGTAATATATACGAGTCCAGTATATATAGCATAAAGTTTTAATGCTTCGGCGCGCTCCGTCGCGTTCGTCGTCGTCATGCCTAGGCCCGCGCGCGCCACGGCCGACGCCGGGTCCAGTTCGATCGCCGACCGCCACGCTTGGGCCGCCGCCGCGCGGTCGCACACCACACGAACCATGCAATTCTATCGCCTCTCTAAACTCGCTCGCTCGGCGGCACCGGCGAGCGCCT
>CAJXAT010000147.1 GCA_913050055.1 uncultured Flammeovirgaceae bacterium | reverse complement strand
ATGGAATGTTTTTAGTTTTGATCAATGGGGTGTAGAACTAGGTAAACAACTGTCTATCAACATCTTATCTGAAATTAAAACAGGTGACGTACATGAATCACACGATTCCTCAACTCAAAAAATGATTCGAAAATACTTATCACACAAAGGATCTTAATTGATACAAAAGGATATTGGCAGTCATGGCCACATTTAATGATTCCGCACTTCCATATTTTTTTATGGTCAAACGATCTTTGAGCAGCGGTTGAATAGCTGGGCTGATGCCATGAGATTCATTACCCAAAATAAACCCGCATTTATTAGGGTTTCTAAAGGTATCCAAAGGTTTACCCTCTAAATCTAAACCATATAGATCACCCTTAAAGTGGTTTAAATAATCATTTAAATCAACGTATAATACGCCGACGCGGGTGAAAGAACCCATCGACGCTGCCAATGTTTTTGGATTGTGGAAATCTGCGCAGTTTTTACTGCAGACCAGATGGTTAAATCCAAACCAATCAAGGGCTCTGATAATGGTCCCTAAATTTCCTGGATCCCCTACACCATCTAAAATAATGGTTTGTCGCTCATTCAAAAATTGATCTGGGTCAACTTCTATACACTTCGCTATTGCCAAGCAAGCATTGTTGGTGTTAAAAGTTCCCATATTCGATAATTCTTCTGGAGAAATCAGCTTACAACCATAATTATTAAATAAATTTGTATGTGTTTCTGTGCAAAAAAGCTCTAAAACATCATATTTAGACTTTAATAATTCTTGTACATTCTTAAGTCCTTCAACGATAAACTTATTTTCTTTAACTCTATTCTTTTTAAGTTTGAGTGACTTAACGAATTTGATTTCAGATTTGGTAGCTATTTTATTCATGTTTTGAGACCTATTCTTCTCTATCTATCATTAGTTGTATCCCTATCCTCTTGCATAGGTTATCGCTTCTTGCCCGAGGGTGAAAAATTACTTGTCAAAGATCCGAAAATAATTGGACTTTCATCTAATCAAGAAAAAGAGATCACAAACTTCGTTACTCAAAAAGCCAATAAAAGATTGGCTGGGCTTCTGCCCATTACCTACCTCGCCCATCTATATGAGCTAGGTGCCCTTGCATACGACACAGCGCTATACCATGAAAAGACGAGAAGCTTAGATGCTAATTATGATCTTGAAATGAGTAAAGTAAATACCACTCGAAAAATTAGTCGTATACAAAAGAGGAAGAATAGAAAAAAAGATAAAACCAATACTCAGTTGGCTCAAGGTAATTACTTTATGCGATTGGGGGAACCCTTGGCCATATACGATAAAGAAAAGCATACTGAATCCATAGATAAAATTGCACTTTACCTATCCTCAAAAGGCTATTTTAATGCCTCTATAAACCTGACAGAAAAAATAAAAAATAAAAAAATAAAGCTGAACTACGAAATCAAATTATGGAACCAATTTCTCATTGATTCCATAAGATATGACATCGATGATGTGGGCATAAAAATGCTGTTAGAAAAAAATCAAGCAATCGCTTTTTTAATAAAAGGAACGCCATATGATCAGCAAAATATCAATAAAGAACGAGCACGCATATATGATCTTTTATCTGATCATGGATATTATAAATTTGATAAAAAATATATAACTTTTGATCTAGACACCACACTCATTAAAAGAAATAGCCTTTGGGTGGCAGTAAAACTTTCCTTGCCGCCACAACAGGACCATCACAAAAAATATATTGTAAAAACTGTTAATTTTTATTCATCAAAAAATACAGGATCCAAAAAAAAGAATAAATTAAAAGAAGATCAAAAGATGTTTTTTGATGAAAACAGTGATGGATTCAATAAAAAAATATTGAGCCGTACTATTTCAATCAAGCCAGGTCAGTTGTACAGCAGGTCGGAAATGCTATCAACCCAGCAGCGTTTGAATCTGCTAGAAACCTATAAATTCATTAATATTAACTACGACACCATAGATCAAAATAATTTGATCGCTCAAATTTTCTCAAGTCCGATGGATAAATATCAAACCAGTAACGAAATCGGATTTTTACAAGATGACTTTTCACAGGTTTTACCAGGACCTTTTGTCAATTTGGGGCTCAAAAAAAGAAATGCATTTGGTAATTTCGAAATGGCAGAATTAAATTTAAATTTTTCGCTCTTAGGCATCTCCAATATTGACTCAAGGGCTCAACCCTATTCACTTTTTGAGTATGGAGGAAGATTGGCCTTTACGTTCCATCATTTTTTATTTCCTTTACCCGAAAATTTTATTGAAAAAACAAATGAATTGAACCCACGTACCAGACTCTCTTTCTACTATAGCTATGAAGACCGAGCCAAAGAATACGAACGAAATCAAATTTTTACTGATTTTTCCTACCTGTGGTCTAAAAACAAGCAAAAGCAGTTCATATTTACCCCTTTTGGAATTAATTATACTGAAATTCGTCGAATAGATCCGTCATTTCAGGGTTTTCTAAATGCGCAAGATACCTTGGGCAATCGCTCATTATCTGCTGCTTTTAAACCTTCATTGACTACCCTAAATTCTTTCGAAGCCCTCTTCAATCAAAATAATTATGGCAATTTGTCCTCAAATTCTAGCTTTTTAAGATTATTGACCGAATCGGGAGGCCTTTATGTCAATGCCTTTGAGAACTTACTTCCGGATTCAGATTTTACTTTATTTCAATGGTTAAAATTTAATATCGATTTCAGGTCTCACATGGTTTCTAAAAAGGGTCAAATTGCTTTTAAAATTAATTTAGGTGCTGCTTATGCTTATGGGGATGCCCAAGCACTTCCTTATGAACGTAGATTTTATGCCGGAGGTAGCAATAGTATCCGTGCTTGGCCTGTAAGAAGACTTGGACCAGGTGCCTACGGTGAAGCAACCTATATAGAAAACAGGGCTCTTGATGAGGTAGCTCAAATAAGCTATCAAAGAGAACAGGGGGGAGATCTCATAATAGAAACCTCGATAGAATACCGAAATAAACTGACCAAGAACTTAAATTATGCCTTTTTTGCAGACATGGGGAATATTTGGTTGCTCAATAGCAATCAATCCATCAAAGATTATGAGGGAGATGATGGGAAGTTTCGTTTTGAATCCTTTTACAAAGAACTGGCCGTGGGCATCGGTTTGGGACTCCGGTATGATTTTTCCTTCATGGTTCTAAGATTGGATGGTGCCATCCAAGTTATGGACCCTGCACAACCTATAGGAAAAAGATATATTTTAAACCAACTCTTATCTCAAAACGGAGTTTTCAGAAATAAGTCGAACATAAATATAGGTATTGGACTACCTTTTTAATATGAAAACAGAGATCAATACACAATTCAAAAAACTTCAAGATCAGATTTGCTTAGGACTAGAGAAAATCAATGCTTCATCCAAATTTTCTGAAGATTTGTGGGAGCGACCCGGTGGTGGTGGTGGTCGCAGTCGTACCCTCTCTAAAGGTAAAGTCATCCAAAAGGGAGGTGTGAACTTTTCCGAAGTAAGTGGACCGACACCAGAGGCTATTTTAAAATCTCTAGTTCTTCCACCATCAGATTTTTATGCTACCGGTGTTTCTATTGTCATTCACCCTGTGAATCCATGGGTACCTATCATTCATATGAATATAAGATATTTTGAGATGTCTGATGGTACTTATTGGTTTGGAGGAGGCATTGATCTTACGCCACATTATGTGATTGAATCAGATGCTGTTTTTTTTCACAAACAACTAAAAGAAATTTGTGATCAATATAATTCCGACTATTATGCTCAATTTAAAAATTGGGCCGATGACTACTTTTTCATAAAGCACAGAAATGAAACTCGCGGAATCGGCGGCATCTTTTTTGACCGTCTGGCCTCCCAAAAGGCCAAGGAAAAAGAACAAATTTGGCAATTTGTACTAAGTATAGGTAATGAATTTTTACCCATTTATACCGAATTAATATCAAGAAACAGAGATCGCCCCTATAATAAAGCACAGCAAGATTGGCAGTACCTAAGAAGAGGAAGATACGTGGAATTTAACCTTATTTTAGATAAAGGCACGAAATTCGGATTAGATACAGATGGGCGGACAGAATCCATCTTAATGAGCCTTCCTCCTTTTGCCAGCTGGGAATATAACCATCAACCAAAGAAAGAAAGTCCTGAGGCAAAAACATTGGCCTATCTAGTCAAAGATATCGATTGGGTAAATAATGATTGAATTCGTCAAATCCATAGATCTTCTATTATTAGACCTGATTAATGGTACAGGAAGACCCTTTCTTGATCCCATAATGATTTTTCTATCCGGTAAATTCGTTTGGATTCCTTTGTATTTGTATCTTATTTTTTTACTTTATGAGCAGTATGGTAAAAGTTTTTGGGTTCCCTTACTCTTTATTCTGATCAGCTTAACTTTGTCAGATCAGTTTACTTCTTCGTTTATGAAACCCTTTTTTCAACGCCCAAGACCTTGCTTAGATCAGAGTCTTGCCATCGTTGTGGAAGTGGTAAAAGGTTGTGGTGGTAAATATGGATTTGCTTCTTCGCATGCCGCTAATACGATGGGACTCGCTGTTTTTTATTTTATGCTTTTGAAAAAAAAGAAAAAAATACTGGCTTATGCTATTGTCACTTGGGCCCTACTGGTTGGTTACTCACGTGCCTACCTAGGTGTACATTACCCAGGTGATGTCATTGTTGGTTTTTTTGTAGGTGGCTTTTTTGGGTATTTATGCTATAAATTACATAGCCGAGTACATAAGAAACTAGGATATTCTCTTACTTAAGATTTTTTCGACATACTTACCAATAATGTCAAATTCAATATTGACCCTATCTCCTACTTTGAGAACCCCTAGATTGGTATGCTCGTAGGTAAAGGGAATGATCGCTACCTGAAATTGGTTTTCCGATACATTGAAACAAGTAAGACTGATTCCATTTATCGTCACACTTCCTTTTTCTACCATAAGATTGTTAAGGTCATCAAATATGAAAGTAAAGAGCCAACTCCCCTCCGCATCTTCAATGTATAAAATTCGAGCAGTCTTATCTATATGCCCTTGTACCACATGACCATCAAATCTACCATTGGCAATCATGCATCTTTCTAAATTAACTGAATCTCCAATAGAAAGAGTTTCAAGATTGGTTTTTCGCATGGATTCATCCACTACAGTTACCCAATGCTTATCACCCTTCGTCGCGGTAACAGTTAAACATACGCCATTGTGCGCGACACTTTGATCTATCCTGAGCTCCGAACCAATTGAAGAGGTAATACAAAAATTGTAATTTTTATCTTTTCTGACTATTTCCGAAACTTTGCCTTGAACCTCTATTATTCCAGTGAACATACTA
>CAJXAT010000146.1 GCA_913050055.1 uncultured Flammeovirgaceae bacterium | reverse complement strand
GGTTAGGTCCAAGAATAAAGAATCAAAAGGTTTAGATCTCATTGAGAATCCTGAAGCAATAATCAGCAAAACAGAAGCATTTTTTAACGATAAAAAAAATCAAAATATCGTATTTATCTCAATTGGGATTACCAGTTTAATCCTACTTGTTTTCTTGGGCTTTTCTTATCTCAACAAAAATAAAAACGCTGAAGCACAAGAAGAAATGTTTCAGGCCGTCTACTACTTTGAAGCGGATAGCATCGGCTTGGCCCTCAATGGGGATGGTAATAATTATGGATTCCTAGATATTATTTCACTCTATTCGGGAACAGATGCTTCCAACCTATCTAACTTTTATACAGGTGCCATTTATATGCGCTTAAAAGATTTTAACAATGCCATAAGATATCTTAACGATTTTAAAAGCCCTGATTTTCTCCTGCAAGCCAGGGCTTATTCATTGATCGGAGACGCCCATATGGAATTAGATGACTTTGAAAAGGCAAGCAACTATTTTAAAAAAGCAGCACGGCACAAGGCTAATAAAGATTTCTCCCCTTATTATTTAAATAAATACGCCCTTGCCTTGGAATTAAAAGGTGATTTAAAAGAAGCTATAATCGCCCATGATAAAATAATAAGTGAATACAGCTCTTCTGTCTTATTTCAGGAATCTCAAAAGCAAAAGGCGAGATTAGAAGGGTTAATTATAGAATAATCAGGCTCATCACGAAAATAACTAAGAGGAAGTTAAGCTAACTTTACACTCATTCTCACTTATGGCGAGCACAATAAAAAATTTGAGTACTTTCATTGGCAGTGATCTGCCTGACATCACATCAAAAAAATTTGGTCTTGTGGTTTCCGAGTGGAATGATGAAATCACCCATGCTCTTATGTGTGGTGCCCTTGAAACCCTGCTTAAATACGGTGCTAAAAAAGAAAATATCATCATGAGGAGCGTCCCTGGTAGTTTTGAATTAACGCTGGGCGCCCAGTCTTTGGCTCAAGATCAACATATTGATGCGGTGCTTTGTTTAGGTTGTGTGATACAAGGTGAGACTCCCCATTTCGATTTCATATGTAATGCCGTAGCCCAAGGTATTACTTCTTTAAACCTAAAATTTCATAAACCTGTTGTCTTTGGTATCTTAACTACCCATACACTACAACAGGCCATCGACCGATCCGGCGGTAAGCATGGAAATAAAGGAGATGAAGCCGCCATGACCGGAATTAAAATGTTGAATATTATTTAAGAACATGAAAGTTTATAAATTCGGGGGTACCTCAATTGGTACGCCAGATCGAATGAAACACGTAGCGGAATTGATTACTGCGGATAACGAAAAAAAAATTATCGTCTTATCAGCCGTATCTGGTACTACCAATACATTAATAGAAATTGGTGATTTTTTCCGGTTAGGAAATATTGATAGCGCCCTTGCCCGACTAGAAGAATTAAGAGCAACATACGACCCGTTCATACAATCCCTACTCACTGAAGCTTCAAATAAAAAAATAGCTTTTAAAATAGTTAATCAATATTTTGATGAAATGCATCGGCTCATTCATCAGCCCTTCTACAACCAAATTCTTAAAATTATCGTAGTAAATGGTGAATTGATCTCAACCCATCTTTTCCAAACCTATTTAAATGAAAAACATCCTGGCTCTTCAGGACTAATTCCAGCTTCTGAGTTCATGTATCTTAACGAATCTGAAGAGCCTAATATGGCTTTAATTTCGGCTAAATTAGAAAGTTTACTTAATCAAAATACAGCTTATGAATTACATATCACACAAGGGTTTATCTGTCAAAATTGTTCGGGGGGTATTGATAACTTAAACCGAGGAGGCAGTGATTATAGTGCAACCATCATGGGTGCGGCCCTAAATGTCCAAGAAATCCAAATTTGGACCGATATTGATGGCATGCACAATAATGATCCTAGAATCGTAGATAATACCAAACCCATCTCTAATTTGTCCTTTGAAGAAGCAGGTGAGTTGGCTTATTTTGGGGCAAAAATTTTACACCCGACCTGTATCATACCTGCCCAGCAATTTGACATTCCTGTAAGAATAAAAAATACCATGAAACCTTTGGCACATGGTACACTCATTACCTCTAATCAAAATCCTCAAACAGTCAAAGCAATTGCCGCTAAAGACGGCATTACCGCTATCAAAATCAAATCCTCTAGGATGATTTTGGCTTATGGCTTTCTCCGAAAAGTTTTTGAAGTTTTCGAGCAGTATCAAACCCCCATTGACATGATTACTACTTCGGAAATTGCCGTTTCTATAACCATAGATGACCCAAAGTTTCTTGAGCAAATCATTCGAGATCTTCAAAAGTATGGGAAAGTAGAAGTTGATGTCAATCAAACCATAATCTGTATCGTAGGAGATATGGTAGCAGAGCAAAAAGGGATCAGTAGTGAAATTTTTAAAGCCCTTAAAGAAATTCCTATTCGAATGATTTCTTATGGTGGGAGTAGAAACAACATCTCACTTCTTGTAAAGAACAACTTGAAAGAAAAAACTTTAAAGTCCCTCAATAGCCATTTATTCAATCTATAATTGAATCTTAAGCGTTCATCAAGGACTATAATAAACTCCTGACGAGCTATCTTCGAATGCGCCCGTAACTGATTTTAACACATTTACCTCTTTCCTCAATTTCAAAACTGCCATAAAACTAAAAATTAAGGCTTCTTTAAAATTAATAATTTCTGCTTTTGGTGCTACTACCTTTACACCCAAGGCTCCTTCTATAGCGTCTAATAAAGCTCTATTATGAGTCCCTCCGCCAGTAACAAGGACGGTATTAAAATCCACCTTCATGAGGCTTTCTGCTATCCGATCTCCAACAAATTTACAATAAGTATGCGCGAGATCCCTTGGATCTTCTCGCTCAGGTAATTTGCTCAATACCTCTCGTTCTACCCATTCATTGCTGATAGATTTTGGCCCTTTTTTTTGATAAAAATGAAGGGTTTCTAAAGAAGCATGCCATGATTTCAAAAAAGTCCCTGAACGCCCCATTTTTCCATCTTGATCAAATGGCATTCCCATACGATGGGCAATTTTATTTAATACCTGATTACAAGGCGCCACATCAAAAGCCCTCGGCAACGTCTCACAATTGATGGTTAGGTTGGCAATTCCCCCTAAATTAATACAAACATCATAGGCCGAAAATAGATGTTTATCCCCTATGGGTACTAGTGGGGCACCAGCTCCTCCCAATAAAACATCTTTAGATCTAAAATCATTTAGGGTAGGTATATTGGCATAGCTGGCGATGGCCTGACCACTGCCAATCTGAATACTGTATCCCCGTTTAGGATGATGAAAAACCGTATGCCCATGAGACCCTATAATTTGTGGGTGGTAATAATATCGTTGACAAAAGTCCCGAATCATTTGTCCCATCCAAATACCCAAACGCACATCTAGCTTTACGAGTTCCTCTCCAGAAAGGTCTCTGGCCTTTAGCAAAAGACCATAAATGTCCCTCGGAAAAGGAATGGTCTCTCCATTCAAGTTTTGAAACTGCCATTTTGATTCAATATATTTAAAGTCACAATAACATATATCAAGCCCGTCAAGTGAAGATCCGGACATTACGCCAACTGCTGATAGTTCATTCATTATATTTGCTAATTAACGATTTATTCTTTGAGTAACAAACCAAACTTCGTAATTGATATTGGAAACAGTCGAATAAAGTCCTCTCGGGTTCAAGGTGATGTAATTTTAGAATCTAAAACTTGGGATCGGGTAGAATCATTGGTAACAGCCCTTCCAAAAGGTCAAAATGCTATTGTATGCTCCGTAAAGCATAACTCGGAACAAATAAAAAATATTTTTGGTGATGACGTCTTCGTTTTCAATGAACATTCAAAATTGCCTATTCGTATTAACTATGATACGCCCCAAACCCTAGGCCTTGACCGGATTGCTAGTGCAGTTGGCGCCCACTTCCTTTTTCCATCAGAAGATCTACTGATCATTGATGCCGGCTCGTGTATCACCTATGACCTTCTCATCAACAATAGCTTTGAGGGGGGAATTATTAGTCCTGGATTCAAAATGCGACTCAAAGCTATGCATGAAATGACAGAGCAACTCCCCGATGTAACAGCGCAAAGCGATCAATATGAATGGGAGTTGATTGGAAAATCAACGGCTTCTTGTATGATTTCTGGGGCAAAAAATGGAATGAAAAATGAAATTAATGGGATCGTTTCACTTTTAAAAGAAAAATATGCGGCTTTAAGGGTATTAATGACAGGTGGAGATACCATAATTTTTGAAAACAACCTAAAAGATAGCATCTTTGTGCGCTCAAATTTAGTCCCGTTGGGATTGAATCAAATTTTAATCCATAATGAGGATATTTAAATATTTATTAACCTTAGCCATTGTCCTATTTTGCCTGAAAGGTAATAGCCAACACGTAGCAAGTACTTATGCGATCTACGGAATTGGCGAACTCAACAATAATGGCCTCGCTCACAACCAAGCCATGGGAGGACTAGGTACAGGAATGCCTAACCGTTTCAATATAAACCTTCAGAACCCAGCATGGCTTACTTATAACCAGCTCAGCTCATTTAATGCAGGACTTCAAGGAGAATCTCGAACTTATAAAAGCGAGCTAGAAAATGGATCCAAAAAAACAGGCAGTATCAAGCATATGGTATTCTTTATCCCCTTATTGAATGGTAAATGGGGCTCTGCCTTTTCCTTACTCCCTTTTAGTACCGCGGAATATGAGGTTGGCGGCGGCAGTAAGGTTACCGACGCAACGCCGAATGAAAGCACAGATAATACATTCATTGGCAGTGGTGGCCTCTCCCAATTTGCTTGGTCAAATGGATTTCGCATTTTTAATTCCACAAACATTGGTTTTAATTTGATGTATGTCTTTGGTGCAATCGATAAGCAAAATCAGAGTTCCTTAGCTTCTGATTCCAGTAGTATTGGATATTACACCCAATTATCATCCAATGAAACCTATAAATCTTTTTTATTTTCTGTTGCCCTCGCGCATAAAATGAAGATTAACGAAACGCATGAGATGAATTTCGGAATTACCTATCAACACTCGGGCCAACTTAACGGCTTAAAGGATGTGTTTCTATCTCGGTATCTAGAAAGTAGCTTGGTCCAAGTGGGTTCGCCCATACCTATCTCCAATGAAGAAAATACCTCCTTTGATTTACCAAAAAAATTTGTTCTTAAAATTAATGACTTATATTTTAAAGCTTCAAGTTCGCCATGGTATTTGGATAATGCATAATAATTTGTTAAGCACACATTTTCTTCGTCATTGTATTTATTTTCATTGTAAACATGATCAGTTGAAATATGAATTAATTTACTACTTTTTAGTCTT
>CAJXAT010000145.1 GCA_913050055.1 uncultured Flammeovirgaceae bacterium | reverse complement strand
GGCGACTGCGACCCAAAAATTTGCCGCGCGTGCTCCCACGTTCGCGATGCCCACGTTCACGTTCGACGAGACGACGCCCGCGCCGACGCCGGCCGCGATCACGGACGACGTGGAGCTCCTGCACTCGTACCCGCGCTTCCACCACAGCAGCGACTTTGACGTCGGCAGCGACGACTTGAGCGCCCGCTGGTCCCTGGAAGGCCAGATCGCCTCCTCGTCATCCATCGCCTTCTTCCTCCGCTGGCTGATCGAAGTGTTTTTCAAGCCTGCCATCACCAAGCCTTCGGGCGGATTCTTTCCGCTCAGCATCTTCTTGCAGTAATCTTTCTTCTACTAAAAGACGTGCTTGAAGTAATAATCGTACTTGACGCGCTATCAGTGCATTGACCTTGATTGGTGCTTCCCCGCTTCTTATTAATCGATGTAAACTCAGCAACGCTTGAGAGACATTCTTTCGTCCAATAGCATCTGTTAAAGAAAAAATACTCTCGTTAATTGTTTCTGCTATCAAAAAATCTGGTTTTGTTAATGGAAAAGATGTATCAATTTGTCTTGATGTAGCAGCAAATGACTTACTTAAAAAAAATAAGTATTCAATTCATTCCAAGAAGTATGTATCAGTTGAAAAATCAATTAAAGAATACAAAAAAATGATTAAGAAATATAAGATAAAATCAATTGAGGATCCTTTTGCTGAAAATGATTGGAATTCATGGAATAAATTAATGAAGTCAGTAAAAAAAGTACAAATTGTGGGAGACGATCTTTATGTTACTAATCTTGAGAGACTTAAAAAAGGTTTTTTGAGCGTTTCATCAAATGCTATATTGATAAAGCCAAATCAAATCGGCACTGTTTCAGAAACAATCGAAGTTATTAAATTTGCTCAAATTATTGGCTATAAAACAATAATTTCACATAGATCTGGTGATAGCGAAGATACATTTATTTCAGATTTAGCCGTAGGAACTGATTCTAACCAAATTAAAACAGGATCTTTAGCAAGATCAGAGAGAGTATCTAAATATAATCAACTTATTCGTATAGAAGAGGAGCTTGGAAAATCTTCTAAAATGAATAAAGTTAATTAATGATAGATAAGTTAAAAAAAAATTATTTTTTACTTATAGTAACATTTTTAATCATTTATTTTTTCTTTAATTTATTAGGTGGAAGTAGAGGCTTAATTTCATTTTTTGAAAAAAAAGAAATTTATAAAAAACTTGAAAAAGATCAAAAAGAAATCAACGTCAAAATAGAAATAATCAGGGTGATCGACAAAACGACCTCCCGATCGCGAACCATTACCGAGTCGACCACCAGTCGGCCCATCCCGTCTATCGAAAAAATCGATTCGACCACTACAGATCCCACCAACAAGCCAGGGATAATGCCGGCGGTGATAGTGATTAACGGCAATAAGCTATTCCTAAACACGTGATTCCATAAGACGCTCGCTTCCGATGCGCCTTTTGCTCTTGCTGTTCGAATATAATCTTCACTGAGGGTCTCTAGCATCCCTCCCCTGCTCAGCCTAGCTATATATGCGGCATATGCAGCCCCTAAAGTAATTGAAGGCAAAATCTTATCTCCAGGCAAAGAATCCCATCCAGAAACAGGTAAAGCCTCAAGATAGATTCCAAAATATAATACAAGCAAAGGTCCTAGCAAAAAGGTTGGCATACAAATTCCAATCATAGCTATTGTCATGGGCACATAATCTAAAAGTGTATTCCTCTTAACAGCTGCAATGACTCCCGCAAGACTACCAATAATCATGGCAACAATAATTGCGTAGAAAGCTAACTCAAAAGTAACTGGTAAACCAGTAAAAATCATCTCGGTTACCGAACGTCCTGGATATCGAAATGACGGACCAAAATCTCCTTGAACAAGATTTAACATATAATCCCTATACTGAATAATTAAGGGAGCATCTAAATTGTAAACAGCATTTAGATTTTTCATGACCTGAGGAGGGACTACTTTTTCAGCATCAAAAGGCCCTCCTGGAGCCATTCGAACCAAAAAAAATGTTAATGAAGCTACTATTAAAATCACAGGGATTGCGATTGCAATTCTTTTTAAAATAACTTGCAGCATTTATAAGATTATCTTTCTAAATAGATAAATTTAGGATGATGTGTGTCTAGTAGATTAGGATGCCAACCCTTTACGTCATCGGATAATTGATATTGTCGAACGTATGTATAAATTGGAATGATAGGCATCTCACTTATTAATAATCTTTCAGCTTCCATAAGATATTGATATCTTAATGACTGTTCATTAGTAGAATTCGCCAATTCTAATAACTGATCGTATTCCTCATTCTCCCAGCCAGTTTTATTGTTGCCTCTGTTTGGTCTCAAAGTATCAAGGAATGTATTCGGATCTTCATAATCGCCTATCCAACCTGCCCTTGAAATTTGAAAATCGCCAGTCATTTCCCTTGCTAAGTATACCTTCCAATCTTGATTAACTAATTCAACTGAAATTCCTAAATTTTCTTGCCACATTTGCTGAATAGCTAAAGCTATCTTTCTGTGACCCTCTGATGTATTAAAGAGTATTTCTAGTACTGGAAACCCGTCACCATTTTCATAACCAGAATCTGCAAGCAATGATCTTGCAAGCTCAGGATCGTATGGAACATCAGTGTCTGGCTCATACCCAGCAGATCCTGGTGGAGTAAAAGAGTAAGCAGCTGCTTGACCACATTTTGAAACCTTTTCAACGATTTGTTTTCTGTTAATTGCGAAAGCTAACGCCAATCTAATATCTTTATTTTTAAGAATTGGATGAAGGGTATTTATCCTATAAAAATAAGTTCCCATATATGGTTCAATTCTAAGGTTAGGGTTTTCATTCTCAATATATATAGGGCATTTTTCTAGTGGAACTACATTAGTTACATGTAATTGGCCTGCTCGAAACATTCTGTCTTCGGTTGATTCATTAGAAACAGGGAAGTACCTAATTTCATTCAATTTAACTCTATCAGCATCCCAATACAATGGATTCTTTTCAACAATGATTTGCTTGTTCAGTTCCCAGGTTTTTAAACTCATTGGTCCGTTGCAAACAAAGTTTCCCGGTCTGGTCCACTGACCATTTCTATCATCAATGGTCCCATATTTCAAAATAGTTTCCTTGTGAACGGGATATGTACTGTAGTGGCTTAAAAGTCTTATAAAGAAAGGTGTAGGATTTTTTAGCTCAACTCTTAGCTCATGATCGTTAATCGCGCTTACTCCCACATGAGAGAAATCACTAGTTTTGCCCTGATGAAAATCTTCAGCACCCTTCAAATAATAAAGCATATCAGGATATTGAGACCCAAGTGATGGAGTCAAAATTCTCATCCATGACCAAACAAAATCTTGAGCTGTTACTAGATCTCCATTTGACCATTTAGCATTCTGATTAAGAAAAAAGGTGTATGTCTTTCCATCCTCACTAATTTCCCATGACTCAGCAACACCAGGAAGGTTTTCACCACCCTTTGGATTTGCAATTGTTAAGCCTTCACACAGTGAAATAAGTAAATGATGCTCCGGCACACCAGTGACAATATGAGGGTCTAAACCCTGCGGCTCACTCCCATTACCAAACAAAAGGGTTTGACTTTCTAGAGCCGAATCAATAGAAGATACATTTCCACCACATCCATAAAAAATAAATAGAGTAAGTAATATGTTAAAAGTTTTCACGGTCTATATTATATGAAAAAGATTTTTAAAAAGCCGCTCTAAATCGTTAAAAATAATAATAAAGAGGGGCTTAATAGCCCCCCTTATTATTATGATTAGATCTTAAAGCTCAAATGTAGCATTCAAGAATATATATGTTCCCAATGCGTCAAAATATCCTGGGAAAGTATTTCCATTTCCAGGAGCGGTACCAGCGCTAGATGTATAGATAGGATCTTCATCAAATATATTGCTAGCACCAACGCTAAATCTTAAATTATCATTAAACTGATAATTTACGGTGAAATCAAGATATGTTTTGTCCTCAAAATCAATAGCAGTTGAATTAAGGTCATCGGTCTCTCCTAAATATCTAAGACCAAGAATGTAATCTAAATCACCTCTTGTGAGAGATGCAGAATAATTTCCTGCAAATTCAGGAGTAGGATTTTTACCACAATCTTTTCCATAATATCCTGCACACTCAAGTTCAGCAGCACCAGGAATAGTAATCAAAGTATCTGAATCAGTAATAGTTGAAATACCTTTCAGATCAACTACACCAAGAGGTGTGTCAAGTGGATAGGTAAAAATTATATCGAAACCGGTAAGGCCTTGCTCAGAAACATTGGTATTAGTTGTAATGATTTGACCTGGAGATACCCACAATGTTCCAGCAATTGGATCTCTTTGAATTAGATTACAAAATGTTGCATTTCCTGTCTCAAGACATTGTGTTAATGAAGTCGAAGCAGGAATGGTTCCAATACCATCTGTAATTTCAATATCAAAATAATCTAATGTTAAAGTTAGGCCTGGAACAACTGCTGGAGTCCATACAAATCCTAAAGTTAAAGACTCTGACTCTTCCGGAACCATGTTCGGATTACCACCGGTCAAAATATTATATTGATCAGCTGGTGATTTTAGATCTGATCCATAATCAACAGCAGACAGACCAGTTCTAGCACACTCAGCTTGAGTGTAACTAGGTCCAATGCCTGTTTCCGGATCAGTACCACAAGGATCAGGATCTAAGTCTGTAAGACTTGAGCCTTGGCCTCTATACAATTCAGTGATTGATCCGTGACGAGTAGCGGTTTGGAATGTACCCCTAACTGATAACTGATCATTTACTTGCCAGTAAGCTCCAAGCTTGAATGCATCAGTATCATTGTCAGTAGAATAATCAGCAAATCTAGCTCCAGCTTCAAGGTTGATGTTATCTGTTACAGGTATACCTAATTCAAGGAAAAATTCTTTTACATCGTATCCGCCGGCAAGAGCAACAATTGGGCCACCTGCTCCAGTTCTATCAGCAGCTTGTGCAGATGCATCTGGACGATAATCTGATTCAAGCTCTCTTGACTCGTAACCAAATACTGCACTTACTGGAGATGGAGCTCCAGGAAGTGAAAATCCTGTTTCTCCCTCAACAAAGGCTTGGAAGATTGTTTCGCTAGAATCACCTAATATAAAATTAGGAATAGCCATGTATGCTTGAATTTCTGGATTTGCATCCCAAATTGCTTGAATTCCACCATCTCCAGGCAAACCACCTGAAAATAAATTATAAGGAATACAATCTGGATCCGATCCATCTATTACAGATACACAAGTTGGAGTTCCGTTTACATTAATTACATTAGTAGCTCTAAGTAATTTTGTAATGGAAAGATCATTTTGAATTTCTTCTGAAAAATCTACTTCAGATGTTTGATACGAAATATCATATCTCCAATTATCATTTAAATCTCCTCTTAGACCAATTGA
>CAJXAT010000144.1 GCA_913050055.1 uncultured Flammeovirgaceae bacterium | reverse complement strand
TTCCTTTACGGCCTTGTATGCCGGAGCCTGAGCCGAATAAATATTACGAATGCCCTTATCATTGACAACCCATGCAATCTTGCCCATGTGGTCGACTGCAGTGAGATGGGATGGGAATGAATAAGATAAAAAATCATCCAATCCCTTCTGAGCAAAAATTAAAAATCCGGAAAAATAAATAATACATTTAGCAACGCTTTCATCCTAACTTTCTTTGGTTCTATTTAAATTTAATTAAATCAAATAAGAATGCGTCCATCAAATCCCCAATATGCTCTTCCGCCCATCCAATAAAATAAATTTCTTATCTAATCATTAATTCATCTTGCTTCAAATCATCATCCATTACGTATTGCATATTTTAGCTCCTGGCCTGATTTCATGCTTTTTTTTTAGAGCGCATTGGTCCAAAGTTTGGCTCATACTTTTACTTACCATGACTGTTGATTTAGATCATTTACTCATGTTTCCTTATGTATTTGTTAACAATCGCTGCAGCGTAGGATTTCATCTACTTCACAGTTACTGGGCGATCTCAATCTATATTTTAGCTCTCTTCTGGCGCAAAACTAGAATCATCGCAGTGGGCTTAATTTTTCACATGATCACAGACTGGCTAGATTGTTTCTGGATGATGTATTGAATCGATGAGGAGCATGAATATTCCTGAACGTCAAAATTATCTAATTAAATAAAATTATATTTTTCTGGATTATAATTACAATTTTTAAAAAAATTACATAAATAAACTCTTTATTTTATTATATTTTTAATAAATTTAATACTTATCCTTAGAGATAAAACTTGTTTATCTATGGCATTTACCGCGTTAATTTTTAAAAGTCAAATACAGGCACTTAATCTTTGACATGTGATGATATATAAATCATCTCTGAACAGAGATAATCAGTTTAGAGGCATCCGAAAATCTATAATGGAGTAGGATTAATTTTTATCAAAAGCTTTAAGATGGACGATAAAAAAAATTTAAAGAAAAATACGAAAATTTCATCGGTGGAAAATTCGTACCTCCCGTAGGGAATGAATATTTTGAAAATAATTCACCTATCGACAATACCCTGATTGCAAAATATCCAAGCTCTCAAAAAGAAGATATAGATCATGCAGTGATCGCGGCCAATAAGGTCAAAAAAGCTTGGGGTAATACCTCAGCAGCCCAGCATGCGGGCTTGCTTAATAAAGTGGCGGATATTATTGAAGCCAACTTAGAAGAATTCGCTTTGGTAGAAACCTGTGACAACGGAAAGCTTGTAAGAGAAACCTTAAACGCAGACATTCCTTTGATTGTTGATCATTGGTGCTATTTCGCATCAGCATAAGAGCTGAAGAAAGTACTATGTCCGAAATTGACATCCACACCGTTTCCTTAAACCTCAAAGAACCCATTGGTGTTATCGGACAAATCATCCCTTGAAATTTTCCATTGCTCATGTTATCTTGGAAACTGCTTCCCGCATTGGCGACTGGCAACTGTGTCATCTTAAAACCAGCAGAACAAACGCCCTCTACAGCTAGACTGCTTATAGAGAAAATAGCCGATGTTTTCCTTCCAGGTGTTGTGAATATCCTTCAC
Organism: uncultured Flammeovirgaceae bacterium; assembly: GCA_913050055.1. GTDB lineage: Bacteria > Bacteroidota > Bacteroidia > Cytophagales > Cyclobacteriaceae > UBA4465. Next base: position 3,898 of record CAJXAT010000144.1, on the reverse strand, counting down.
GGCTTTGGGCCTGAGGCAGGCAAACCATTGGCTTCACATTCGGGTAATGACAAAGTCGCTTTCAGGGGAGAAACGACTACGGGTGAATTGATAATGCAATATGCTTATAAAACCTGAATTCTGTAACCATGGAGTTAGGCGGAAAGTCCCCTAATATCTTCTTTAATTCTGTCATGGATGCTGATGATGTTTTTTTAGAAAAAGCCATATAAGGAGCCGTGCTCTTCGCCTTTAATCAAGGAGAAGTATGTACTTGTCCTTCTAGATTATTAGTTCAAGATGATATCTATGATGCCTTTATGACAAGAGTTATCGAACGCACAGAAGCCATCATTCAAGACAATCCCTATGATGTCAATACCATGGTAGGTGTAAAAGGCTAAAATGATCAATATGAAAAGATACTTTCCTATCTAGAGATAGGTAAATAAGAAGGCGCTAAGGTCCTTACAGGAGGTGCCGCTTGTCATTTAGATGGAGACTTGGCCAATGGGTTCTATATGCAGCCTAACATTTTGGAAGGACACAATAAAATGCATATTTTTCAAGAGGAAATTTTTGGCCCCGTCATGGCGGTAACTAAATTCAAAGATGAAGCAGAAGCCTTAGAAATTGCCAATGATACCCTTTATGGTTTAGGCGCGGGTGTTTGGTGTAGAGATGCGCATCAATTGTATCAAATTCCATGTGCGATCCCGGCAGGTCGAGTTTAGGTTAATTGCTATCATGCGTATCCTGCACATACCCCATTTGGAGGCTATAAAAAATCAAGGTTTGGAAGAGAGACCCACTTGATGATGAATCATTATCATCAGATCAAGAATATGTTGATCTCTTATGATAAAAATAAATTAGGATTCTTTTAATCCTTAAACCTAGTATCAGCGAGGCAGTCTCCTTAGAAACTGCCTCGCTTTTTAAACTTAAAAATATGAATTATCCACGTGTGGCCATTACCCAAGCAGCCACTCCAATATTAGATCAACTCAAAGCCAAGTACGGAGACTTGATTTTTCATCAAAGCGGCGGATGTTGTGATGGGTCTTCACCTATGGTATTTGAAGAAGGGGAAATGTATTTAGATGAAAGTGACATTTTATTAGGACAGTTAAATGGTATCAATTATCATATGAATCAAGATCAATTTGACTACTGGAAACATACCCATCTTACCGTTGATGTGAATGAAGGAAGAGGCGCACGCTTTTCTCTTGAGATCCCTATGGGTGTTCGTTTTATCATTCGTTCAAGATTATTGACACCAGAAGAAAATTCAGAATTAAATAATTGAATGTCTCCATATATTCTTCATTTTATGAATTCCCCTTGGACCGATTAAGAACTAACCTACCTATCCCAGGATACGTGGTAAGATGAGGAGAAGATAAGTTTATTTGATATGAAAGATACTCGTTATCGCAGCCGTAATGAACTCAACCCCAATAGCAATAACAATAAAGCCTATGATTCTTGATAACGCGTTGATACCTGAGGCGCCCATTGCTTTAACAATCACAAAAGAGCTTCTGAGTATCAGAAAAACGAAAAGAGTTGAAACAATGATGGCCCCCAAGATGATCATGACATTGACTAAACCTATATGCTCTTGATTAAACGTAATCAGTAATGATATAGTACCGGGTCCCGCAATCATAGGAAGTGCCAATGGCGTTAATGAAATATCTGAACGGGTATTGATGTCTTCTTGTACTGAATCTTTGCTCATACCTTTAGATTTGGCAAAGGCTCCTGTCAGCAACGAAAAACCCGAAAAAGTAATGATCAATCCCCCTGCAATTTTTAATGAATTTAAGGTAATCCCAAAAAATATTAAAATAAACTTACCTGCAAAAAAAGAGATCAATAATATAACCAAAACATTGAAAGAGGCCCAAAAGGCAATCTTATTTCTTTCTGGTGTCGTATGCTCTTGCGTTAATCCCACAAAAATAGGTACAGTCCCCAAAGGATTCATTACCGAAATCAACGCCCCACAGATGACTAAAAACAAATCCATTTGAATACGCAATTATTTTAGCTACTAAAAACAAAGTTCAAAGCTAGTCTTAAATAAAAATTAATGTTCCTCAAGTTTCTACCTTTCATAAAATAATCCCTAATGCACAGTCCAGATTTAAAAGATTTCATCAACGTAACGTACATTCTGATGGTTTCCTAGTAGACCATCAAACTTTAACTTTTGGACACTCATCATTTGTATTTAAAGAACAAATATGCTATTATAACTCATAATGAAATTATGACAATCAATCTGCTAAATTAAACTAAGATGTGAGCTTTCCCTTACAGCGATAATAATCATTTATGATATTAAGAATCTTGAGCTCCGCTATCCAATATTTTACAACCCTCTTTGATTTCAATAAAATATGATCCCCCATCCATGCCCGACTTTTCTTTATAGCTACTCAATATGGAGTTGACTACTTCCTCAGCATTTGATTGCGCTATGATATTTAAGGTGCAGCCACCAAAACCTCCTCCCATCATTCTTGACCCAATAATGTGGTCGCTTTGTCTTGCTTCGTCTACCAAAAAATTCAATTCTTCACAGCTTACCTCATAATCCTGGGCCAAGCCCTGATGAGATTGATACATCAATGCTCCAAATAATTCGAGGTCATTCGAATGTAATGCTTGGCAAGCCTCAACCACCCTTATATTTTCATTGATCACATAGTCACATCGCTTAATAGCAACCGAATCCAAGTTTTTTCCGAAATTTGTAAGATGATCTTGCGTTACATCTCTTAAAGTAGCAATGGTAGAATCCTGTTTTTTGAGAGCTGAAACTACCCTTTCGCACTCCTTCCTTCTTTTATTATACTCCGTTGAGGCGAGCTCGTGTTTGACTTTAGAATCGATCAAGACAAGCTGATAATTATCTAATTGGATTTTTTGATATTGATACTGAAGCGTCTTACAATCAAGTTTCAGTGCATGGCCCTCTATACCAAGCATACAGGCATACTGATCCATAATTCCACATTTTACACCTACAAAATGGTGCTCTGCAAGTTGCGCGATTTCGGCAATTTCCTGCTTGCTCAAACCCAATTGATAGGCCTCATTTATAGCCATACCAAAACCACAAGCCAGCGCCGCAGAAGAAGACATTCCGGCACCTGTGGGGATGTCAGACTCGAACACCAAATTGAACCCTTGTTTTACCTTACCACTACTTTTCATATAATGCATTACGCCCAAAAAATAGTTTTGCCAATTTTTGGCCGACGGTTTTAGGTCATCTTGAAAATCAAAAATCAAATGATCTCCCAAATCCTTGGCTTCTATCTTACAATGATTATCCTTCCTTAATTGAATTAAAAAATAGGCGGTTTTATCGATGGCTGCAGGCAGGACAAATCCATAGTTATAATCAGTATGTTCCCCAATAAGATTAATTCGGGCTGGGGCATTGACCCAGATAGGGCTATGCTTCGATCCATTTTCCCATCCACTGAGTTCTTTTTCAAACCGCATAAGTCAATGCTCTTTTGTTAACATAAATAGCTTTAGACCGTTGCAGGAATATGTAATCTAAAACGTGGGCATCCAGTCCCATAGAAATTTGGTTAATATCAAGAACTCTTTCCTGATGATGATCGATGGAAATTGATACATACCTGTACAGATTGATCTTGATTTTCAATGCCTTATTGGGTATCTCCAGCTCATAGCTTTGAGCCTGCAATGATTGGATAATGATTATCCAATCATAAAGCATCATCAAAAAAAATCTAAAATTATGCCCGTTTTTGTTCATGCTATTGATGATTTTATTCATGGAAATCGGGGGTATTCACCCTTCCATCCCAGTTTTTTTATCCAATAACTCTCATATTTAAGATGGCATTCATGAGGCCTCAGAATAAAA
>CAJXAT010000143.1 GCA_913050055.1 uncultured Flammeovirgaceae bacterium | reverse complement strand
ATTTTTGTTAAAATTTACAAAGGGAGGCCCGGCGCATTACCCTCAAGTTTTAGAGAGTAGTATAGTTAGAGGTAATAATGATGACCTATTAGCTGTAGATCATTTGTCTCCGCCATTTGAAAATCCTTGGAATGCACGAATGAAATTGAGTGGGATTGATTTTATGAAAGATGGAAATAGGGCCGTGGCTTGTACTACTGATGGTGACATTTTCTTGATAACTGGTTTAACTAAAGTTGGTAATACATTAAAATGGAAGAGAATAGGTTCAGGGCTTTTCCAACCATTAGGAATCAAAGTATTAGACGAAAAGATTTATGTGACTTGTAGAGACCAACTTGTTCTTTTACGAGACCTAAACGGAGATGAGGAAACGGACTTTTATGAAAGTTTTAACAATGACCATCAGGTTACCGATCATTTCCACGAATTTGCCATGGGATTACAGGTAGATAAAGAAGGAAATTTTTATTATGCCAAAAGTGGTAGGCATGCTCGTGAGGCGTTAGTTCCTCAACATGGTACCTTAATAAAAGTCAGTAAAGATGGTAAAAAGTCAGAAATTATTGCTTCAGGTTTTAGAGCTGCAAATGGTGTTTGTTTGAATCCCGATGGAAGTTTTTTAGTTACGGATCAGCAAGGATATTGGAACCCTATGAATAGGATTAATTGGATAGATGTTGGAAAAGAAAATAATTTTTTTGGGAATATGTGGGGATATAACCCTCCCGCTGATTCTAGTGATTTGGCCATGGAACCTCCTATGGTTTGGGTGGATATGGAATTTGATCGATCACCATCTGAGCTTTTGTGGATTGATAGCGAAAAATGGGGTCCCTTGAATGGAGGGCTTTTGAGTTTTTCTTATGGTTATGGAAAGATGCAACTGGTATTGCATGAGGAGGTAAATGGACAGAGACAAGGAGGTATTGTTGACATGCCTCAATTGAAATTTTACACTGGTGTTATGAGAGGTAGATTCCATCCGGAAGATGGTAATTTGTATCTGTGTGGAATGTCTGCATGGAGTACGTCAAAAAATATGAGAACCGGTGATCTTTATAGGATAAGATATACTGGTAATCCAGTTAGCGTTCCTATCAAGCTTAATGCAGCAGAGGATGGTATTCAATTATCTTTTGCATCCGAATTAGATGCAGAAAAAGTAGCCAATCCTGAAAATTTTGAAGTCCAGACCTGGGATATTATTAGAAGTAGCGATTATGGATCGGAAAGATACAACACTAAGAAACTTAATATTACTAAGGTAGAAGTTAGTGATGATAAAAAGAGTGTAAAACTAGTTTTGCCCGACATTAAACCTATTGATGTGATGACTATTGCGTATAAAGTTATGGATTTAAATGGGAATTTATTCCAAGGGAAAGTTCAAAACACTATCCATAACTTGGCTGGATCGAGTTCAAAAGAATTGGCAGTTGTGACGCAATAAAATATGTTTAGTTGAAAATAATAATTAGTATTTGCACCAATTGTTATCTAAAAAAAAGTTGTCATTGCAGGATTTCATTAGAGTTAGTATAGATTCTTGTAAATAGTAGTTATATGAATGATAATAACCATATAAGATTGTTTTATGGCAGTTGCCTTGCCCTAGTTACTACTGCACTTTCATTCAGTATAAGAGCCGGTATCCTTCCAGAACTAGGAGAAGAGCTAGAATTATCGGCAGAGCAACTGGGCTACATCAATTCTATGTGGTTTTTAGGTTTTCCGATCTCCATGGTATTTGGAGGTTTAATTTATCATAAGGTAGGAGGTCAAAAAATAATGCAATTTGCATTTCTTGCTCATGCGATTGGGATCATTATGACCATTTACAGCGGAAATTATGCTGGATTACTCATTTCGACATTACTAATAGGTCTTGGAAATGGATGTACTGAGGCGGCATGTAATCCGATGATTGCAGATGCCTATGAAGGGAATTTAATGAGCAAAATGATGAATCGTTTTCACATGTGGTTTCCTGGAGGAATTGTTATCGGTAGTCTCCTTTCGAAATTTATGACTGATTCCGGCTTCGATTGGGAGACCCAGATTTGGATTATTCTTCTACCAACATTGGCCTATGCTTATCTATTTTATGAGCAGCAATGGCCAGAAGCGAAAACTAAAGAAAAGGCCTCATTATCGGTAAATTTTAAGGCCATGCTTTCTCCATTATTTATTTTTATGATGGCATGTATGGCATTAACAGCTATTTCAGAGTTTGGACCGCAACAGTGGGTGGGTTTAATATTGGCAAAAAGTGGCGCTCAACCGATGTTGATTTTGGCATTAGTTACAGGCTTGATGGCCGTAGCTCGGTATTTTGGTGGGGATGTTGTGCAAAAGTTTGATCAAACAGGAGTTCTTTTAGGATCAGCTATACTGGCTACGATAGGAATTTTTCTTTTTAGTACCCAGACGGGGGCAATGGCATACGTAGCTGCAATATTTTTTGCGCTTGGGATCACTTATTTTTGGCCAAATATGATAGGTTTTATTGCGGATAAAATACCGAAAAGTGGAGCTTTAGGAATGTCTATAGTTGGGGCAGTAGGTATGTTTTCCACTTCAATATTTCAACCTATCATAGGAGGCTGGATTGATTCAGATAAAGCAGCAGCAGCAGCAGCAGGTTACAAAGGTGATGAATTAGAGCTAATCGCGGGTCAGGCTACGTTAGGGAGTATGCTATCATTTCCAGGAATATTGATTCTGCTTTTTGCTTTTCTGTTTTTTTGGATGAAGAAATAAGTAAATAATAAAAATAAACCTAATTGAATGAAAATTGGTATAAATATGTTGCTTTGGACAAATCATGTCACTGAGCAACATTTTGGCGTTTTTGAAAAATTAAAGAAAACCGGCTTTGATGGTGTTGAACTTCCATTAGGAGAAGGAGATGTAGCACATTATTCAAGGATAGGTAAACAAATCTCCAGCCTAGATATGGGAGTTACTTGTGTAACTTCTCTCTCAGAGAGTACTAATATTGCTAGCCCTGATCGAGTAATTAGAGAAGCTGGCCTTGAACGTTTGAAATGGGCCATCGATGTGTCTCATGGTGCTGGATCTGATGTAATTTGTGGACCTTTACATTCTGCATTTGCTTATTTTACAAGAGAATTGCCTACCGCGGATGAGAAAAAATGGAGTGCTGAAATGCTTCATAAGGCCGGTGATTATGCTCAGCAAGCAGGAATAATGTTAACACCAGAAGCATTAAATAGGTTTGAATGTTATTTGGTTAATACCATGGTTGACTTGAAAGAATTAGTGAAGTCCGCAAACCATCCAAATGTGGGTGCCATCTATGATACTCACCACGCCAATATGGAAGAGAAAAGTCAGCGCGAAGCCATTAATAAAATAGCTCCCTACTTAAAACACGTCCATATTAGTGAGAATGATCGTGGTACTCCGGGCAAGGGCCAAATTAGTTGGGACGAAGTCTTTGATTCACTTAGGTCGGTTAATTACGATGGATGGCTGACTATTGAAGCTTTCTCGACCATTATACCGGAATTTGCAAATTCAATTAACGTGTGGCGAGATTTTTCTCCCACTGATGAGATCTATCAAAAAGGATTTGAGTTCATTAAAAAGGAATGGGGTAAAGCTTAAATTTATTAACCATTATGGGTAATTACGCCGAATCAAGTGGAGCAAAGATTTATTTTCAAATGCGGGGTCAAGGAGACCCTTTGGTTCTAATTATGGGCTTTGGAGCTGAGGGGAAGGTTTGGGAAAAGCATGTGGCCAAATATGAAAAGTATTTTAATTGTATTTTAATTGATAACAGGGGAGTTGGTCTTTCTGATCAGCCGATAGGTCCCTATACTACTGAAATGATGGCAGATGATACTATTGCTGTTATGGACTATTTAGGTATTGAAAAAGCAAGAGTGGCAGGTATTTCAATGGGGGGCGCAATTACCCAGCAATTGGCTCTAAATCATGCTAATCGAGTGCGCAGCATGGCACTGATTAGTACATGGCCAAGATTTAATAATTATGCGAAAACTGTTTATGAAAGCCTGAAAAAATTGAGAGTAACAAGTAGGGCTAGTGATTTTATGGAATTATTGCAACTATGGATTTTTGCACCGCCTTTCTATGAAAATGGTATGAATGATCTCAGACTAGGACAGGAGGGAGCAGCATCCAATTTAAACCCTCAAACTCAGGAAGGTTTTGAGGGACAGCTAGATGCTTGTATCCATCATGATACTGTTTCAAGGCTATCAGAAATCAATATTCCAACACTTATTACCGTTGGTAATATGGATATTTTTACTCCTCCAGAATTTTCAAAAATGTTACATAAAGGAATAAAGAATTCAAGCTATATATCATTTCCACGCGGGGGACATGTTCATCATTGGGAGGATTTAGAAAAGTTCAATAAGGTCACTACAGAATTTTTTATGCAGAATTAATATTCATGATTTTAAAAACAAAAATATATGAGAACAAATATAATAATAGCTACATTTTTGGTGGCGATGAGGATTAATTGTGGCAATGTATATTGTATCGATAAAGAAGAAAGTGATCAGGTGAAAGAGTGGCTCGTCTACAAAGGAAGAGTTAATATGCCTAATATTGTTCTTATATCAGGTGATGAGGAGTATAGGTCTGAAGAGGCGTTACCTCAATTGGCAAAAATATTGTCTATAAAACATGGATTCAATTGTACCGTGTTGTTTGCTCAGGATAAAGGTGAGCCAGGAATTGTAAATCCTAATAATTTGAATAATATTCCTGGTTTGGAAATGCTACAAAATGCTGATATGATGATAATATTTACCAGATTTAGAGCCTTGCCTGATGAACAAATGCAATACATCGATGACTATCTAAAACTCGGAAAACCGGTTATGGGTATAAGAACATCGACTCACGCTTTTAACTTTTCTGAAATAGATTTTGATTCGAAATTCGTACACTATGGAAACTTTTATGACGGGGATGATGAGTGGAAAGGTGGATTTGGTCGTGCTGTGCTTGGGGAGAAATGGATTTCTCATCACGGAGAGCATCGTCACCAAAGTACACTTGGGATTAAAGCACTTGGTACAGAATCACATCCAATTTGGAATGGGATAAACGAAGGTGATATCTGGGGGCCAACTGATGTATATGGTGTCAGATTACCCTTGCCAGGAGATTCTCAACCTTTAGTATTGGGACAGGTCATGAATAGAACTGGCGAATATGATAGAAAAGATAGGCTTTATGGCATGAGGATTACAGATTCTGAATTGGCAGATTTGGAAGAGGAAGAAGAGGAGGGTGAAAAAATTGAAATCAACAAGAATGATCCAATGATGCCAATCGCGTGGATCAAGAGTTATCAATTGCAAAGTGGCAAAAAAGGGAAAGTATTTTGCTCCACGATCGGTGCTTCAACGGATTTATTGTTCACGGGTACTAGAAGATTACTAGTTAATGGTGTTTTTTGGTGTCTCGAAATGAGAGTACCCCAAAAGGCTAATGTGGATAT
>CAJXAT010000142.1 GCA_913050055.1 uncultured Flammeovirgaceae bacterium | reverse complement strand
CGCAACTCTCACACTCACTGCTATCCCTTACTTTTAGGGCCGACAAATATAAAACAATGCTTCATAGATGTAACATTTATCCCATTAATTTTTAAGAATAATGGCAATTATTATTGGGGTCTATCTTGGCTTTTTATAGACAGGGACCGTGCTGCATGGCTCACCATACATGACACTGGCCACATGGGGCAATAAGGCCTGGGTCAGCTTCGCATAAGCATAATCCCTTTGTTGAACGGATCCACATCCTTTAACAACTACTTTGGCATCCGCATAATCCGACCATTTGATTTTATGAATCGCATGATCGATCACTACACGTTCTAAATCTGCTTCATTCCCAATCGCAATAGACTGCGTAACTCCCGCCAACTTAGACATGAGCAGCATGTAAGCCCAAGCAGGAATGATAGCGTCTGCTGTACAAGTAATTAAGACCGCCACTTCTTTGAACTGCCTCCCATCAAGCTCCTTTAATGCACGTCGAAAATCTTTCTCTTTTAACACCAAGCCCTGAAAAAGATAAGCCTTAAGATCTATGACCCGCGTTTGAATATCCGTGAGATAATCTTCTAAATCAATGGTCAAGAGCCCTGATTTTTCTACTCTATTGACGATGGTATCTTCTTTTTTCATAAATTGCCTAAAGGATTTTTGGAGGGCATGGTATGGAATTTTTTGAGGTAATTTGGCTCAAAATCTTGTAAATTTTCAAAAGATCCCTCTTTGAACTTTTGAAAGGCTAATATACCCATACATTGGGCGCGCGGATAAATATCGGGCGCTATTTTTAGGTGAGGATGATCAATAAATCCTTCACATTTTCTGGCTCCATCCCCGACCAAGAGTATTGCATGCTCAATATAGTTATCAAATAAGTCAGGTGTTAAAATCACCGCTCGGGTATCCTTTAACGCCGAACCTTTTTTATCGATCAACTTCATATACACTTCCATACGTCGGGCATCAATCATGGGTGCAATATAACTGATGTCCGCAACTATAGGTCGCATCTCTTCAATCATGATGTCCAAGGAATTAATAGAAATTAGGGGGATTTCCAATGCACTGCAAAGTCCTTTCCCCGTAGCGGTACCTATGCGCAATCCCGTATAGGATCCCGGTCCATCTGATATCGCAATGGCTTCTAATGCGTTTCGCTCTACGTTTAAATTATCTAACAACTGCCTTATGACCTCAGGCATTAAGGTAGCATGTGACTTGGGCAGGTTGTAAACCTGCTCTGCGAGGCACAGTCCCTCTTGATGCAACGCCAGTGAGCATACAGATGTCGAGGTTTCAAGACTTAAAATCAAATCAATTGGGTTTTAATATGCCATCATAAGATTCGGTATCTTCTAATATTTCAACGGCTTTAAGAATGACCAAATCCGTATCAAAAGAAGCTTCAATAATCCCTTCTTGAAAAAAATATCTACTGACAATATCTTGTTCTAGTAGCTGCTTTATTTCACTTTCATGGTGGATTAAATCCTTCTTTTTTTCGCTTTGAAGAAGCACATTGAGTTCAATAATGCTTTGGTGAACTTGCTCACTTCTAGCTGCTGATTTGGCCAAGTCTAGTGCTTGTTCTAATTTGATTTCAAGCGGTGTTTGATAATCAAAAGATTGGCGCCCTAGCCAGGCTAAAAACTGTTGGAATTCTGGCTCGCTTAGCTCAAAATCTCTCGCACTCACCAATGTGTCATGATCAAAATAATACTTCGTAGAATAGTTAAATATTAAATTCTTTTGCATCAACCTATAAGACACCGCAGCAAATTTAGATGGGTCGATCAAAATATCAGGGTCCACACCCCCTCCATCCAGTACCGCCCTGCCGCTTGATGTCCTAAAAGTGGACTTCAATGAATCGGCTATTTTGGTTGTCCCTTTCGTACTGTAATCAACCGCTTGAATACAACGCCCGCTAGGTATGTAATATTTAGCAGTGGTGACTTTTAATTGAGCATTGTAAGCCAGTGGTCGTGTTTGCTGAACCAATCCTTTACCATAAGTTTTTCTGCCTACCAATACCCCTCTATCATAATCTTGCACAACACCTGCCACAATTTCAGCCGCAGACGCACTACGCTCATCGATCAAGACAACCAATGGAATTTTAGCGTCAATAGATTGGTTCTTTGTGTTGTAGACTTTCGTCCATTCCTCTAATTTACCCTTTGTAATCACGATTTCGGTCCCCTTGGGTATAAATATATTGGAAACATTGATAGCCTCATCTAATAGACCTCCTGGGTTACCTCTCAAATCTAAAATAAGTTTTGACACTCCTTGTTCCATTAATTCCTTGAGGGCCTCACCTACTTCTTTACCTGCATTGGTAGTAAAATCTGTTAACTTAATGTAACCTACACCCGCTTTCACTAACCCAGCGTAGGGTACGTTTTTGATAACTATTTTTTCGGTTACCAAGGAAATTTCAAAGACCTCCGGCTTATTCATTCTTTTGATTTCCAAGGTTATGTGGTCATTAACCTGACTCTTTAAGAGATTGCTGATCTCATAGGCTTTCTTTCCTCTTAACGCAATATTATTTATTTTTAAGATTTGATCCCCGATCAAAAGTCCCGAGCGCGCTGCAGGTGCGTTCTTGTAGGGCATGACTACCGTGTTGATTCCCTCCTTCTTTTCTATGACCGCTCCAATACCCCCATATTCACCCGTGGTCATGGTCCGATAATCTTCAATATCATCTTCTGGAATATAATCCGTATAGGGATCCAGAGATGACAGCATGGCATCAATACCTATTTTCATCAACTCAGTCGGATTAATCTCTTCCACATAGTAGGCATTTAAATCTTTAAATAAGGTAGTAAAAACATCTAGATTCTTCACGATCTGAAAATAGCGATCATCCTGCTCTACGGTTTTAAAGGCAAGAAATGAAAAAAGAATTATTGGAATGATTATGAAAGGATACTTTCTCATTGTACGTTAAATTTAGACAATCTCATCTTTAATTATATTCAAACGTTTGAAGAGTTCAATAAGTTGCCCTTCCACCTCGCTATGGGTAGGCATGGTGGCCCCGAGGTAGATGATTGCCATGAGAGAACCCTGACCTCTAGCATTGATAACTTCCCTATTCTTTCTATAGACTTCGCGAATGAGCCGTTTGATTCTATTTCGACTTACAGCTGACTTATGAAGTTTTTTAGGTACGCTGATAAGGACCTGCCTGCCTTGATTCAGTGGTTGTGAAAGTAGTATGATCCGGAATTTTTCTAAACGAAAAGAGGAACCTCTTTTGAAAAGCTCCTCTATTTTTACTTTACTACTCAGCCTTTCAGTCTTAGAAAAACTGCAATCAGGTTTTGGTTGGGCTGATACACTCATGCCCTCAATGTTATTTGGTTCGTTTCTCGTCAGAAACGGTTAACTTTTTCCTTCCCTTTGCCCTTCTTCTGGCGAGGAGATTTCGACCACTGGCTGTCTCCATTTTGGATCTAAACCCATGCTTGTTTTTTCTTTTCCTTACTGATGGCTGAAATGTCCTTTTCATCGAATTTTATTATTTTGTTTTAGCAAAACGGAGGGCAAAAATAGGTTAATACATATCCATTTACAAAGTAAGTGTTAGTTTTTATTCTTTATCTCAGCAAGAAATTCTCGAATTTTAGATTTCTTTAGTCTTGGACCATATTGTGATACCACTTGAGAAGCTGCCAAACTCGCTAAATTTCCAGCCTCCATATAAGAGAGTCCATGATTAATTCCATACAAAAAAGTACCTGCATAAATGTCTCCGGCACCTGTTGTATCAACGGCCTCTGTCTTTACAGCATCAATGTGATGGATATTCTCACCATCCCAGATCTGAGCCCCTTTACTCCCCAGAGTTAAAACATAAGACTTTGTGATTTTTTTTAACTTTTCAATCGCCTGCGTTAAATCGTCAGTTCCGGCATACAACCGAGCTTCTTCCTCGTTGCAAAAGAGTAAATCAACGCCTTCTCTCACCACTTCATGCATTTGGTCTCCAAAATATTTGACCATACTTGGATCTGAGAAGGTAATCGCTATTTTAACACCTCCCGTTTTTGCCCGCTTTTTTGCTTCTTTTATCGCTTCAAAACCAGAAGGACTTGAAACCAAATATCCCTCCAAAAACAAATAATGAGAATTCTCTAATTGATCTAAATTCAATTCTGAGAAAGAAAGATGTGATGAAATCCCTAAAAAAGTACTCATCGTTCTTTCAGCATCGGGAGTAATCATTACCAAGCATTTTCCTGTCACACCCTCATCGAGCTTTATATCAGATAAATTGGTAGCTACCCCTTGTTCTACTAAATCGTCCCTATAAAATGTACCGTCATCATCCGAAGCAACTTTGCATGAATAAAAGCCAGTACCCCCCAACTGTGCAAGGGCTACTACAGAATTAGCAGCAGAACCTCCCGCTTGTTTTTTTCTTATGTTACTTTTCGCTGCTCGCAATAAACCATCTTGCCGGTCTTGTTCGGCCAATGTCATCAACCCTTTCTCCACACCATTTGCTTCTAAAAAGGTGTTGTCAACTTCAATTTCATAATCGACAATGGCATTTCCAATGGCATAAACATCATATCTCTTAGTACTCATCTTATTAGTTTAATATTTGAAGGGCAATATTAGGATAATCTGTAATCAATCCATTGACTCCCCAATGAATAAGTTGCCGCATATCCAAAGAATCATTCACCGTCCAAGGAATAACCTTCATATTTTTCTCTTGCAATTCCCTAGTGGTTTCTGCACCCAATAGGGTGTAGTCGCAACTATATATTTCAGGTTTAAATCCGAGAGAATCAATGTTTAACTCCCAAGAAAACTCATTTTCAATAAGTAGCGCCAATTGAACCTCCGGATAATAATTATTAAAATATCGCAGGATTCGAAAATCAAAAGACTGAATGGTAATTCTACGCCAATCTACTTGATCGTTGATCACCTGATAAGCTACTTGACAAAATACTCCGACTTCTGGATGATAAACACCCTCTGATGCTAGTTCAGATTTTAATTCTATATTGTAATGAATAAGCTGACCTTTGGCGGTTGCCACCTGCTCAACAGTATCTAAAACCTCTGTCAATAAAGGTTTTGAAACCCTGCTTTTTTCTTGCAAAAGAAAGTCATTGTTGAATACTGAGCCACAATCAAATGTCTTGATCTCTTGGTAAGTCATATGATACATATTCAGATCCTTTTCCATTTCTTTGGGTATCTGTTCACCCCCAGGATACTGACAGATTGCTGATGAAATGAAAGGCTCATGACTCACCACCAATTGGGTATCCCCTGACATTACAATATCCAATTCTAGGGTATTCACCCCTAACTCCAACGCTTTAAGGAATCCTAAAATAGAATTCTCAGGAAACAACCCCCGCATACCTCTATGTCCTTGAACATCTAGTGATCCGCCTTTATCAAATACCTCAGACGAACTTTGCGGTCCGCATTGAACGCCTGCGAGTAATACAATAAATATCCAGAGGTTTCTCATCAACGCAATAATTTGATTCGTGCAAAAATATAATTTAAAGTATCTTCATTAATCACAATTCTATAAAATTCGGTACTGGCCAATAAGATGGGATCATAACCGGTATACTGTAAATATTTTTTGGAAATATTATTATCAAACCAATGAATCAATCTCATTT
>CAJXAT010000141.1 GCA_913050055.1 uncultured Flammeovirgaceae bacterium | reverse complement strand
ACAGTCGGTAATTCATGAAGTTGCAATGTCTCATCCTAGACCTTATTACAAAACTATTACATTAGAGGAAGGGTGTAACTAATGGGTAGTAAGAGAATATATTTTAAGCCCAAAGCCTTTATCATCTTTAATGGTCTTGTCTTGTTAGCATGTTTCCAATGCATCGCTTTGACTGCACAATACTTTTCACACCATACTTCTCTTCACCGTGCACTTGATAAGGTAGAGCGAAGGGTAAGCCTAGACAGCGCGTTTTTAGACGTTGGAAACAACACCCTTAACACGCCTGTAAATCAGTTCGCCATTTACCGTTATCTTGGAAAACTAAACGGCACGCTTAAGGACGAAAACTACCCCGTTCTAGTCAGAGGAATCCAAGATATTGTGACGAGCAATGAAGACTTTACGGGTTACCCTTTGTCTTTTACGGCAAATTTCGTCAACGCTGAACAAGTCATTAAGGTAGAGATGCGAAGTAAAGCCGTCACCAGTACTTTTGCTTTTAGTTGGACTGCGCTTATCGCATCATTACTCGTTACACCATTTTTTGCTGTTTCGAGTAAAACCAAAAGGAAACGCGCAACCTTAGAAGAAGTTATCCCTCCTTCCCCAAAACTCGTAATCAACTTAAAAGATAAAACGATTTCTAACGGAATCGATGACAAAGCCATCACGTTGCAGAATAAACCACTGTGCTTTTACACGGCTCTAGTAAAATATTGTATAGAGCACCCCGATCAGCCTCTACAGCCACATAAAGACGTTCCGACTGAACTACTGGCTCTGGCCAACAAGAGTTTTGGTCGATTAATCGAATTGGGCCATACCAAGCGAAAACGCCCAGATTTCAATGCAAATTTAGATAAAACCCTCAGCGAAATACGCGCAGCACTTGACGATGTATTTTCTGGTTATGTTGATGAAAAAGAGACCTACTACCCACCCAGAGCGCAAGGTGAGGGCTCTCGCTCAAAGCAGCATTCGTATGCATTACCGAGTATTAAGGACGACGATATAGAGATAATTGGTAACTAGCGATATTTTGACTTGTTCAGTTAAAAACTGACCACTTGGAGAACTTTTTGGTATTTTTTGCATGCTGACTAAACACCCTGCAATACCTTGAAAATACGATAAAGTTCTAGCAAAGACCGATCCAAAAACCGAGAACTTGTGAATATAACATTGATTCGCGAGGCCTAAACGCGTATCTTTGCACCAACAAAATCAGCTTTATAGTACTATGCAATCGCCACTTATTATTGCCATTTCTGGAGCTTCTGGCTCTGGGAAGTCTCTTTTTACAAAAAATTTGTTTAACGGCTTCAGTGCTCAAGGCCGCCCTGTTCAAGTGCTGCGCGAAGATCACTACTACCGTGCGCAAGATCATCTTCCCATGGAGCAACGTGAGAAGAACAACTATGATCACCCGAATGCCTTTGAACATGAGCTTTTGAAAGCACACTTGCAAGCATTGCGCGATGGTCAGCCTATTGACTATCCACATTACTGCTATAAAACGCATACGCGTTTGCCTGAAACTGAGCGTCTAAATCCTGCGCCAGTCATTATTCTTGAAGGTATCATGCTACTTGCTCGTACTGATCTACTTCCTTTGTACGACGTGAAGATCTTCATTGATACTCCTCTTGATATTTGTTTGATGCGCAGAATGATGCGCGACCTAAAAGAACGCGGTCGTAGTATTGAATCTGTGGCAAAACAGTACGAAGAAACTGTTAAGCCTATGTATCATCAATTTATCGAACCTAGCCGCTTCACTGCCGACGTAGTAGTGACGCAAGGTGGCAAAAACCAAATTGCATTAGATGTGATTAAATCACACATTCAGCAAGCGCTTCTTTAAGGGAACATTACTATGGTAAGTTTACTGGGCATAGCCGTCCTTCTGGGTATTGCTTTCGCGTTATCCTCCGCAAAACGCAGTATTAATCTGCGCACTGTAGGCGGCGCATTTGCTATTCAAGCATCGGTTGGCGCCTTTGTCCTGTACTCGGAACCTGGTAAAGAAGTCTTGTTAAGCGCGACAAAATTTGTCGCCAATATTATTGCCTACAGCCAAGAAGGGATTAATTTTCTATTTGGCCCTATTGGCGACAAATCGATAGCGTTTATTTTCGCCTTTAACGTGCTTCCTGTTATCGTGTTTTTCTCAGCCCTAATTGCGGTCTTATACCACCTTAAGGTAATGGGCATTGTTATTAAGGTGATTGGTGGCTTTCTACAAAAAGCGCTAGGCACAAGTCGTCCTGAGTCTATGTCGTCAGCGGCCAATATTTTTGTCGGCCAAACTGAGGCGCCGTTAGTCGTTCGCCCATTCATCCCACACATGACCCGTTCTGAGCTTTTCGCCATTATGGTGGGGGGCCTTGCTTCCATTGCAGGCTCTGTAATGGCAGGTTACGCCGGCATGGGTGTAGAGCTTAAATATTTACTTGCAGCCAGCTTTATGGCCGCGCCAGGCGGCTTGCTCATGGCGAAAATCATCTTGCCAGAAACCAGCAAACCTAACGAAGAACTAAAAGAAATAGATTATAAATCGGGGAAAGTTCTTAGAAATTTGCCCATTGATGATGCATATTTTGCAGAGGGAATAACATTATTCGATAAAAAAATATATCAATTAACATGGCAATCCAAAATAGGATTTATTTATGATTTAGAGAGTTTTAAATTAATTGATTCCTTTCAATATAAAAAAAGTATTGAAGGATGGGGATTATGTAATGATGGGGAGACTCTTTATAAAAGCGATGGCACAGATAAAATATGGCTATTAGATCCAAAATCATTAGAAGAGTTAGACTACATTCAACCTCACACAAATAAAAGGAAACTTACCAATCTAAATGAGCTTGAATGGATTAATGACAGAATATATGGGAACATATATGGTGCTGAGGGTATTGCAATCATAAATCCTGACAATGGAATAGTAGAGGGTGTTATTGATTTATCATCGTTAAGAGAAAAAGTAACAAATCATAAAGATTTAGATGTATTAAACGGTATTGCATATAATGAAACTTCTAACAGCATTTTTGTAACTGGCAAAATGTGGGATAAAATTTTTGAAATTAAAATCTTACAAAATGAATAATTTTTATCAATTTATTTTAAAAACTTCATTCATTATAATAATCCTTTCTTTTTGGAATAGCTGTAATGATGAAATCAATTTTGAATTAAACGAAAACTTATTAGAATTTTCAAAGGATACAGTATATCTAGACACTGTATTTACTAATATAGGATCTAGCACATATAATCTAAAAGTTTATAACAATTCCAGTGACAATATTATAATCCCTGAAATTAAGTTAGCAAATGGTCAGGGTTCATATTACAGGCTAAATGTTGACGGAATATATAACCAAAATGATGAAAATGGAAAAAGGTTTGAAAACATTGAGCTTTTAGCTAACGATAGCCTATACATATTTGTTGAGACTACAATAGATATAAACGAAATAAACAATCTTCAACAATCCTTTTTATATCAGGACAAAATTGAATTTTTAAATCTTAATAATACACAATATGTTGAATTGGTTACTTTGGTTAAAGACGCTGTTTTTATATATCCTGAAAGGTATGAAGACAATCAGGATTATACATACGAAACGCTTTCAATTGATTTTAACGGAGACGGGGTAAACGAAGAAACCAATATTAGAGGTAGGTTTTTAACAAATGAAGAGCTTAATTTCACCAACGAAAAACCCTATGTGATTTACGGCTATGCTGCTGTGAATAGCGGAGATCAATTGATTATTGAAAAGGGATCAAGAATACATTTTCATGAAAATTCTGGAATTATTGTTACACAAGGAGCTAGTATAAAAACGTACGGAGAAATTAGTTTAGATTCTGAATTATATGAAAATGAAGTGATTTTTGAAGGTGATAGGCTTGAACCATCATTTGAGGATATTCCTGGTCAATGGGGTGCGATTTGGTTGTTAAATGGTAGTATAGAAAACGAATTTAATTACACTACAATTAAAAATAGCTCTATAGGAATATACACTGTTGGAGGTCAAAATGATTCTGAATATCAGTTGAGCTTGAAAAATGTAAAAATATTCAATTCTAGTAATTTTGGAGTTCTTGCGAGATCCTCGTCTATTTTTGCAGAAAATACGATTATCAACAAATCTGGTCAATCATCATTTGCAGCTACTTACGGAGGGAATTATGAGCTAAACCATTGTACAATTTCTAATTATTGGAATTTAGGATTAAGACAATATCCATCTTTATTGGTAAATAATTTTTTTATTGACTCTGACGAAAATGAATTTGTAAACGAAAATTTTCAGCTATCAATAAGTAATTCAATAATAACTGGTAATCAAAATATTGAATTTCTAATTGAACAACTAGGAAACCAAAATCTTGATTTTAATTTTATTAACTCTTTAATCAAATTTAACGATGTAAGTGATTACTTTTCTGATGAAATCAATTATGATTTTTCAAATTCAGAAAAGTACAATAATATCTATCTAAATTTAAACGCAAGTTTTATCGCACCCTTTGAAAATGATTTAAGAATTGATCAAAATTCTGAAATAATAGGATTAGGAAGTATTGAATTTGCTGAAATTACTCCGTTTGACATTCTAAATACTAATAGATTAAATTCTCCAGATCTTGGAGCTTATCAGCATATTATTATTGAAGATTAACCAGCAAAAAGTGGTCTTTTTTTCATAAAATCAATTACTTGAGAACCGATTTTATGCAAGGAGTCCAAATCGTTGTGATTAATAATTGCTCTGTCAATAAAATCTACAATTATACCCATATCCTCCTCTTTTAATCCTCTAGTAGTTATCGCAGCAGTACCTACTCTAATTCCTGAGGTTACAAAAGGGGATTTATCATCAAATGGAACCATATTTTTATTTACAGTGATCTCAGCAGTACCTAATATAGCCTCTGCATCTTTTCCTGTTATATTTTTATTTCTTAAGTCTATTAGCATCATATGGTTGTCCGTACCTCCAGAAATAATATTATATCCCCTTTTTAAAAATTCATCAGACATTACCTTTGCATTTTTTTTGACCTGAAGAATATAATGTAAAAACTCTTCTGAAAGAGCTTCTTTGAAGGCCACAGCCTTAGCAGCAATAACATGTTCTAGGGGCCCACCCTGATTTCCTGGAAAGATTGCTGAATCTAAAAGCGATGACATCTTCCTTAAATTGCCATTTTTGAGTCTTTTACCAAATGGATTATCAAAATCATTACCCATTAAAATTAAACCACCCCTAGGGCCTCTTAGGGTTTTATGGGTTGTAGTGGTTACAATATGACAATGTGGAATTGGATCATTTAAAATACCTTTTGCTATCAAACCTGAGGGGTGTGAAATATCTGCTAAGAGCAGAGCATCAACAGAATCAGCAATTTTTCTGAATCTTTTGAAATCAATATCTCTAGAATATGCTGAAGCTCCTGCGATAATCATCTTAGGCATTTCTTCTTTTGCAATTCTTTCAATATCATCGTAATCTAGCATTCCTGTATTCTTGTCTACTCCATAAAAGACAGGGTTATATAATTTACCAGAAAAGTTTACACTAGATCCGTGGGTTAAATGACCACCATGTGACAAATCAAATCCTAATATTTTATCCCCTGGATTTAGACAA
>CAJXAT010000140.1 GCA_913050055.1 uncultured Flammeovirgaceae bacterium | reverse complement strand
AATGACTTTAGGAGAAAATTTTCCTGCTAAAACACCAGAAGGTCCTATAGAAGACAAATGGACCTCATATAAGAACAAAATAGATCTGGTCAACCCAGCCAATAAACGGCTCATAGATATTATTGTAGTCGGTACAGGATTGGCCGGGGGCTCAGCCGCAGCCTCTTTGGCCGAATTGGGTTATAATGTCAAAGCCTTTTGTTTTCAAGATTCTCCACGTAGGGCACATTCTATCGCCGCACAGGGCGGCATTAATGCCTCAAAAAATTATATGGGAGACGGTGACTCAGATTATCGCCTTTTCTACGATACGGTCAAGGGGGGTGACTACAGGGCCAGAGAAGAAAATGTTTATCGCTTAGCAGAAGTATCCGGCAATATCATTGATCAGTGTGTTGCACAGGGTGTCCCTTTTGCTAGAGATTATGGAGGTTTGTTGGACAATCGCTCTTTTGGTGGCGTTTTGGTCTCTCGAACTTTTTATGCCAAAGGTCAAACCGGTCAACAATTGCTATTAGGTGCTTACTCGGCAATGAACAGACAGATAGCGAGGGGTAAAATAAAGATGTACAACCGTCACGAGATGATGGATTTGGTAATTGTAGATGGTAAAGCAAGGGGAATCATTGCCAAAAACTTAATCACAGGTGAACTTGAAAGACATTCGGCTCATGCCGTAGTGATCGCCTCAGGAGGTTATGGTAATGTCTTCTATTTATCCACCAATGCCATGGGTAGTAATGTTTCGGCAGCCTGGAAAATTCATAGAAAAGGCGCTTGGTTTGCCAATCCTTGCTTCACTCAAATACACCCTACTTGTATACCCGTATCCGGAGATCACCAGTCGAAGTTGACTTTGATGTCAGAATCTTTAAGAAATGATGGCCGAATTTGGGTGCCTGCCAAGGAAGAAGATGTAAAAGCAATTCGATCAGGAACACTGAAGCCAACGACAATCGCAGAGGCAGATAGAGATTATTTTTTGGAACGTCGCTATCCGGCCTTCGGTAATCTCGTGCCCAGAGATGTGGCTTCAAGAGCTGCCAAAGAAAGATGTGATGCTGGGTTTGGTGTAAATGCTACCGGCGAAGCAGTCTATTTAGATTTTGCTGCGGCCGTAATAAGATATGGAAAAGAAAAAGCTCTGGTTACCCACCAAGATGCCAACAACGAAGCCCTAGTTCTTGAATTAGGGAGAGAAATTATTGCCACTAAATATGGCAACCTATTCCAAATGTATGAAAAAATAGTTGATGAAAATCCTTATGAAACCCCAATGATGATTTACCCCGCGGTGCACTATACAATGGGCGGCGTCTGGGTTGACTATGATTTGATGACCACCATTCCTGGTTGCTATGCGATTGGAGAAGCCAACTTTTCCGAACATGGCGCCAATCGCCTTGGTGCCTCAGCATTGATGCAAGGTTTAGCAGATGGCTATTTTGTTCTTCCTTATACCATTGGCAATTATCTCGCCAAGGATATCCGTACCGGAGCCATTCCTGTGGACACTCCAGAATTTGCCGCTGCTGAAAAGGGTGTACAAGATCAACTTGAACGCTTCATCAATAACAAGGGCTCGAAACCCGTTGATTATTTTCACAAAAAACTAGGCAAAATCATGTGGGATAAAGTAGGCATGTCCAGAAATGGAAAAGATCTCAAAGCAGCCATCGAAGAAATTCAAGCCATCAGAGATGAATTTTATAAGGAAGTAAAAGTACCCGGAGACCTAGAGGGTTTTAATGAGGAATTAGCAAAAGCGGGTCGGATTGCTGACTTTTTAGAATTAGGAGAACTTTTTGCAAAAGATGCTTTAAACAGGGAAGAATCCTGCGGAGGTCATTTCAGAGAAGAACACCAAACACCTGAAGGTGAAGCCAAAAGAGACAAAGCCTTTCAGTATGTGGCTGCTTGGGAGCATAATGGAGCCCCGAAAGATGCGAATCTTCACAAAGAAATGCTTGAGTATAAATACATTGAAGTAAAAGAAAGAAGTTACAAATAAGAGCTAGCAAATTCATAGGAGATGGACTTAAAACTAAAAATATGGCGACAGAAAAATGCCACTGCCAAAGGTAAGATTGTTGATTACGACATAAGTGAGGTCTCCTCCGATATGTCATTCTTAGAAATGCTTGATGTACTGAATAGAGAGCTTACCGAGAAAGGTGATGAGCCTGTAAGTTTTGATCACGATTGTAGGGAAGGTATCTGTGGGTCTTGTTCCCTTCAGATCAATGGCCGTCCCCATGGTCCTGATGGAGGTACCACTACCTGCCAACTCCACATGCGAAAATTCAAAGATGGAGACAGCATCGTCATTGAACCCTTTCGCGCCAAAGCATTTCCGATCGTTAAAGATTTGATCATAGATCGATCAGCCTTCGATCGTGTACAACGTGCCGGTGCTTTTATCTCCGTAAATACTTCTGGAAATACGCAAGACGCCAATGCGACTCCCATCAACAAAGGGAATGCAGATCACGCTTTTGACGCTGCCTCTTGCATTGGCTGCGGGGCCTGTGTCGCGGCCTGTAAAAATGCTTCAGCCATGCTTTTTGTTTCAGCGAAAGTTTCACAATATGCCTTATTACCTCAAGGCCAAGTAGAACGTGAAATGCGGGTAACAGATATGGTTTCTCAAATGGATGAAGAGGGATTTGGAGCCTGTACCAACACGGGTGCTTGCGAAGCTGAATGTCCCAAAGGCATCAGCATCACCAATATTGCTCGGATGAATCGTGAATTCATTGGGTCCAATTTAAAATCTTAATAGCCAATAGTTGCTCAAAAAAACCTTGGTACAGACGCAAGGTTTTTTTGTTTTGTGATCTTTGGTGGATTTTAAACTTTAATTAAATATTTTACCTGTCAGGTGGCTATGAAAAAAAACTTGGTTATCTTATTTGGAGCCTTATTTATCTTCATATCAGGCTATTTTATATGGTCCATTTGGAATGAAGAAAGTTCTGCTGATCTATGGGACTTTGTTCCAGAAAATTCAGGACTTGTTTACGAAAGTAATGACCTAGGTGGGATACTTCTCAGATTACAAGACCTTGAGTTATTCCAATCACTTATCCGTATCCCTAGCTTAGGAAAGCTTCCGGATCACGTCGCAAAAATAGAGCAATTGACAGGGCTAAAGTCATTTTACTCCTCTCTTAATAAAACTTCTGGGATAATCAGTCTTCACAATACCGGCAAAAATGAATTTGACTTTCTTTACTTAGTGGCAATAAATGACTTGAACACTACTGGTGCCTTATCAAAATTGATCACTCCTCTT
This sequence comes from uncultured Flammeovirgaceae bacterium, assembly GCA_913050055.1. GTDB lineage: Bacteria > Bacteroidota > Bacteroidia > Cytophagales > Cyclobacteriaceae > UBA4465. Next base: position 2,532 of record CAJXAT010000140.1, on the reverse strand, counting down.
GTTTCTAAAGTAATAGATAAGCAACCTAGAACTTATTTAGGTCTCGAATTGAATGAGGTTCCCTTATCTTTTGCAACTGGTCGTTTAACTTATCTCATTTATGATCATTATTTCATTGCCAGCTTTACTCCCTATCTTGTTGAGGATGCCATAAGGACTTTCCAAGATGAAAATTATAAGTCCTTTAGAGAGGTCTTTGCTGAACATCAGCAAATAACAAAAATCAAACAAGATGAAGGTAATATCTACCTTAATTACAAGAGTTTCCTTAAGGGCTCTCAGGCTTTTGTCGCAAACGATCTCGATAAAAAGTTTTTAACCTCTGCTTTTTTAGACCTCAATATCGAAGATGACCACATCAGTTTAAGTGGCTTTTCGTTCGCAGATAGTAGCAAAACCTTGCAAATGATCAAAGGCATCACCGGTGCGCCATTAGATATGTCCGATGTTATCAGTAATGGTACTTCGATCCTTCACCATTTTAGTTTTCAAGATCCTTATTCGTGGAGAGATCAACAAAAAAATGTGAATCTCCATGATCAAAAAACATCCTATTCTGACCTATCTGTAATTCCTCGGGATGCTCTAAAATTTTTGGGTCAAGAAATAGGTCGTGCCATCCAACTCAGAAATGGACAGAAAGTTCCAATCCTTATCATCGAATGTAAAAAAAGTGAGGGTCTCATTCACTATTTAGATGCGATAGCCAAACAAATACCTAACCAACGCTCAGATCACTTTTTTGTTGAACAATACAATCAACATATCATCCGTCAACTTCCTGTAAAAAATCTGGCTGCTTTATTATTTGGCGATATCGCAAAAGATCTCCCTGAAGGTTATTATAGTTCATTTGAAAACTATGTGTTGATAAGTCCAAATCTTCCCGTGTTAAAAGAATTTTTATCCGATAATTTAAATGAAAACACTTGGGGCAAAACATTAAGTAAGAAAAAGTTTCTTAAAAAAATCAACAAGGCTTCTCCCCATACTATTATTGTCAACGGCGCAGAATCTTGGGACTATTTATATCCTGCAATGCAGACACAATGGCAAAATGATTTTATGATGTCTGAAATGATTTTCAAAAGCTTTGGGCATCTTGCCATCCAATTTTCAAGTATTGATGATAAATATTTTACGAGTATTTTCATTGAAAAGAACAGCCCATCTTCGGAAAGAAACAGCCCTTTAATAAAAACAAATACAGTTGAATTTGATCATCACTTAATTTCAAAGCCTTATTTGGTCACTGACCATAGAAATGGAAATAATGAAATAATTGTTCAAGACAATGAAAAAGTAATTTATCTTGTTCATGCAGATTTTCAAATAGGCTGGCAACGCCCTCTTTTCCTACCCATAATAGGTCCGATTCATCAAATAGACTTTTATAAAAACGAAAAGCTACAATATGCCTTCATAACCAATGATTCTCTCTACGTAATAGATAGAAAAGGTCAAAATGTAGCAAACTTTCCGAAATACTTAGCACCCCATCTCAAAAGTTTAGAAATCGTAGATTACGATCAAAAAAGAAACTACCGGTTTTCAATTACCACACAGCAAGGCGATGCCTTCCTCACGGATAAGTTTGGAACTCCCCTTGAAGGATGGAATCCTTATCATTTTGAAAAGGATATTATTGGATCCATGCGCCATTTCAGGATCGGCGGCACCGATGTGTTTACGGTTGTACTAGCCAATGGTGAAACTTTTTTGCTCAGCAGACGGGCTAAGGTTTATAAGGGATTCCCCCTAAAATTAAATCTCGATACAGAAAGTGATTACCACTTACGCATTGGGAGTAATTTCAAATCATCTCATTGGATCTTGCTCACTGAAAATGGTACCCTATTTCAGATAAATCTTAAGGGTGAAATCCTCCACAAAAAACAATTATATAAGCCAGCAACTGACACCCAATTTACTCTTATTAATGACTCAAAAAATAAAAAATATGTGATCGCTAAAGCGACTAAAACTAAGATCACTTTAGTCAATGATCAAGACAAAATCTACTTCGAGCAAAATCACCCTCTTAATAAAAAAATACTGATTCAACTTTTCAATAACGGTAATCAAGGTGATTATATCATTTTTAATCATATCGAAGATCGATACATGCGCCTCTTTGATCTAAAGGGAAATTTACGCTCCCTCTCCCCTCTCCCAAACTCAAATCCCATCGAAATGTATAACTTAGGTAAATCTACCCCAAAAGAAATCTATCTCATCAATGGAAAAACACTCAATGCATATACCAAGCCCTAACCATGGACACCCCGTCAATCTGGGCTGCGGCTGACTAGAATAGCCTACTAGCGCTCAATAATATAAAATCCTCATTTTGAATTTGAAACCAGCAAGCCAGCTCGCCTCAACAATGCGTCTACAGTAGGCTCAGCTCCCCTAAATTTCTTGTAGAGCTCCATTGGTCGTTGAGTTCCCCCTTGACTCAAAATACAATCCTTAAAGGCTTCAGCTATCTTCAAGTCAAAAATACCTTCTTCCTTAAAACATTCGAAGGCA
>CAJXAT010000139.1 GCA_913050055.1 uncultured Flammeovirgaceae bacterium | reverse complement strand
GAAATTGACATCGACAAACAATTATCACGCTCGAGAAGCAAACGAGAGATCGTCGTCTTTCCAGCGCCCGACGGAGAGGAAAGAACCAGCATCAGGCCACGTCGTGCTATTCTATTAGATGCCATCTTCTCTTACCTTTATTCGATATTTTGAATTTGTTCACGCAGTCGTTCTATCACCGCTTTTAATTGTAAACCCAAGCGAGTTAGATTGAGGTCTGACGATTTAGAGCAAACCGTATTAGCTTCCCGATTAAATTCTTGGCAAAGAAAATCTAGTTTTCGTCCAACAGGCGAGCCACTTTCTATTAATTCCCGTCCTCCTTCAACATGTGCAGATATACGATCTAATTCCTCTCGAATATCTGCTTTAACAGCAAGGATTGCAGCTTCTTGAGCAAGCCTTTCTTCAGTCAAGGCAGGCAATTCATTTGCCAAGGAATTAATTTGTTCACGCATCCGCTTCAAAATCACAGCTGGTTGCGCTTCATCTATGGAAAAGGCTTCTGCAATAAGAGAATCAATTTCATCTAGATGTCGACCAATACTCACAACAAGCCGTTCGCCCTCGGCATATCTATTTTTAACGAGTTCGTCCAATCCCTTTGAAAGCCCTTCCAAAATTGCTATTTCAATATTTTTCAGCCGCTGATCATTTTCTTCTTCATCCCTAACTTCCAAAACGCCGCGAATAGCCAATAAGCCATCAACGCTGGGCGGAGAGATGTTATGGTCCTCAGATAGTCTTTTTGAAATCTGCAGTATTTGTTCTTCCCTGGGGTGAACACCTCTCGCCAGGAAATCAGCAATAAGCTGCTTTTGTTCAGGATTCCTGAAAAAGCAGAAAACATTTTAGGAGAATTTTCAAAGCATAAATTTAAAATTTATACTAAGATTCCTAAATTGCGAAAAAATATAAGATCTAATCAAATAGAAAATCATATATTTAGTCAAGTAAGTCAATCCCTTAAAAATCTAAAACAGAAAAAAATTAGTTGTATATTCATTCAAAATGCAAAAGCATTAAAATCTCAAAAAGGTAAAATCAATCTTTAGAGCCATGTTAATTGAATTCCTGTAAAAGAATACTTTACTTCCCATCGATTGAGTTTGTCTTAAATCCCAAATCTATGAAGAGAATCAATTAAACACTATTTACAATATTTTAAAAAAGGTATTTTTATTACGTTTTTATAAGAAAAGTAATGAAGAGGTATTTATTGTGTGTGTGGGAAATTCTATTTCCTCAAGATACTTTTTCACACGATCTTATTGGGAACTATTTACAGAAATATCAGTTTTTTAATGGTCTTCCCTAAAGGCTTGAGGCGACATTTCAATCAGTGATTTCAAAGTTAGGGTTAAAGAGTTACACATAAGGGATCAAGAGATCTTCGAAAAAAGATTTAATCATTCAATAATTATTTCTTTCATTGAATAGACAAGTATAGGTAATAGGTATTGCCTCAGCGTTATCGGTTAAACCATATCTCCACTTGACGCCACCAAGAGTTATCGAAATACCTATCTTTACCCATCTATACGGCCTCAAGTACCCTATTTATAAGACAATTTGGACTCTCAAGGGCTCGCGCGAGAATGCTTATACGGATATAATACGCTAACCTCGAGAAGTAGGATCCAATTTTAATAAGTACCTCAAATTATTCTTGCCCTTGGTGTTTATATAAATCATATTAAATTACTCAAATATGTGAATAAAACAAAGGTAAATATGGGTACTAAAGGCACTTTTTCTGGACAAATCTTAGTTGTAATTTTATTACTATTCACCTTTTCTGTGAATGGGCAACAAATTGTTGGTCAATGGAAAACCATAGACGATGAAACGAAAAAAGAACGATCTATTGTAGAAATATATAAGGTGGATGATAGTTATTCGGGTAAGATCATTAAGCTCCAAAGAAGTTTGGAAGATGATCCAGATCCGGTATGTGACGCCTGCGATCCTGATGACTCTAGATATTTACAAAAAATCATTGGTATGGAAATCATACAAGATATGGCCTTTGATAAGTCTTCAAATGAATATGTTGATGGTACTATTCTAGATCCCGAAAGCGGCAGTGAGTATCAATGTAAGCTGTGGCTGTCAGAGGAGGGTACCCTAAAAGTACGGGGATACATTGCCTTTTTTTACCGAACCCAGACCTGGCTTCCCGTCTCGATCACAGAGTAATAACTCACAAGCCCCGCAGTAATCATTCCTCGCTTAACTTATTCTTATAAGCCATCTCAGTGCGCCTTAAAAAAGATCTTATTCCTGAAATCAGAAGGTATAAATTATAAGTCCTCTTGGACTAAATGAGGATAGTGATAAGAAGGTATTTCATCTAGCTATTAAAATGACATTAGGTACTCATTGTCTTCTCAAATCATATTACATCGTTTAACTTAGTTCACATAAATAATTCATTCCCTCATCCAGAGATAACCTATGAACTTTATTCATGACCCAGTATATGTCCTAGTGATATTATGCCTCGTAATTGTTTTAGGTGTTTATGCCTCCAAAAATAAATTTGGAAAAAAATTTGGTGCTGCATTAATTATCATCTTATTGGCTGCAGTACTGGCTAACCTAAAACTCATACCTTCGGCATCAAATAGTATCGACCTCTACACCATCATTTTTAAATATGTAGCACCCATTTCTATTTTTTATTTACTACTCAACGTCAACCTAACTTCAATTAAACAAGCAGGATTTCCAATGGTTGGCTTGTTTCTTATTGGATCCTTAGCAACTACCTTGGGTATACTGCTATCGTGGTTTATCTTATCTCCTGAAAAAGTGTTAGGTGAGGATGGAAAAGTGATTGCTGGTATGCTGACAGGCACTTATACAGGAGGAAGCCTTAATTTCAATGCCGTTGCCTTAGAATATGGATTTCAAGAAAAAGGCATATTATATGCGGGAACCATTGCCGTTGATAATGTGGTCACCGCGCTATGGATCATCGCTACCTTGGCGTTGCCCGCTTTTATAAACCGTATTTGGAAAGGCACAAAAGCTTCAAAAGTAAAAACTGACCTTTTGAATGAAACTCGTCAAGAAGCGACAGGCATTGATTTAATCTCATTGGTTTGGTTAACTTTTCTAGGTATTACTGCTTATTATGTCTCGGATATTCTTTCCGACTTTTTAACACAAGTACCATCCATCCTTATCCTCTCGACGATAGGCATAGGATTGGCACAAACCAAATTCGTATCCAAACTAAAAGGCAGTCATCATCTGGGCTTGTATCTGGTCTATCTTTTCTGTACTGTAATTGGTGCTTATTGTGAACTGAATGCCGTTAGTAAACTCAAAGAAATTGGTATAATCTTATTCCAATTTACTGGTTTAGCGGTCTTATTACATGGTCTCATAGTTATACTTATCGGTGGCTACTTCTATCGTGATTGGGAAATGATTTCCATCGTCAGTCAAGCCAATATTGGTGGAGCCCCCACAGCGATTGCCCTAGCAGAAACCTTTGACCGCAAAGAGTTAATACTGCCTTCCATTTTGGTGGGGACCTTAGGCAACGCTTTGGGCTCCTATTTAGGTTTTTTTGTGGTTTATATTCTTTGATATTGGATTGTATAGTGAGCACAGTTCCATGGTCTTTTTAATTTTTACTTATTGTACTTCCAATGATACCATACTTTACTTATGTGGACTAAATGCACTGGTAAGTAAATTAAAAGAGGATTAGAAATCCTAAAGACTCACAGACTTCACATTCAGAAACACCAAGAGTACTAGTGCACATTTAATACAATATCTTTCTATTAGCACATTCATATGAATGAACTTAAACCTCTTTTTCTCGTAATACCCGGTTACTTCTCAAAGTTCATATTTAGTAAGAGAAAACTGAATTTATTCTAAAAATTCAACTACTTGAAAATAATTTAACGAGGATAAATAGTTATTTTCATTATTAAAATAGGTTTAATATCTTAGCGAATAGTCATTCAAAATTTACATGAAGCACATCAGATATCTTCTGCTTTTAAACTTAGTTTGTATCCTAGGATGGATGAACTGCTCGGTACAAAAATCAAATACGAAAAAAACTCTTGACAGAGGTACTCCCTTTCAAGGAGGTATTGTATTTTATCTGTTCCAAAAAGGGGATGATGGATATAGACCTGGAGAATTACACGGTCTTATAGCGGCAACTGAGGATCAAGCCACCGAAATTGAGTGGGGTTGTTATGGTGCTCGAATTAAAGGAGCCAATGGAACTATCATAGGCACAGGAGCACAAAATACTTTAGCCATTTTAGCTAGTTGTAGCGAATCTGGAATTGCAGCCAGGGTGTGTGCTGAATTAGTAATAGAAGGCTATGATGATTGGTTTTTGCCCTCAAAAGATGAATTGAATTTAATGTATCTCAACAAAGATGGGATCACCAGTCTTGGTGATTTTTTTTACTGGAGCTCCACAGGATATGGCGGATTCAATGGCTGGGGACAAGATTTTTTCAGTGGTTACCAGTACGGTAACTTTGATGAATACGGCTACGGCTATGTTAGGGCAATTAGGGCTTTCTAATTGTTAAATTATGTTTTCCATATTATATTCACATTGATAAAAAAAAATTAAATGCAAAAATGAGAAAATCTGTGGCTTTCATAGGTCTTTTGTTTTTTTCCTGCCTGTATTCCAAGGAAGAACGTCATCTTTCAGAGGTGAACCCTCAAGTCATCGCTTACTACGCGGGTGATGAAAAATCAATTGATGAATTTAACTTGGAGGGTGTTGACCAGTTGATTTACAGTTTTTTACACTTAAAGGAGAATCAATTGACCATTGATAATGAAGTAGACAGTCTTACTTTACTGAATGTAGTGAATCAAAAAAAGAAATATCCAAAATTAAAAGTTTTAGTGTCTTTAGGTGGATGGGGAGGTTGTAAAACTTGCTCGGATGTTTTTAGCACAGAAGAAGATAGAATCGCCTTTGCGATTTCTACAGCTCAGATCATCGCTTCATACCAAGCAGACGGCATAGATCTAGATTGGGAATATCCAGGAATTTCTGGATTTCCGGGTCATAAGTACCAGCCTGAAGACCGAGAAAATTTTACTGACTTAATTGTGAAGCTAAGAAAATACATGAAAGAAGGAGATATCTTAAGTTTTGCTGCAGGTGCTAATTCTGATGGCTATTTTGGACAGTCTGTCGAATGGGATAAGGTGATGCCTTTGGTTGACAATGTCAATCTTATGACCTACGATTTCTACGGATCTGGCTCGAGTAAAACAGGTCATCATACCCCGCTAGGGTCTGATCGATTTAAAGAGGGTTCTGCCGCATCTTCCATCCAGGCATTAATGAATTTGGGTGTAAAGCCGGAGAAAATAATCATTGGTGCTGCTTTTTACATCAAAACATTTAAAGAGGTTGAAAATATTAATAACGGCCTTGATCAAAAAGCGGTTTCCAGTAAGAGTTATAATCAAATAAATTTTGAGGAGGTAAGGTCTGATTTTAATTTCCATTGGGATACTTCAGCTAATGCCCCTTATGCATACGATAGCATCAATAAAATTTTTGCGACCTTCGATGATCACAAATCCATCCAACTTAAATCTCAATATGCACTAGAGCACAATTTAGGTGGTATCATGTTTTGGCAACTTATGAATGATAAAAAGCAAAATGGTTTGTTAAAAACCATGGTAGATGCAATGAAAGAAAACTAAGCCCAAGCGATCGCTTCCCCTTTTATTTGTATTCCGTCAGCAAAAAGTGAACTAAAAAGGAAGACACGCAAGGCGTATAATTCAGAGGAAAAGATCAGAATTGTAATTGAGGGTATTCGAGGTGAGTTGAGTATTGCTGAAC
>CAJXAT010000138.1 GCA_913050055.1 uncultured Flammeovirgaceae bacterium | reverse complement strand
AGTGTAGTTTTTGGAACGGGATCACAGTACGAGTCAGCGATGGCAGCATTGGATGAAAGTATAGTAACAGATAGTTTAGGAGACGAGTCATTACATACAGATGTTTTAAAAAATTACGTATTAGGTGATCCATTGGGTTTAGCATTTAAAAAAGATCAAACGCTGGTATCACTCCAAACAACCAATGGGCAAAACATTACCCTTGAGTCGAAAGTGGCTAACTCAAGTCAAGACACTCCCGGTGTCATCTATAACAACGTTGTAATAGTTCCATCTTCACAAATAGGTTCAAACTTACAAATCAAATCAGGCATCAATTTTGCGCTGATGAATGATTTATGCTGTGATCATTATTTGTATTTTAAGAATGAAGATAAAAATCTAGGAAAAAAAGTATACGTTAAAGTTTTGCTTTTTAGAATCAAATTAAATGATGATATTTGAAATGTCCCGATATATTGAATTACAGAGTTTAAAAATTAAGTTTTCCAAAATGAATTCTAAAGGTGGCCAGTTAGGTGTCATAATAATCGTTTTGTTGTTACCTCTCTTGTCTTCCGGCCAAGATTTGCGTAAGCAAATTATGGGGGCGCAGAGGAAGGTTATGAAAGAAGTTAAGCGAACCAATCGCGACGCTAAAAGGGTTAAGAAGGTGTTTGGATCTAGTAAAAAAACGGTGGATTCCTCTAGTGACACGGCTGACATTATTACTTGGTCTAAGGCGCCCTACATCCCTAACAGCGGGATGATTCATGACTATGAATACATTTATACTTTTTTTCATGCCCAGCAGGAATACAGTTTTAAAAATGATCGAAATCTTAAAGATATTGAGTGGGATTCTGTAGAAAATGTTTTCTATAATAACATTGGCGCTCATGACAGTATAGATACAAAATATGAGGTTATTGGTTGGCATCCCTATTGGATGGAAGATGCTTACAAATATTATAATTATGATTTATTAACCATGTTGTCCTTATACTCCTACGATATTGATCCGTTGACAGGTAAAAACAGAAATCCGTTGATGGTTAAGCAGGCGGTGGAAGATAGTGTGGCAAAATTCATCAAGCAACAGGACCCAAATGTCAAAGTTTTATTATCAATTACTTCTTTTGGGTCAGAAAATAACGAGATGTTCTTGGCCAACAGAGAGGCTCAAAATCAATTTATTGAGGAATTATTATCTATCCTTATAGACGGAAATTTTGATGGAGTTGATGTTAATTTCGAACAAATACCAGCTCTTTATGGTGATTTTTTCAATTTTTTTATTAAAAAGCTCAGTACGCAATTGCAAAATGGGGGTTATTCGCTGATTTTAGATGTACCTTATTTTAATGATCAAAACACCTTTAACTATGCTGAGTTAAAATACTTTGTTACCTATTTTAACATCATGGGATACGATTTCAGTGGTGAACATTCTGACTTCCCGGGATCCGTAGCCCCTCTCAATGCATTGACCAATCAGCCTAGTTTGGAAACCTGTGTAAATGATTTTTTGAATCTAGATATAGATGGTGACCAGATCATTCTCTCTTTACCTTTATACGGTGTTACTTGGGACATAAAAGACATCAAGATAGGCCAAAGTACTTATTTGGAATCTTTACCTTATTATGAAATCATTTCAACTTATGACACCGAGTATAATCCTAATTTTGATCCAATCAGTGCAAGCTTTTTTTATCTGATGAATGATGCTGAGTCAAGTAAAATATGCTGGTTTGAAAATGAAATCAGTTTAGATATTAAATACGATTGGATTAAGTCGAAAAATCTAAGAGGAGTTGGTTTGTGGGCAATGGGATACAGTCAAGGATCAATTGATATTTGGCAAGGCATTTCGAAAAGCTTTGGAGTAGATTCTTTGGTAAAGATTGAACCCATTAAGTCTAGCCTTTCAGGTCCGTACGGTTTGGCTTTGAGTATTCATAAAAACAAAAAAATCATCGGTTTAGGTTTTTTGATTTTTGTAGGATTTTTGGTTGTTGGTTTTCTTTATTCATTGACCGATTGGCGCGTACGAGATGCACTTTTTGTGAATCAGTCCTTTCGGGTTGTATATAGTATGATATTTATGATATTGAGTATCCTTGGTTTACAATACTTCTTATTTTCAACTCCTCAATGGGCTGTTGTTTTGGGCGTTTTAGTCGGGAGTTTAGGAGTAATTTTAATCAATATGGGTTTTAGTCATAATAGGAGAAAATTAAGATAAAAGCATGAAAATATTTGCAAGAGAATTTCTCTGGTTTATTACCGCCATTATTCTAGCGCTTCCTATTGCTTATTTATTTCTTCAATATATGGCGCTCAGCCCGGCGGGCAATCAATCAACAATACAAGAACAAACTTTTGAAATGGAGTTATTTATGACGGGAGGAATCATTGGAATCATTTTTACTTACATTATGCGCTTGGTCGCATGGGCCATAACAAAAATTATAATAGAGGAAAAAAATGATTCATAACCTGCTGCCAGTAGTTTGTTCAGAACTCAATGATTATTTTAAATCAAGATATGGTGTAAGAGAAAATAGACTTATTCTTTCTAACTTAATTAACCAAGATGGTTCAGTTGCATTAGATGGTTCCAATACAGTAGTTTGTTCACTAGTCAACGTTGAGGAAGAGACTACGTTAAAAGCTACTGCAGGAACGACCTCATCAGGAGGTGCTTTTGTTAAAAGTAGTCCAGATATTTATGTGAATTTAACCGTTATTTTTTCCAGTTATTTTTTAGGAAAAAATTATGTAGAGGCCCTGAAGTTTTTGTCAGGAGTGATCTATTTTTTTCAAGGGAAACCTGTTTTTACCAACGATAATACGCCAGGGCTTTCAGATAATGTTGAGAAGGCAGTATTTGATTTAACTTCCCTATCCTTTCATGATTTGAGTGCCGTATTTCAAATGATGGGCTCCAAGTATTTGCCCTCAGTCGTTTATCGTATCAGAATGCTGACTTTCGCCACAGACAATATAGAGGATACCATTCCATCGATTTCTGGAATTGGGATTGTCCCTGAAGGGGACGAAGATTTTTCCAGTGGACCACGACCCGCGGGTGGTCAAAGCGCTGCAGAAGAGGCCTTTAATAGTGAAAGACAACGGGTAGTTGAGGCAGAGGAAAAATTAGTAACCGATGATGCAGATAAAATTGAGGATGATCCATTTGATCGTTCTAGAAGTCAAGCTAATCCATCCGCACCTGGTAAAAATAATGATGATAAAGATAAAGGATAATTAAATGGTTCAGTATCAAGTTCTTTTTGAGGTATCTCTAAGCCATAAATATTATTCAGGACCTTTTCCCAAAGATTATGAAGTAATAATGACTCCTTCTTTGCAGGCAATGATGAAATCATATCATCTTATATTCAAAAAAAAAGCAGAGGGTTTCGTTATTTTAGGTAAGTCAGATCATTTATTTTTGTTATCATCATCCAAAGAGGCCATCAAATTTAGATTCGGAATACAGATAAAAAATAGGTATTTCGAAAACTTCAGCAAAATTAGACCCGCAGCGAACTATAGGAAATACATGTTTCGTAATGAGATTTATCAAAAAAAGAAGAGTGGGGAGTCAGAGATACAAGAGATTAATTTACATACTGGTAAATTATTAAACGATACCAATTATAATTTTTGTTTGTCAAGAAATTTTCAGCCCTATAAAATTTGGGGAAATGAACTTATTATTTCTGATAGAAATAATAATTACTTTGAGAGGGAAATAGATGAAAACACCCAATTAGGACAAATATTAACGGATGATTATGGTTCATATCAAGTCAAGTCTTCTCAGTCAGCAGAAGAAGATGAAATTTTTTATCTAGAACCTGAACTGAAAAAAAGTTGGGGTATTGTTGAGATTTCTTTGCAATCATCATTAGATACGCAGTTCGAGAAAGTGATAGGATCACATTTTAAAATAAATATTGATGCTAGGAAAGTATTTTGGTCGTATTATTTTGTGTCTAATAACAACAATTACTTTAAAAATATTTCAGTTTATATAGGAAAGGAGAAAATAGACTTTTCTGAGGTAGAACAAGTACTTCTGCCTAATAATCAAGGAGCGACAAAAATAACCTCTCAAACCGCTATTTCTTTATCAAAATTTTATGATGGGCCAAAAATATATGCTGAGTTAGAAGTCATTGCATCTCAGGGATCAAAGGAAGTAGCTGGCATTAATAAAATATATTTACCTACACCAAATATTCAACGGATTAAAGCAGTAGCGGTCAACCAAGATATTCGATATTATGCTGATATGTATATTCAAAATTTATAAATAAGAAGTTTCTGGTTTTTAATTTTCATGTAGCCTAGGTATTTTCAATAATTCAGCCTAGTTTTAAAGATTAATGATATTGTCTTATTAATCACTTTAAATATTTAATTTATGGCTCAAGTTTTGGCAACGCCTGGCGTTTATATAGAAGAAAAAAGTGCATTTCCAAGTTCGGCGGTCCAGGTTGCGACCGCTGTGCCCGCTTTTGTGGGATATACCGAAAGAGCACTTAAAAATAATAAATCAATTGTTAACAAACCAACGCGTATCACATCTTTAAGTGAATACCATCAGTTGTTTGGAGGTGCTCCAAAAACTACATTTACCGTAGCTGCAGATGATGAGTCAGGTTTCTCTATAGCTGTGGATGCATCCACTAAGTTTAATTTATATCGTTCTATGAGGCTCTTTTTTGCCAATGGAGGTAGCGTCTGTTACATTGTATCAGTCGGAGATTATTCTAGTGCTGTGAGTGCTAAGGATCTCAATGATGAGGCTGAAGAAAAAGGAATACCTACCTTACTGAAATCGGCTGAACCTACGATGCTCGTTATTCCAGATGCTGTATTACTTGAAGAAAATGATTGCGCTTCACTGCAGCAAGCGATGCTTATGCATTGTGGGAATGCCACGAAAAGTAGGGTAGCCATTCTTGATGTTTTCAATGGTGATCAGGAAAGATCTTATGATGAAAATGATGTTATAACCAAATCAAGGGAAGGGCTCGGAAATAATTTTTTACAATGGGGAGCTTCTTACTATCCTTATGTCAACACAACCATTGTGCAAGGTGATGAAATTGATTTCTCTAATGTCGGTAATTTGGATGCCTTAACACCTTTGTTGGATGCAGAAGCAGATGCCCTTTATGGAGACGATGCTCAAATCATCAAAGATGAAATAGCTAAATTGGTTGGGGAAAACGATGCGGTCAGTTTGAATCAAACTTTGATGGCTAAATTACCGTTATACAAGGCGGTTATGGGAGAGATGAAAAATGAACTTAATGTTTTGCCTCCGAGCGGTGGCATGGCTGGAGTCATTTCAATGGTGGATGGTACGGTCGGCGTATTCCAATCACCTGCAAATGTTTCTATGGGATCAGTGGTAAGTCCAACAGTAAATTTAACAGCGAAGGATCAAGAGGACCTAAACCTTCCTTTGACAGGAAAAGCGATCAATGCGATCCGTTCTTTTGCGGGTAAAGGAGTTTTAGTTTGGGGAGCAAGAACGCTAGACGGGAACAGTCAAGATTGGAGATATTTAAGTGTAAGAAGAACGGTTACTATGATTGAACAATCATTAAAAATTGCTTCTGAAAGTTATGTGTTCCAGCCTAATGAGGTGAATACATGGGTAGCTATTAAAGGGACAATGTTTAACTTCCTGAGAGATCAATGGAAGCAAGGTGCGCTGGCAGGGTCATCACCTGATGATGCATTTTCTGTAGATGTTGGTTTAGGATCTACCATGACAGCTACAGACATATTAGATGGAATTATGAGAATTACAGTAAAGCTAGCAGTGACAAGACCAGCTGAATTTATAGTAATTACCTTCCAGCAGCAAATGCAGAAGTCATAGTCAAATTAAAATCTATTAAAATAAAAAAAAATATTAAAAAACTA
>CAJXAT010000137.1 GCA_913050055.1 uncultured Flammeovirgaceae bacterium | reverse complement strand
TAATATATTTAATATCCATACCTTTAGGTATCCAACGCAATGATGGGTGCAGAAATCCTTCCATGAGTGTACCTGCAGCCAACTCACAAAGATTAGCAATAGCAATAACATGAATTGTCCCAATATGATTTGTTACTTTTTTGCTTTTACTCATGCCGACTTTGACACTATTTTTATTGTATTCAATAAAAAAAGGAGAAATTGATGAAAAATAAGGAACACGCCAACAAACAGCTTTTGAAAAAACCCATCGACCCAACCTACTTCCACCTAATCTTTGCCACATTTTTGATGGAAATGATTCTATCTTCATTTTTTCTATTAATCCTTTTTTGGGTAAGCCCATATAAAATTCTGAGAATTTGGCATTTCTACATCCACAATAGTTTTTTGGGTGATAACTTCTTTCTCGTCTATTATGTTATTGATATATAGAATATAGGCAGAAAGCGCATAAATTTCATCATTAGATAATATCCCTGGGCTTTGGTAAGGCATTGCACGTCTAATGTAATCGAATAAAATTGTTGCATAAGGCCAATAGCTACCCACCGTCTTTTTTGGGACCGGCCCATTAATCGTTCCATGACCACCTGATAAATCACCATTAATGCCATTTACTCCATCCAAACCATGACATGCTTGACAATGCATAGTGAATAATTCTTTACCACTTTCAACACTACCAGACCCAATTGGTAAGCCATCACCATCTGGCATTACAACGAAATCTACTGCATTTATTTCTTTGATACTGACAATTTTACCTAATGAAGGTTTTTGGGTCGTAAATTCACCGTCAGCAATTACAATCTTTATAGGAAGAATAGATAAGATAAAAAAAATTAAAATATATTTTAATTTATAAATAAACATTATTTATTTTTCCTTTTGAATTAACAGACCATGATTGAATGGCATTGTAATGATAAAAGGTATTTATAGCCCGACCTTTTAACCAATGCTCACGATTTGGTTGAATGTTTCCCTGATCATCAATAGCTCTGCTCATGAGTGATGATTGGGTACCATTCCATTTCCAAGCAGATCTGAACCTTGTTAACGATTTTGAAAGAACATGACTATCTAGCTCTGCTTTTGCCCATGTTTTACCCCCGTCTGCCGAGAGCTCTACTTGTTTAATTTTTCCACTTCCTGACCAAGCAATTCCTGATATCTGATAAATGCCACGTTCCAAAAGATCCAATCCAGGTGAAGGGCTGGTGATTATTGATTTTACTCCCATTGGAAAAGTAAATAGCTCTGCGATACCGTCATCCCTCAAATCTGAATATTTGGATGTTTCGTCTTTTGTCATGGATGGTCCAGATGTTACCTTTATAGTTTTTAGCCATTTGACACATGCGTTTCCCTCCCATCCCGGTAAAAACAACCTCATCGGATAACCATTTGATGGTCTAATTGGCTCACCATTTTGATGTGTAGCTATAATCGCATCATCCATTATTTTTTCTAATGGTACGCTTCTACTCATCACGGCAGCATCTGCACCAGAAGCAACAATCCATTTACCTTCAGGCTTTATACCAGCTTCATCTAAGAGGATATTTAATGGTATACCACCCCACTCACTACATGATACTAAACCATGAATTTGACTGACATCACGCTGAGGGGCATTTGGAGCGATCATCGCCCCACTGTTTCCAGAACATTCAAGAAACTGAATTCTTGATACATGTTGATATCGTTGGAGATCATTCATTGAAAATGACAAAGATCTATCAACCAGACCATGAATAAAAAGTCGATGAGATTGTGGGTTGATATCTGGAATACCAGAATGATGCCTTTCAAAATGCAATCTACTAGGTGTAATTATTCCATCCAAAAACTGTAATGGTGTTCTTGAAGCCCCAGAACCTAATGTGCCTGGTTGAGATGCAACATTGCTTCTTTTGATATGACTTTCGTGTATGGATGGTCCTGATTCACCCATACCTGAACCTGGTTTTCTCATCCAATCATCTCTATATTTTCCTTCCGATGCATTAGCCCCGGCAACCATCATTCCAGCACCTACTCCAAATCCACTTTTAAGGAAACATCTTCGGTCAACTAGCCCATTATCTGCAGAGAAAGTAAAATTAAATTTTTTCTTTTTCATTCATTATTACCTATATATTATATTATATATATTATCTAAAAACTTGATTTACCTAGATTATTTATTGAATTTTCCAAATCTTCGATCAAATCATCAGGCGCTTCGATACCGACAGATATTCTTACTAGATCTTTTGGTATCGGGCTACTTTCCCCTTCTATTGAATATCTGTGCTCAATCAAGCTCTCTACTCCACCAAGCGATGTAGCCCTCATAAATACAGAGCAATGCTTTACAAATTCTAACGCAGCTATCTCTCCACCCTTAATAATGAAGGATAACATACCTCCATACCCTCCTTTCATTTGTTTTTTTGCGATCTCATGTTTTGGGTGGCTTTTTAAACCAGGATAAAGGACACTTGAAATTTTCTTATGATTTTCAAAGTAATTTGCGATTTTTAATGCATTGTCACTTGCTTTTTTTACTCTTAAGAATAAAGTTCTCATTCCACGTTGCAGTAACCAAGCCTCAAAAGACCCAATAATTGCCCCTCCATGTAATCGAATATTTCTGATTTTTTCCCAGAATGGATCTTTTTCTGAGCAAATCAAAGCACCAGCAACTAAATCACCATGACCGTTGAGATATTTTGTGGCTGAATGCATAACAATATCAGCGCCAAAATCTATAGGCTTAGTCAAAACAGGCGTACTCACAGTTGAATCAACAGCTAGCTTTGCATTTATACTTTTTGCTACTAATGATGCTTCTTCGATATCAATGATATCCCATGTGGGATTGCATGGTGTTTCTAACCATATTAATTTTGTTTTACCTTTAATGACATTCTCACGTAATACATCAGGTTGGTTTGGGTCGTAAAAAGTGATACCGATACCCCATTTCTTTGTAAAATCAATCAGCCATTCTCTTAAACCCCAATACATAATCTTGGGAGCTAAAATGTGATCACCTTGATCTAGAGCTTGAAAAACACTCACTGCTGCAGCCATACCAGAACTGAATAATAATGCCTCCTCTCCACCTTCAAGCTCAGATAGCATTTTTTCGGGCAATAAGAAGGTTGGATTTTCATCTCGCCCGTAACTATGCTTTTCAGAAATTAATTCGTAATCACTATTTCTCGCAAACGTGGTTGATGTATTTATTGGGGGAATTATAGAACCCGATGAACTGTCTTGATAGTGGAGGCCCTGAGCAACCCTGGTTTCTTGTTTTTGCTTTTTTTTCATAGCTACAAATTCCTGAATTCCTGATAAACTATAATAGAAATTATAAATTATTAAATATATTGAATTTATGGCATTCATACTACTAGGTTTTATTATTTTATCACTTGTTTTATTTCCAAGTATTTGGGTAAAAAGAGTACTAAAAAAATATTCAATTCCAGCAAACAGATATTCAGGGAGTGGTTCAGACTTAGCGAGGTATTTACTTGATAAAGAATCACTCAAGCACATAAAAATAGAAGAAACAGAAGAAGGTGATCATTACGATCCTGAAAATAAGGTAGTCCGGCTATCAAAAGAAAATTTCAATAGTCAATCATTAACATCCATAACTGTTGCTGCTCATGAGGTAGGCCATGCTATCCAAGATCGAGATCAGTATTCTGCATTGATACTCAGAACTAAATTGGTAAAAATATCATTGGGAATTGAAAAAATAGGCGCCGGGATTTTGATGGTTTCCCCGTTTATCGGGATCATCACTAAAGCACCTGGTTTGAGTGTTTTAGTTTTTTTATCGGGTTTACTTACACTGTTATCATCGACTGTGATTCATCTAATCACATTACCAACAGAATTTGATGCGAGCTTTAAGCGTGCTCTCCCAATGCTTGAGGAACAAAACATACTCAAAGATGGCGACATGCCCCATGCTAGACAAATATTAACAGCTGCTGCTATGACTTATGTATCAGCATCGCTCATGAGTCTTTTAAATATTGCTAGATGGTGGGCAATTCTAAGACGCTGAGTCCAAAATCCTTTTTCCAAAAAGTTCTTTAAACACTTTTACATAATATTGCATGTGCTCCGGTCTATCCATACTGACCCTAGACCAATCGGTAAATGGTGGGAAAGGTCTACCAGAAGCTATGTCATATTCCAAAAGTTTTTTGTTAAGCTCTTCCACAGGAATCCCAGTTTTAAAGAAACTAAAGTTTGCATTGGATTTTATATATCTTACCCCTAGCTCCTTAAACATGGTCTCTACAATATCCAATGATTCTTGGTTCTTTCTTCTTGAGAAATCTTGAAACTCATTATCTTGGTAACTGGCATAGGCAGCCTCCACTCCAAGTATGTTATTTTTTCCTGTCTTTAGTTGATTTATCTCTTTTATGTGATCAGGATGAGCGAAACCAAAACCTACAGCAAGTCCTGCTAAACCATGAATTTTTGAGGCTGTTCTAGCAACAATTATGTTCCGTTTACCTTCAGCTATAAGCCCCATCATTGATTGATAATTAGGGTCTTTCACATACTCATGATACGCCTCATCAATAAATACCATCCTATCTTTTGATATTTCAGTTACAAAATCTCTAAGCTCACTTCCATTAATTACATTTGGAATTGGATTATTAGGATTAACTAAATAGACCATTCTTGTATCATTTTTTATAGCATTTGAAATTGCTTCGAGGTTGCAGGCAAGATTTTCGTCAACTGGCACTCTTATAATCTTTGATCTCTCTCTTGAGGCGTATCTAACTAAGTCCTGATAAGTTGGGTCAGCACAAACAATTGAACCCTCCTCCCAGCTTGCAATCAACCCACCTGTTTTTAATATTTCCCCTGAACCAGTACCCAATGCGACATTTTCAGGTGAAACATCATTTAGCTCTGCAATTAATTTTATTAGCTGTCTTCTACTTCGACCTTCATATCTATTTGCTAAGTTCATTGCTTTGCTAATTGCTTTAAGCGCAACTCTGGATGGACCATAGGGATTTTCATTTTTATCCGCTTGAACCACATCAAAGTTCTTGGTGAATTGATCAGCAGCAAATAAGGGTGTGGAAATTGGACTGACAGAATGAAGCATGGATGCCCCAAGAAATGCGCCACTTGAAGTTAAAATTTTCCTTCTACTGATATTTTTCATTACCCCTGCCTTTTATTTTAAAAAGTTATATTTCAATTAAAATAGAAAATAAATTTAACGTTATAGGCTAATAATAGTTGAATTTAAAGCTTAAAACACAGTTTTTAATAAAATTAAATAAAATAAAATTTATAACAAATCAGTTGATATAAAAAAAAATGTTAATTTTAGTGTTTTTGGGTGGTTAACATGACTCAACGCTGATAATATTCGCGCCCAATAATGCATTTTTTTAAAATAAAGCTTCAACAATACAATTGAGATAAAGAGTTATGAAAGATCTAAATTTATACAGAAATATTGGTATTTTTGCTCATGTGGATGCAGGTAAAACAACTACCACAGAAAGAATATTAAAATTAACTGGAAAAATTCATAAAATTGGTGAGGTGCATGATGGTGATGCCACAACAGATTTTATGGACCAAGAGCAGGAAAGAGGTATAACAATCCAATCAGCAGCGACAAGTTGTGAGTGGGATAATCATAGACTAAATATTATTGATACACCGGGCCACGTTGATTTCACTATTGAGGTGTATCGTTCTCTGAAAGTTCTTGATGGGGGTGTTGGTGTGTTTTGCGGGTCAGGTGGAGTAGAGCCGCAATCAGAAACAAACTGGAGATATGCTAATGATTCTGGTGTTGCAAGAATCATATTAGTTAATAAATTAGATCGTGTTGGTGCAGATTTTCCTTCTTCACCTTCTTCACCTTCTTCGGCTTCTTCATCTTCATCTTCTTCTTCGACTTCAGCTTC
>CAJXAT010000136.1 GCA_913050055.1 uncultured Flammeovirgaceae bacterium | reverse complement strand
TCAACTGATTTTAAAAAATCTAGGTAGTTTTCTTCGGCTGATTGCAAAAACTTGCGAAGATGCCGTCTGGACTTGCTGTCGAGATCCCAAAACTCGATGGAGTCTAATTCACATTGTATGCTAACACTAAGTTCATCCAACAGCTCTATTCCTTTGGATACAGTATCCTCCTTTAACTCTGGATGTTCTTCCCAATATTCGTTCCAGTATGCTTCGTTGTATTCTCTTCTGTTTTGCTTGCTCGCCAAGCATTCCTCTAGTGCTTGCTCTAAATCCCCGCACCAACCCCAACATCCGATGGACGTGTGCAAAATGTGACGTGCAGTTTCATTATCAAGCGGCCAAAGGTCCAACAGAGTAGGTTTTAAACTAGGATGCGGTTCCAGCTTTCGATCTTCATGATTCCACGTAATCCATTTGGTTGCGTTGTAGTTTTTTCTCTCGATGACATCGAGATCCGTTGTATTTTTTTCTTCTATCATAAATTGTTTTCCTCACCTGAGAAGTAATTCATATCAGTTGCTCCTAAGAACAGGACCGAGTTCAGGATCCCAAGCCGCATTTCCGGTGCAGTAATTACGAGGGTCAAAACCTTTTAAGATTTTGTCGGCAGGGTAGGTGTCAAGAATGGTGCATCCTTCTGTAGAGTGTCCCTCCCCCATCCAGACAATCATTGCAAACAAGTTGACTTGATCGTCAGTTATACCATAAACGGGCAAGCGTTTATCATTAGATGGATTTTGCGGGTTAGCGACATAACCTAAATCTATAAGGTTTGTAAGGTCGCACCAATCGACTAAACCTTGAAGAGTTGCATCTTGTTTTTTTTCGATTTGCTCAACGAAATCGAACTCCGTTTGTTTCACTTCACTCATATGAAATCAGTATAACAGTGAAGCGAGATGAGTACAATAGCGCTAGGGCATTTTTTTAAGTTTTTTTCGACTTGTTTAACGAAATCGAACTCCGTTTTTTTAACATCACTTTGTGTCATACTACCGATGATGCTGATAAAAACGCTTGTGGCAATAGCCTCAGGCCATTTTTTTAATTTTTTTCTCTGGAGCGAGTGGAGGGACGAAGTTTGCCCTGGTTCTCCGAACCAGAACAAACATCTACGCAAGAAGATTTAATTCTTTTTAAACTTAATTTTTAAAAAAGGTTTAATTGTTTTTTATCTCTTTCCTCTAGGGTCTTCTTCTTTTAGCTCAAGCATGATCTTTTCAATAGCTGGTATATGATCAATGTGTGTTTCAGCAAGTCTGATGCAAAGTTTTGCCATCGAACTTACATTCCATCGCTTGTTGATGTTGAGCTTGGGGTTTAGAGAATCTGCTAATCGTGCAAATCTTAACAAGGCCGTTTCATCTTTAGCTGTCATGCTAAAGCTCATGGGTTTTGTGATGCCTGACCTTGAGGATGGGGATGGAGCAATCACAGGATCTGCCATCGCCTGAATCGGGGCTTCAGGTGGATCATTACTAAATGGATTTAATCCTAACTCTACTTTTTGTTTCTTCTTCTTCATATCTGAATCTCCAACATGATCATTCCGATCTC
The DNA here is from genome assembly GCA_913050055.1 of uncultured Flammeovirgaceae bacterium. GTDB lineage: Bacteria > Bacteroidota > Bacteroidia > Cytophagales > Cyclobacteriaceae > UBA4465. The sequence continues at coordinate 4,471 of CAJXAT010000136.1, read as the reverse complement.
GTTTCTTATATTGCCCGAAAGATTGCCATCCATAATGAATTGTTTGTAGGCCACTGTCTCTCTCATGAAGTTCTTCATCTTTTTAAAATCAGGAAATAGGTTTTGATAATCCCCCTCCCCGGCGACGATCTTTTTATCCATCCCGGCAATCGTTTTGACTCTAGTCCATAGGATCTTTGTCTTATCAACATGAGATAAGAGTTCCTTCTTGGCGTAAGCTTGTTGCACGGTGATATCCATGGGGCTTGGGCAGCAGCACAGCACGATTTTATCGGCCCTTGCATACTCAGTATCCATGTTCTCTAACCCCCCTCCAGAATCGACGATTATGAAATCCGCTTGATCTTCTGGAACGAGTGGAAGTTTTAGGTACTTGGAGAATTGAGTGGAAGAATTCTGGCGGTGATCCAGATCCCGAATAGCTACCTTAGTTCCTTCCCAATTATCAAGAACAAGCCTAGCAATAGATAGTGATAATGTGGTTTTGGCTGATGAACCCTTTTTACCAGCGATGAACAATGTTTTTGGCACCTGATAACCTACCACAAAACTAATACTTTATCAGAATGTTTTAATGATACTTTGTTAAAATATGATAATATGATTTTAATACTATATGAGTATTGTTTCTTTTGTTGATAACACTTGTTGTTAAGGGGTGGGGTTGATACTATTGGAGATGGTAATTAACTCTAACAGGTGTGGAGCCTGTTCTTTTAGAAAAAGTTAAATCAAAAAACGAAAAAACCGAGGCTGCAACCTCGGTCTAATCAAATTCTAATATTCAAACGTTATGGAACTAACATATTCCAGTAGGCACCCTATTGTCAAACGCAAAGTCCTCCAGATTCAGCTTCCAGCCATCAAAGCTATATGGAAATCTGATCTATCCCAAGCAGCCAAGATAACCTTCAGTGTTATCCATGCTCATACCAACCGAGACAACTCCAAGAGCTTTCCTAGTGTCACCACGTTGGCTGAGTGCGCATGTGCATCCAGAAGGCGAATTAGGGCGGGGATTCAAGAGTTAGAGGAAGCAGGATATTTAAAAGTAACAACATCCGCAGGCGGCAAATATATATTCAACATCTCACCTACGGTCACAATAGAAACCGTGAAAGAAGATGTGCTGTTTGAAGACGAACAGGCTGCGCCTGGTTCTTCGAACCAGACACAGCAACATTCAAATAGAACCACCTCTAATGACAATCGAACCAGCGCTGATCCATTTGTTCCCCCGAAGGTAGTAAAGGAGGCAGATGTTGAAGGAAAAAGAAAAGAAGGACATCGAAATGCCCCTCCTTCCTCAGATATCCAAACGGTTTATGATGGTTTATCTCTAAAGGCGAAGCCAATTATGCTTCAAGAGATACAGAAAGCCGCCAAGGATTACAAAAAAGCCTATAAAACAGATGGAAATTGGGACAGTGAGTCGAACCGCCAAAACTTTCTGAAATTAAGGGACTTTTTGCGCTATGCGGAGACCCAGACTTATGGATGCAGGATCAGCACGTTTTAATCTATAGCCAGATTGATAACCTTGCGGCCAGAATCCCTAGCTTGGAAGAATTCTGTCAGCAGGTAGCGAATCAGAGCTGTTTTCTTATAGACTGCTGTATCACCTGTAGTTACATCGTCAAGACGGGCCTTGAGCTGTTGTGGCAATTTTAAACTAACATACAAACTTCTATCTCTTTTTGAATTTTTTGTTTTTAAACTATTCATACTGTTATTCTTAATATTCTGATATTGTATTATAATATGATAATTACTTCTCCATTATGATGCGCTATCTGGCCCCCGTAATCTTGTTCTGGAAGGAAGGCGTCATCTGATCCCATTGTCGAGTCAGATCCATATAGGTTCCGATCTGCGTTGAATCGATTTTCAGAATCTTGCCTGTGGCCATTGTATTCTGAAACTGATGCTGGATTTTTTCTGGTAGTTTGATTGTTTTGCATTGTTCTTCTTTTAAAAATTTACACAGACGTTGCATACTTACTTTTAAAATACTAATTTCTTTTTTTAAGTAATGTCTTTCATCATATCTGTCTTTTCTCATCCTAATGGATATCTCGTTAAGCTTTTTGTTTAATATATGGCATTCTTTGTTAGTAAAAAGATGCACTAGATAAAGAAGATAATCTTCTTTTTCTCTTTTAATCCTTTTATTGTATCTAATCAATTGATCATAACTTAAAAGAAAATACTTCTGCTGATTTTCTACATCTTCTGTCTTAAAATCTAAGAAAATTGTGGATTGAAGCTTTAAATCTCCAAGCTCAGTTACAGTTCCATCCTTTTCTTTTCTTGCAACATCTAAAACAAAGTCCTTTTCGTTTATAAAAGCATCTTCTTTGTAAAACTCGCCGCAGTACTTCAAGAAAGTCAGGAAATGTTTCTCTCGCAACTTCGTAGCTACGACCCTTTCCATAACTTGTTGAGTTATCATACAAGTAATTACACATAAATTCAAGTCTTTATGATAAAAATGTGTAATATCTTTATGTATATAGTTAATATATATGATAAACGGATTAACGTGTGTTATTTGTGATAAAGATAAGTAAGGCAGTGCATTAAGTTAATTCTTAATCTTTTTAATTATGAGTAATATATTCTTTTTTAATGATTCTAAGGAGTTTTTTAACCAAGTTATGCAAAGAAACATACTAAATATAGGGTATGGGGATATGAAAACCTTTAGCGGCAAGTTTTTAAGCCAAAAGAACAGGGGAAAAGTTAAGGAAGTCATATATGAAAACGATAAAGCATTTTTAAAAGAAAAGCTGAAAAAACTAAATGAATCCGTGGGAGAATCTAGTGAAAATGCCACTAAACTAATGCAAAATCATACATACAAAGGCATAAAAAGCCTTTTCGTTGAGGAAATTGAGGGCATTTATGCAACTCAGGCATACTCTGAGGGCATACGGTATGTTCTAAAAGACGATAGCTGCAAAACCTTTACGTATAGAAGGTACCAAGATCCTGAGAGCACGGCATACGTAGAGTATCATCCAGAGACATTGTACATTGAGTGGGTGGGCTACATGGACCAATCAAAAAAGATAAAACATAGAGCTAAAGCCGTACTTGAGTTGGCAATTGCTTATGAAAACGAAGAAAGATATTCACTTGATGCGCTTCTTCCTAGCCGCAGTAAAGATAAAATGTGCCATTACTATGAGTCCATAGGTTTTGAGTTTAATGGTTTCTGTAGGATTCCGATATCAAATGCAAGTTATCCGAATGATTACGAAAGCATCCCCAGATTTTCGGCAGCTTACAGCTTGAGCTTTTGAGTTAAAGGCTTTGAGATTTAGCAAAAGGCTACCCAGCGCACATAGCTGAATTGCAAAAACCGCAAACTTTTAGAAAAACACGGGGGGTTAAGCGATTTGGTTGCGCCTGGTGCCTGAAGCACCAGTGGAACTTAAGACCAAATATTCGTTGAATAGCAAAAAGCAGAATCCCCAATGAAATATCTTTTAAGATCAATCTTCTGCATCAAGGAAGGATTATGTTTATTGAAGACGGTATAGCCACAGAAAGCTCGTCGATCATCCTCAGTAACAGCCCTTTTCAAATCTAACTGGGCAGCAGGAAAACAATGTTCTTTTAAATCCTCAAAAAATCTCTTCTTCAATCGAACATAAGAAGCAAAATCATAAGAATCATTAATTCTTTTAAAATATAAGTTTAATCTCTTACTTCTTTTAATTGTTAAATCTGATCTTGTCTTTATGAGAAAGTGATAATGGAAGGTTCCATTGTGTGCTGGCCTAATGAAGTATTGATAATCACCACTGAAGTCATTTGATATATTGTTTTTAACGGCACGGGCAAATCTAAAACTCTTTTCAAGAAGGTTGCTGTTAACCTGTTTGGCATAATTAAATTGAATTGTGCCAAAGAAAGTGAAATCAACTTTTAAAAGATCTTCAAAGACCCGCTTCTGACATCTGCTTGATAAGTTGTATTCTTTATCTACATCAATCTTGGTTGAATCATCTGCAAACTCTACTTCATTTAAATATATCATATCCTAAAAGCTATCTAGAGTACGGAAAAACATTACCGAAACCATTAAAGGCAGGTAATGTAACACCGTTTTTAGCGGCAGAATTATGATTATCCTTAAATCAGGAGGTTTCCATTAGTAAAAACCCATCTAATCCATCTGCCATTATCTATATACACATATGATATGGCAAATGCTCCTTTTTTACAGTCTTTTTCTCAAATACTTATCAACATGATGTTATAATCATATTGTAATACAGTAATACTATCCTAAAATGCTCTTAACATTAGCAAGCCATTTCCTATTGACTGGAATCTTCACCTGATTCTTTGTGCCAAGTAGCTCGTTTAGTTCCTCTAGAGAGATTTCCTCAAAAGAATTTAAAGATGAAATATTTCCATTATTAATTGCTTTTATAACTTTGTTATCAACTCTTGAATTAGA
>CAJXAT010000135.1 GCA_913050055.1 uncultured Flammeovirgaceae bacterium | reverse complement strand
TTCTCTTAATAAACAAGCCCGATCTAAGTCATCGATTGTAAAACAATCAAACTTATATTTTATGACCAATTAGATTCTTAACCATCCAAACTATGGTAACTTTGTAAAACAAAAAAACTACTTACTAAACCTTTTTTTAAACCATCAAACTTCCAACAATAAATCACAATATGCCGAAGTGGTATTTGCTTTTTTTCTTTACTTCCTTGAATTTCTCTGCGGTATCTCAATACGTAATTCAAGGAAAAATTACCGATGCAGAAACAGGAGATCCTATTCCCTATGCAGCCGTCCTTATAAAAGGTACAATGAGGGGTGCTTCGACAGATTTTGAGGGTAATTACAAAATAGTAAGTTTGGTGATTTCCGACAGCATCAACGTAACCTATTTGGGTTACGATTCGTTTAACAAGAAGCTATCTCAAGAATATAATCAAACCATAAATATTCAGCTCAAACCCTCAGATTTTGAATTCGAGACTTTCGTTTTTGAAGCAGGTGAAAATCCGGCTTTTGCTATTATTGAAAAGGCCGAAAATTTGAAAAATTCCTTTGATTTAAGAAAGCTGGCTTCTTACAAAACCAGAAATTATACAAAAATTGAAATTGATATTGATCACATCTCTGAGGGCTTCTCAAATCGAAAATCGATGCAGAAGGTTACTTTAACTTTGGATTCGATAAAGCAACTTACCGATGATGAGGGAGATAAAATATTGCCTATATTTTTTTCTGAGACCTTATCTAAATATTATTATCGTAATCCCCCTAAACTCAAGAAAGAAGTCGTACAAAATGCACGTTTAAGCGGTGTAGGTATTACTGATGGTTCAACTATTTCTCAAATAACAGGCTCGGCTTTTCAAGGATATAATTTCAATACCAACTGGATCAGTATTCTAGAAAAAGAATTCGTTTCACCTATCGCGCAGGGTTGGAGAAATTTTTATGATTTTGACCTTTTAGATTCTGTGATCGTCGATAATGAACAGCTCTATGTCCTTAAAGTTTATCCCCTAAGAACGCAAGATTTAGCCTTTTCAGGTACCCTATGGATCAATAGCCAAACCTATGCGCTCCAACAACTTGACTTGACCATCTCGAAAGATGCGAATTTGAATTTTATAGAACGCATCAAGATCCAACAAGAACTGAAAGCGACCCCTTCTGGTCCTATGATTCCCATAAAAACAAGGGTTCAAATTAAAATAGGCCAAATTACTCCCAAAAGCGCAGGTCTTTTAGCTAAATTTTATACCTCAGTAGATAGTATCTATGTTGAAGCTCCAAAACCCTCCTCTTTTTTTACTCAAAACGTAGTGCTGGCAAACAACTTTAAAAAAGGAAATGACCTTTTTTGGAAAAATAATCGGGCTGATCCATTATCGATTGAAGAAATTGCAGTGCTGAAGATGGTAGATACTTTAAAAAACATCCCCATCATTAAGCGCTATACTGAAGGATTGAAGTTTATAGGATCAGGTTATTTACCCATTGGTAAAATAGATTTTGGACCTTGGCCTGGGTTTTTTAACATAAATGACATTGAAGGCGTCCGAATGGGTATGGGGGTCAAGACCAATATTAAATTTAGCAACAAATGGTTACTCCAAGGTTACTTGGCCTACGGCTTCAAAGATAAAAATATTAAGTATAAAGGCTCTGTAACCCGGATCATTGATCGAAACAGATGGACGACCGCAAGTCTGTCGGTAAAACGTGAAATTGATCAAGTTGGCCTCGAAATGGAGAATCTTCAAGAAAATAATGTTTTTCTGGCTGCCAGTAGATTTGGTACTTTACGTAGTCCCTACCTCGTGAATAATCAAAAGTTAATAATAGAACGTGCTTTTTTTAAAGGATTTTTGGTCAGCGCAGAGCTACGAACAAACCAATATGATACCATAAGCAATGGATATGATTTACAATCAACCTTCAATACCAGTGAGGTCAAATTAGGCGTACGTTACGGAAAAGATGAAATCATCATCATCGACAACAACCGAAGAATCTCATTTGGACCTTCAAAATGGCCCATTGTAGAACTCACTTATGCCAAAGGGTTTCATTGGGCACTAGGTGATTTCAGATATGATAAATTAAACTTCTATCTTTATCAAAAAATAAACGTCAGCCTATTGGGTGTTTCCCGTTATGAACTAGATGCAGGTAAAATTTTTGGCGCGGTTGCCTATCCCCTGCTTAAAAATCACTTGGGAAATGAAATGATTTTTTATACCTCCGCTGCTTTCAACACCATGAATTTTAATGAATTCACATCAAATCAATACCTCAGCCTTCGTTATCGACATTTTTTCGAGGGTTTTGTCTTGAATAAAATACCCCTTATCAAGCAATTAAAATGGCGTTTGGTAGCCAATGTCAATCTCCTTTATGGAAACCTAAAAGAGCAAAACATCATCGAATATGATCCCACCACTCATGACGATGACTTTCTGGAAAACCTCAATCCATTCCATCCGAATATCCCTTACATCGAATTAGGTTATGGCGTTGAAAATATATTTAGATTTTTTCGTGTGGATTTCTTTCACAGAATGAATTACTTGGACTTACCCACTGCCAAACCTTTTCACGTACAAGTTTCTGCACAAATCATTCTTTAGATTAAAAAACATTTACCTCTCTGGCCAGCTCAATCCCAAATTTTTTCTGAATGGATGCCTGAATTTGTTCGGATAATTTCAAGATCTCTTCACCCTTTCCCTCCCCATAATTCACCAATACCAAGGGTTGACGCTCATGTACACCAATTTGATCCATACGTTTACCCTTCCAACCACATTGCTCAATAAGCCAAGCTGCAGGTATCTTGATGCTTCCTAAATCTAAAGGATAATGGGGTAAATCCTCATAAATTAAGCTCAAAGCATCATGTAAAGGTTTTTCTATGATGGGATTTTTAAAAAAACTGCCGGCATTTCCAATTTTGATAGGGTCTGGGAGTTTCGTTTGTCGGATATGAATGACGGACTCACTGATATTCCGAATATTTAATTCCAATTCTTTTTCATCTATCATTTGTTGAATACCTCCATAGGATACATTAAATATGGGCCGGGTAGTTAAGACGAAAGTAACCGATGTAATCACAAATTGATCTTTACCACGCCCTTTGAAAAAACTGTGTCGATAATCAAATTGACATTGCTCTTTGTTGAACGATCTGATTTTTCCTGACTTTATTTCATAGGCCTCCAATGATTCAAATACATCTTTGAGCTCAACACCGTAGGCTCCTATATTTTGAATGGGTGCAGCTCCGACCGTCCCTGGTATCAATGATAAATTTTCAACACCCCCAAAATCATGATCTAAGCACCAGAGCACAAACTGATGCCAAGCCTCACCTGCACCGACTTTTACCCGTACTTCATGATTTTTTTGATCCAATACCTCGATCCCTCTAATATTGATTTTAAGGATCACCTTCCGCTGATTCTTTGTGAACAGTATATTAGAGCCCCCCCCTAATACTAATTTGGGCAATGCCCTAAATTGAGAGGATTGATAAGCCTCACTTAATTGCTCATCACTTTCAATCTCAAGTAAAAACTGAGCTCTGGCATCAATACCAAAGGTATTGTAACTTTTCAATGAGATATTTTTCTTTGCAAACACCTTTTATGCGGAATCTTCTTTTACCAAAATATAAATTATTCTCTTTCAAACAAAACTTTCCCTCCCACGATGGTCATAGCAACCTGAGTTTTTAATATCTCATTTTCTTCTATAGACATAATATCATGATCTAAGATGGTAAAATCTGCTAATTTTCCCACCTCTATCGAACCTTTTATCTCTTCTTCAAAGGCTCCATAGGCCGCATCGATGGTATAAGATTTCAATGCCTGCTTTCTGGACATTTTTTGAGAAGGTTCATATCCGCCTTCTGGCGTCCCTTTCAATGTCATCCGAGATACTGCAGCATAAAAAGAAGCCAATGGATTGATGGGCTCCACTGGAGCATCAGATCCGTTAACGATTGGACTCCCTTGCTCTAGTAGTTTTTGCCAAACATACGCACCCTCATCAATTCTCTCTTGACCCAAACGATCGATCGCCCATGGTCGATCAGAGGCCATATGAATGCTTTGCATAGCCGGGATCACTCCAAGTTCCTTGAACCTGATCAAGTCTTGTGAATTAATGTGCTGCGCATGCTCAATCCTGTATCTGCTGTTGTTCTTTCTTTTAGGATAAACCTCAAAGGCTCGGGCATACATATCTAAAACTTCTCGATTTCCTCTGTCTCCGATGGCATGCGTACACACTTGAAAACCTGCCTGAGTAGCTGCTAAGGTCAGTTTATTTAAAGCTTCCATATCGCGAACATTGTGACCGAATTTACCCGGTGCATCGCTGTATGCCTTGAGTAACCAAGCCCCTCTAGAGCCTAACGCACCATCTGCATAGAGCTTCACAGATCTAATGGTGAGTCGATGTAAAGAATCTATAAAAATCCCCTTGGCAAAATAATCCAACAAAAGATCCTCATCGTCTCCGCTCAACATGACATAGAGTCTGATCTTGAGCTCATCTCGACGTAACAGTTTATGATATAACTCTACCCAAGAAGCCCCCGATCCCGCTTCATGAAAACTAGTAATTCCATTGGCCAAAATATGATCTATGGATTGCTTTAAGGAAGTTTCTAACCATTGCGCACTAGGCTTAGGTATACGTGTGCGTGCATTGGTGTGTGCTGTTTCATTGAAAATTCCAGTCGGTTGTCCGTCAAATCCTTTAAAAATCTCTCCCCCATCTGGGTCAGCGGTTTGACCGTCCACCCCTAAGATTTCCATTGCTTTTGCATTCGCTAGTCCAAGATGACCACTGGCATGTGTCAAATAGACCGGGTGATTGGGTACTAAGTCGTTCAATAAATCATTTGAAGGAAATCCTTTGAAGCTACGTTCAGCTTCATTGTTCCATTTATCTTGATGCCATCCTCGACCAATGATCCAATCGCCTTCGGGTAGAGTCTTCGCTTTTGCAGCTACGATATTCACTATTTCAGTATAACTCGTGGTGCCCATTAAGTCTAAATTCATCAAGTTAGCCCCTATTCCCATAATGTGAGCGTGACCTTCAATAAATCCAGGAAACATCGTTTTGCCTTTGAGGTCGATCCATTGAGTCTCTTCATCTGAAGATTTAATTACCTCATTATAGCTACCCAATTTCCATATTTTACCTCCTTTAACTGCTACGGCCTCCACTTGGGAATCGTTTACATCCACAGAATAAATGGGTCCATTGTGTATCACCAAGTCGGCCTTTTCTTTTTCTTGACAACTCAATGAAAAAACAAATAGAATAAGGGAAATCAAATAAATATTTTTCATGCGGTGCTTTTAATTCATCCAAATTTAAGGGGTTCTGTACAATTAATTAAGTTTTTTAATACCTTCTCATTATTTCTACTAATAAGTTAAAATTAGAATACATTATTTTTTAATTTAATCACTATATTTGCGCTCCATTCAGAAGGATGAGTATGGATCAATTTAACCATATATTTTCAACAAAAATTACATGTATCTCCCTTATCATGTAAGTGTATTTAAAAAGGGTTCATTATTATGCCAAAGAAAGAAGAGAAGGATCAAAAAGAGGTTGCTAAAACAGAAGAAAAAGTAGATACGACCAAAAAAGTGAAAGCTACGAAGGTAAAAAAAGCAAAAATCGAAGCGAAAGCAGCACCTAAACTTAAAAAAGCGAAGGAAAAGAAAGCTGAAGCCTTAAAAGAGGAAAACAAAAAAATACCAGCAAATGCTAAAAAAGTGACTCCCAAAAAAGTGGAGAAAGTTGAAGTAGCATCGAAGGAGAAGTCAGGAGCAAAAGCATCCAAGGAGAAGCCAGTAGTAAAAGCATCCAATGAGAAGTCAGTAGCAAAAGTATCGAAAAAGGAGCCTACAAAAAATGCTCCCAAAGTTGAAGAAAAAGAAGTTCCCGTTTCCGAAGAAGTAGCCGACCTAACGCCCAAGGCCAAGACAGAAAAAAAAGAAGTCAAA
>CAJXAT010000134.1 GCA_913050055.1 uncultured Flammeovirgaceae bacterium | reverse complement strand
ATCGCCGAGGGTCCTGATTATACCCTCCCCTATAAAGAAGAACCCCAAGGCGAAGCCATTGCTTGGACTGATGAAGGTTTTGTAACGCTCAGTGAAAAAAAAGAAAAAAAGCAGAAATTTTATTTCTATAAGCGCAAATGAGTTACTTCTTCAACAGCTTCTTCAACTCATTGAGTTTGACCAAGGCGTCTACGGGTGAAATATTATTTACATCCACGTCTCGCAATTGAGACATGAGCTGCTCTATACGTGGGTCAGCTTCAAATAAATTCAGTTGAAAATTATGGGTGGGTAGGTTGGACAAAATTTCAGATTCGGCTACGCCTCCTTTTTCTTTTTCCAGCAATTTCAAAATTTCATTGGAGCGCAAGATGACCTGATTGGGCATCCCAGCCATTTGCGCCACATGGATGCCAAAGCTGTGCTCGGTGCCTCCTGAAACTAACTTTCTTAAGAAAATAACTTGATCTTTGAGCTCCTTGACCGCTATATGAAAATTTTGAACCCGAGTTAAGTCTCCCGCCAATTGATTGAGCTCATGATAGTGGGTCGCAAAAAGTGTTTTGGGCTTGGCTTTTTGATGATTGTGCAAATATTCAACTATGGACCATGCGATAGAAATGCCATCATACGTACTGGTCCCCCTTCCAATTTCATCCATGATGACCAAGGATTGATCACTCAAATTATTCAAAATACTGGCGGTTTCTGTCATTTCTACCATGAAAGTGGACTCGCCTCTGGACAAGTTATCTGAAGCGCCCACGCGCGTGAATATTTTGTCGGTGATCCCTATTTTGGCATAGCCTGCAGGCACAAAACTCCCTATCTGTGCCATAATCACGATCAATGCCGTTTGACGAAGTAGAGCAGATTTTCCTGACATATTGGGGCCCGTGATCACTAAGATCTGTTGAGATTCGTTATCCATATATACATCATTGGGGATATAAGATTCCCCCGGTGCCATGAGCCGCTCGATAACGGGATGGCGGCCAGCCTTGATGTCTATGACCGAGGCCTCAGAAAGCGAAGGACATACATATTGGTGCGCTTTGGCAATGGCCGCAAAATTACTGAGGCAATCTAAGGTGGCGATCAGCCGGGCATCTTCTTGAATGGGTCCCATATGTCCCTTGACATAAACGACCAGCTCTTGGTACAGTCTGCTTTCAATGACGCCCAATTGGCTTTCAGCCTGTAATATTTTCTCCTCGTAAACCTTAAGCTCCTCGGTAATGTATCTTTCTGCATTGACCAAAGTCTGCTTTCTGATCCAACCGGCGGGTACTTTGTCTTTGTGGGTATTGGATACCTCCAGATAATAGCCAAAAACTTTGTTATAGGCTATTTTAAGAGAAGTGATTCCCGTACTTTGAGCTTCCCTTGTTTGGATTCCCAGTAAATAATCTTTCCCTGAGAAAGCCAAACTTCGGTATTCATCTAAATCGGCATCAACCCCCTCTCGAATCACATTTCCTTGATGTAACAACATGGGGGGCGCATCGGTCAAGGATTGGGTCACATGATGCATAAAATCCTCATGGTCATTCAATGATTTGGCCAATTGCTGCAAGCACTTCTCGGGACTTTCGGCCAGCAATGTCTTGATTGGGCCGATGGGTTCCAAACTGTTTTTAAGTTGATGAAGCTCGCGAGGGTTGATCCTGCCCGTAGCCACTTTTGACACCAAACGCTCCAAATCTCCCATTTTTTTCAATGATGCAATGATTGATTCAAGCCGCGTGGGATCTTCGAACAAAGCCGCTACCCGGTTCAAACGTGCCGTAATTGTCTTTTTTTCTTTGAGGGGCAACACCACCCATTTTCTCAGCATCCGGCTGCCCATCGGGGTCACCACATGATTGAGCACATCGATCAAGGGAATGCCATCGGGCTGATTGGGCGAGAGTAACTCTAAGTTTCTCACAGAAAAACGATCGAGCCACATGTATCGCTCTTCCTCAAGCCGAGTAATACTGGAAATATGGGCCAACTCCTTGTGCTCGGTCTCTTCTAAATAATAGAGGATGGCCCCGGCCGCAACAATGGCTTGGGCCATCTCATGGATACCAAATCCTTTTAGCGTTTGGGTCCCAAACTGCTGAAGCAGTTTTTGATGGGCAAAATCATATTTATAAATCCAATCTTCGATGATAAATGAAGGATACTGATCCTCAAAAAGAGCTTGATAGCGATCTTTAGCGGCTTTGCCATAAATGACTTCTGCCGGTTGGAATCCCTGCAATAACTTGGCCGTATAGGCATCATCCCCCTCGGTGGTAAAAAACTCCCCTGTGGAGAGGTCCAAAAAAGCCATCCCATTCTGCTCCTTTTGAAAATCAATCGAGGCCAGATAATTATTTTTTCCTGTCGAGAGGACTTGATCATTTAAGGACAAACCCGGAGTGACCAATTCGGTTACCCCTCTTTTGACGATCCCTTTAACGCCCTTGGGATCTTCCAGTTGATCACAAATCGCCACCCGTTGACCCGAGCGAACCAACTTGGAAAGATAGTTATCCAAGGAATGATGGGGAAAACCTGCCAATTCAATGTGGGAGGCGGACCCATTGGCCCTTTTGGTCAAAACAATATCAAGAATTTTGGAAGCTTTGATCGCATCCTCACCAAAAGTTTCATAAAAATCCCCTACCCTAAAAAGCAATAAAGCGCCGGGATATTTCCTCTTGATGGCATTGTATTGCTTCATCAAGGGAGTTTCTTTTGGCGCTTGGGTGGCTTTTGGCATGGGTTTACTAAGCTTAAAGCAATAATAATAAATGCAGAGGTGGAAAGCAGAAAAGCCGTGTTGATAATTTAAGATTTAAAAAAGTTCGACCAGGCGCTGCTTGTAAAGCACTCGGAAACCTCCGATATTTGCAGATGCGGAAACTTAAAAACGAAGAACTCCAGCGTATGGATCCCGAAGCTTTCAAGGTCTCAAAGAAAATGCCTTGGATTATTGTTTTGGACAACATCAGGAGTATGCACAACGTAGGGGCGACCTTTCGAACGGCAGATGCCTTCAGAGTTGAAAAAATCATCTTGACCGGCATTACCGCCCAACCGCCGCATCGAGAAATTCAAAAATCCGCTTTGGGTGCTACTGAATCTGTGACCTGGGAATATCTCTCAGAACCCATGCTGGCCGTACAAAAATTATGGTCCGAAGGCTATCAAATTATTTGTGTTGAGCAAACCGATCAGAGTCTGGCTCTGGACACCTTCCAGCCTGATTCAGATAAAAAATATGGCTTTTTCTTTGGCAACGAGGTATTTGGAGTGACTGATGAGGTGGTCACACATGCCGATGCTTGTCTAGAAATTCCCCAATTTGGAACCAAGCATTCCCTAAATATCTCGGTCAGCGTCGGAGTGGTCATTTGGGATATGTTCCAAAAAATAGGCCGCCCATTACTATAGCCCAATACATTCCTTCATGAGCAGTTCTAGTTAGAGCAAAAAAAAACGCAAGAATGATATCCCTGCGTTTTTTTTTAATGATGTCGACTTAATTTGCCCCATCATAAGAAACACTTAATATTTTTTCTTCGATCATGCCCAGTGCGATTTTATCTTCACCTAACACATCAAATAATTCCAATGCCCTTCTGGCTATGTATTCCTCCTCAATTTGTTCTTGAACAAACCACTTCATGAATTCCTCTGTGGCGATATCAGTGTGTTTTCTACACACACGCACGATATCATGAATGGCATCGGTCACGCTAATTTCTATGTCCAAAGCCGTCTCAAAAACATCTCTTAGATTTTCAAAATCATGCTGACAATCTCCAATTGCGGGAGAAATGGCTTGAGCCTCCATGTCTGTCAAATAATGAAAAAATTTAAGTTGATGCTTCCGCTCTTCTTCTGATTGCTTGAAGAAAAAATCTGCACAATTGTCATAGCCTTGTAGATCACACCAACCCGCCATCGCTAGATAGGCCGATGACGAATGTGCCTCCATCTTTATTTGTTTGTTAATGACATCGACGATCTCTAATTTGAGTACTTGATGTCTTCTTAGAATGTCCTTCATATCAAAATAATTAAATTTTACTTACACAAAGTAAGCAATAAAACTGCGATCCAAAGAATTTGAAAGATATTTATAATGAGTCTAAATACCGATTATGAAAATTTTCGGTGAATGGATTTATGGATTAAGCTCGAGCATGGTGAAAGTGCCAGATAGCACTTCTCTCAATTCCAAAATTTCATAAATTGAAAGCACCAAAATCGGATGCTGATGAGATAGGTACAAGATCTCAATATCAGGTCCTTGACTGGAAACCAATGCGGTGAGGTCTATGTTTTCGATTTTGCGTTTCAATCCAATCAGCTCACATAATTTAAGCTCCATCGGCTTCTCCAAAAAGTGAAGGAAAAATTTCTCAGAACGGTCACATTGAGAAACCGAAGTGGCTAGCGTTTCAAATACAATCGCTGAAGAAATTACTTTCGAGGACATTTTTTGCAATTTTTACCTTTTCTCTTATATTTTTCACAACATTTTTTAAATACACAACCCAAGTCGTGCGCATTCTTTTTATCCTCAAGCGGATTAAAAGTGGCATCAAAAGAATCGGACGAGGAATTAAAGTGCATGGTTTGTTATGATAAAAACAGATAACAAAAATACCCCTGTTCCTACTGCCATAGCATCCCTACTGATAGGCAATTCGCTCGTCACTAGTTGTAGCCAATGATCACTAGAACTAGGGATGCCCAATGGTTTTTCTTGAGGGCCCACATTGCGCACAGCCTTCTTTGTGATTTGCCCCCCTTTTAAGGATGAATTTGTTGCTCAAATAAAAGATTGAGGAGATCAGTAGCAGGAAAATGATAAATATTTGTACCATCAATTCAATAGATTAAAGGCGATCAATGCACTAATATAGGCAAGGGCCGTCATATAGACCAATTGTATCAGGGGCCATTTCCAACTTTTGGTTTCTCGCCGCACTACGGCCAAGGTACTCATGCATTGCATGGCGAAAGCGTAAAACAACATCAAAGAAATCCCTGAAGCCAACGTATAGACCGGTTTTCCGAGACCATTCCTTTGGTAAGACATGCGCTCCAATAAGGTCTGATCGCTTTCAAAAGTTTCACCCACGCTATAAATGGTTGCCATCGAACCCACAAACACTTCTCGGGCCACAAAAGAGGTAATCAATGAAATCCCAATTTGCCAATTGTATCCTAAGGGTTGAATCGCTGGCTCCATCCATTTTCCAGCCCTACCGATGTAAGAATACTCCAAGGCAACTGATTTGACCTGTTGCTGATAATCCGTCTGCTGGACAGATTCGGTGGGTACGGGAATCTTTGAAATGGCGAAGGCCATTTGGTCTCCTGGGCCATAGCTGGCCAATAGCCATAAAATCACAGAGATAGCAAGGATCACTTTCCCCGCCTCCCAAACAAATACTTTACATTTTTCGAGCATGGTGATGCCCAAATTCGACCAACGCGGGGTTTTATAATCGGGCAATTCCATGACCAAAAAGCTTTTTTCTTTGGTTTTCAAGATCCACTTGAAGAGAAGGGCTGAAAGCAAGGCCGCCACAAAACCTACGAGATATAAGGCCATCAAAACCATGCCCTTCAAATTAAAAATACCCCAAGAAACATCGGGTACAACCAAGGCGATCAACAAGGTATACACCGGAAGTCGTGCCGAACAACTCATTAAGGGCACCACCATGATGGTAATGAGGCGTTCCTTCCAATGGTCTATGGTCCGGGTGGCCATCACAGCAGGTATGGCGCAAGCCACACCAGATATAAGCGGCACAATGCTGCGCCCATTTAAGCCAAAAGGTCGCATCAATCGATCGGTAATGAAAACCACGCGCGCCATGTAGCCGGTTTCTTCCAAAACGAAAATGAAGCCAAAGAGCAGCGCGATCTGTGGAATAAAAATCATGACCCCACCCAATCCAGGGATGAGGCCCTGCGAAATCAAATCGGTCAGGGGGCCGTTAGGTAAGGTCGCCTGGGTCCATTGACTCAGAGTCAAAAAAACCGTATCA
>CAJXAT010000133.1 GCA_913050055.1 uncultured Flammeovirgaceae bacterium | reverse complement strand
AAAGAGTCATAATACTCCTTTTTTTGGTTCTTTAATAGGTATTTCGATAATGACATTTTAAAAAAAACGACATTTTTTAAAATTAATGTAAATTTTATCTGTAAAGGATAAAAAAATAGCCTATCTCTTCTATTTCGATCAAAATAATGTAACATTCGCCTTAGAAATAACCTAATGAAATTGAAATATTAAATCTAAAAAATAATAAAGTATGAAAAATGAATCAACAATTTTAAGTTTATTTGACGCACTACAAGATGGTGGAGGAGCTGACGCAGCCACCGCTGCTGCCGTTGAGGCCAATTTGCTGACTGCAAATAATGTATGGATGATGCTAGCAACAGCGTTGGTTTTTATAATGCATTTAGGATTTGCAGGTGTTGAGTCTGGGTTCGGCCAAGCCAAGAATACAGTCAATATACTATTTAAAAATACATTGACCCCTATCATTGGTTTATTAACATATGCAGGCCTTGGTTTTTTCTTAATGTATCCAGGTTTTGCTGATGGAAGTTCAGGATGGTTTGCTTTTGATTCTGCAGGTTGGTCTATGTTTTGGAGTTCTCCAGAAAACGCAGATGTCTCAGCAGGTTATGCAGGGGCCGGTTATACTTACTGGACAGATTTTTTATTCCAAGGAATGTTTGCCGCTACGGCAGCTACGATTGTATCAGGGGCTGTCGCTGAGAGAATTAAATTATCTTCTTATTTAATTTTTACTGTAATTTTTGTTGGAATGGTATATCCGTTAATTGGTAGTTGGAAATGGGGTGGAGGCGCTCTTGACATGATGGGCTTTTATGATTTTGCAGGTTCAACACTTGTTCACTCCGTTGGAGGATGGGGAGCCTTAGCTGGTATTATTGTATTGGGGCCTAGAATAGGTAAGTATGTCGATGGAAAAGTAATTGATAAACCGGGATCAAGCGTTCCTTTGGCTGTAATTGGTGTCTTCTTATTGTGGCTGGGGTGGTTTGGATTCAACGGTGGTTCCGTTCTTTCAGCTGATCCAGCACTTACATCTTTTGTTTTAGTAACAACTTGCTTAGCTGCGTGTGCTGGTGGAGTAGGCGGTTTTATAACAAGCTATTTTGTTTTTAAGAGAATGGATTTAGGAATGGTACTAAACGGTATTTTGGCAGGTCTCGTGGGAATCACTGCAGGTGCTGACGTAATCAATCCTGGTTCTTCTATTATAGTTGGACTTATAGCGGGTATTTTGGTTGTATTTTCCGCAATAGGATTAGATAAGCTGAAATTGGATGATGTCGTGGGTGCTGTTTCAGTGCATTTAACATGTGGTATTTGGGGAACTTTGGCAGTAGGAATTTTTTCAACTAACCCAGACCATTCATTTATGACTCAATTGATATCTGTGGGTATTGTGGGATTAGTCGCATTTCCTGCCGCTTTTATCATCTTCACTATCTTGAAAATGACGACAGGCATTAGAGTATCAAAAGAGCACGAAGAAGAAGGTCTTGATAGCCACGAGCATGGTATTAGAGGTTATACCATTACCGTAGAATAACTAAAAAAAAAGTCTTCTCAAAGTTGACCGCTAAAATCACTTTGTGAAGACCTATTCAATTTTAATTCAATAAGTAACAAATCACTTTTAAATAATAACTCAAAATGAACTTTTTAAAATTAATAAAAAAAAATATGATTATCGCAGTGGCGATGCTCATTTCCGCTACCGCAGTAGCACAAGAGGAACCTACTTTTACTATATCGGGATCAATAGATACCTATTTTAGAACCAATTTGAGTGGAGGGACTAATGATCCAACAGATGGAGGTACTACTGCACCGGCTACTTCATTTGCTAATGGTACAGGGTTTTCACTAGGTATGGCAAATGTTATAATGTCATATGATGGTGCGAAAGTAGGATTTGTCGCAGATTTGGTCGTCGGGCCAAGGGGAGCTGAAGCTGTTTTTGGATCACAACCTGACGGAGCTCTGTCTACTTCTGCTTTGACCATTGTTAATCAGTTAAATGCCTATTACAATGTTACAGATAACTTTAAGTTAACATTAGGAAATTTTAACACATTCCTTGGTTATGAAGTTATTTCACCTACGGCTAACTTTAATTATTCAACCTCTTACATGTTTTCATACGGCCCTTTTTCCCATTCAGGATTGAAAGCTGATTTTACATTAAGTGATAATTTTAGCCTTGCCGTTGCCTATATGAATCCAACAGATTTTACTGACGTTAACCCTACTAACGACTACGTAACTGGTTTTCAACTAGGTTATTCAACCGATGCGGGAAGTGCATATCTTAATGCGCTTGTGAGTGAAGACTTTTTTCAAATAGATTTAACTACTGGCTGGAATCTTAGCGAAGCCTTCTATTTAGGTATTAACGCAACCTCTCAGACAGGAGATCTTTCTGGAGATTTTGTAGGTGCGGCTGGTTATTTGCAACTTGCTCTGTCTGAAGCTTTCTCCATGGGTGTTAGGGGAGAATATTTCAGCTCTGATGCTGGAACAGCTGTGGGAGCTCCTGAAGAGAGTGTTTTTGCAACTACTCTTACAGCACCGATTACCAGTGGAAGCTTAACTATCATTCCTGAAATTAGGTTGGATGCTTTGTCATACGATGGTTTTGTTGATGACGAGGGGGCAGCGGGCTCTTCATTGTCTTCATTTGTACTTGCGGCAGTCTACAGCTTCTAATATAATCTTCAAAATAAGAGAAATAGTCAAACAAAAAGGTTTACTATTTTCTAATTAAGGTTTACTTTTTACCTTTACTTCAATTTAATTTCGTAATTATTGAAGAGATAGGTTAAAAATAAACCTTGATTTAATTTAATTAAAAAATTTAAAAATCACCTAAAACAATACCTTGTTATGACAAAAGCAAATATTCTTAGAAGACCTTCATCTAAACTCGAATACATTTGGTTAGATGGTTATACACCAACGGCTAATTTAAGAAGTAAGACAAAGATTGAGGCCGATTTTGGAGGTAAATTGGAAGATTGCCCTATGTGGTCCTTTGATGGAAGCTCTACGCGTCAAGCGGAAGGAGGATCCTCTGATTGCATACTTAAACCCGTCGCTATTTACCCTGATCCCGCGAGAACAAATGGATACTTAGTAATGACAGAAGTACTCAATGCCGATGGTACCCCTCATGTTTCTAATGGTCGTTCGACCATTGATGATGATGATGCTGATTTTTGGTTTGGTTTTGAACAAGAATACTTTCTTTGGGACCCTGAAACTAAGTTACCTTTAGGTTTTCCACGAGATCAAACACCACAAGGTCAATTCTATTGCTCGGTGGGTGCTTCTAATGCCTTTGGAAGAGAAATGGTAGAGAAGCATATTGACTTGTGTATTGATGCAGGAATTAATATCGAAGGGATCAATGCAGAGGTGGCTGCAGGCCAATGGGAATTCCAATGTTTTGCTAAAGGAGCAAAACAGGCAGGAGATGAGATGTGGGTGGCAAGATATTTACTTGAGCGATTAGGAGAAGAGTACGGATTGCACATCAATTGGCATCCCAAACCCCTAGGAGCGACGGATTGGAATGGTTCAGGTATGCATGCTAACTTTTCTAACGAAATATTACGTACTTGTGGAAGCAAAGAGATATACGAAAAAATTTGTGAAGCTTTTAGACCTACGGTTGAAGAACATATTGCCGTTTATGGTGCAGATAATGATAAGAGATTGACAGGTGAGCATGAAACTGCCGCCATTACAGATTTCAGCTACGGTATATCTGATAGAGGTGCTTCGATAAGAATCCCTTTAATGACTGTTGAGAAAAATTGGAAGGGCTGGCTCGAAGATAGAAGACCCTCTTCCAACGGTGATCCTTATAAAATCGCAGCAGTGATTATAAAAACAGTTAAATCTGCTGACTTATAATTTAGGTTATATTCATTCGATAAAGAGGAATGTGTTGACGCGCTTTCCTTTTTTTTATTATTTAAAAGCGCTCATTAACTGAGAGGGTTTTTAGATACCCATTCAATTGATTTTAGTAAAGTTTGGCAAACTTCTTTGATCTCAATTTCTGAAATAGTAAGGGGAGGGGCGATCCGCATGCTGTTGTTACAAAACAAGAACCAGTCTGTGATTATCCCAGCTTCTAAGGCGCTGTCAATGATCCTTTTAAGAACTTCATAAGATTCGAATTCTACGGCCATGAGCAACCCCTGATTTCGAATCGACTTTATTAGATCGTGTTTAAGTAATTTTTTAAACAACAAGGCTTTTCGCGCTACCTGATCGATTAAGTTTTCATTTTGAATGGTTTCTAGGGTCGCTAGCGAAGCAGCAGTGCTTATAGGATGTCCACCAAAAGTGGTGATATGCCCAAGGATAGGGTTTTGTTTTAATGAACTCATGATTTCTTTTGAACTGATGAAGCAGCCTATGGGCATACCGCCGCCCATACCTTTGGCCGCCAGCAGAATGTCGGGCTGGATGCCATAGTGCTCAAATGCCCATAGTTTGCCTGTTCTACCAAAGCCACATTGTATTTCATCGAGTATTAATAGCGCACCTGTCTCAGTACATTTTTCACGTAACTTTTGAAAATAGGGTTTATTGGCCATTCGAACACCCGCTTCTCCTTGCACCGTTTCTATAATTACTGCTGCAGTTTTAAAATCGATCAAATCAAGGGAAGTTGTATCACCAAAATCGATGTGTTGAAATCCTGGAAGGAGGGGCCGAAAATTTTGTTTCAGCACTTCATTGCCGCTTGCGGACAGCGCCCCGTGACTAGATCCGTGATAACCATCAATGCAAGAAATCATTTTGAAGCGTCCCGTATATCGTTTGGCTAATTTGAGGGCACCCTCAGCAGCTTCACTTCCAGAGTTGACAAAATAGGTTACTTCAAGCGGATCTGGGAGTGTTTTGCACAAGGCTTCTGCCAGTCTTACTTGGGGTGTTTGGATAAATTCACCGAAAACCATGACATGAAGATTTTTATCTGTTTGACTCTTAATAGCATCAATGACCGCTGGATGCCGGTGTCCAATACTACTCACCCCGATACCTGCGATAAGATCAAAATATTTTTTTCCTTTTTGATCGTAGATGTAACAACCTTCAGCACTGGCAACTTCTACCATGAGCGGCTCCTCAGAAGTTTGGGCCACCAATTGCAAAAATTGACGTTGAGTTAAGGAATTGAACAAATGATATTATTTACGATGGCGCACCATCACCTAGAATTTATTTTCTTTCGATAGCCCTTTTAGCAGCTATAACTATATTTTTAGCACTCAACCCATATTTTTCAAGTAATTGATCGGGCGTACCACTCTCTCCAAAGGTATCATTTACTGCAATGAATTCTTGTGGACAAGGATGATTTTGACCTACGACTCGTGCGACGCTTTCACCTAATCCACCATTGATATTATGTTCTTCTGCCGTGACAATACATCCTGTTTTGTTTACAGAATCTATGATGGCAGCGACATCTAGGGGTTTGATGGTATGCATATTGATTACTTCAACAGAAAACCCTTCAGCTGCCAATATGGCTTCTGCTTCTATTGCTTTCCACACCATATGTCCATAGGCCATGATCGTTACATCGCTACCTGATATCATTTTTTGAGCTTTTCCTATCATAAAAGGTTCTTCAGGATTTGTGAAAATAGGCCAACTGGGTCTTCCAAATCTCAAGTAAACAGGACCTGTATGATCAACAATTGCGATGGTAGCTGCCTTGGTTTGATGATAATCGCAAGGTACGATTACAGTGAAATTAGGCAACATTTTGACCATACCTACATCTTCCAAAATCTGATGTGTGGCACCATCTTCTCCTAGTGTAAGGCCAGCATGCGAGGCGCATACTTTAACATTTTTTTCTGAATAAGCTATGGATTGTCTGAGTTGATCATAAACACGTCCCGTCGAAAAGTTGGCAAAGGTACCGGTAAAAGGAATTTTTCCTGCTGTAGCAAGACCAGCAGCGGTTCCCATCATATTGGCTTCTGAGATGCCCATTTGAAAAAATCTTGAAGGATTTTCTTTGATGAAATTGGCCATTTTTAACGAGCCTACGAGGTCTGCACAAAGCGCAACTACTTCAGGATGACTTCT
>CAJXAT010000132.1 GCA_913050055.1 uncultured Flammeovirgaceae bacterium | reverse complement strand
CTAATTATTAAATATATTTTTTTCATTTCGCTTATGATTAAAAGTTAAATTTGAATCCTACTGAAAGTATGCGAGACTGGGGAAATTTTCCGTAATCGACACCAAGGCCAAGTGTTCCACTTTCTTGAATCTCTGGATCAGCACCATTGTAATCTGTGATCGTAAATAGATTAGTACCCTGCACATAAATTCGAGCATTGTCCATGGCTAATTTTGAAGAAAAACTGGATGGCAGTGTATAGCCAATCTGTAAATTTTTCAACCTGAAATATGAAGCATCTTCGACATAATAAGAGTTAGAATTCGTCTCATTATTTCCAGATGAGGCCGCTCCAGCACTGAGTGCGGGTAATTCAGCTCCTGTGTTGTCTGATGTCCAAGAATCTAACACGCGCGTACTTCTGTTCAGATCCACAAACGATGGAAAGTCTGTATAAATTTTTAGAACATTAAAGGCATCATTACCCTGAGACCCGGAGAAGAATGCAGAAATATCAAATCCTTTGAAACCGGCATTCAAGTTAAGTCCGTAGGTGAAGTCCGCATGAGGAGAGCCAATGAACGTTCTATCATCATCATCCACATCACCATCATCATCGACGTCAGCATATCGAAATCTTCCAACACCTGCTCCAGCTTGACCCGAGGCATCAACTTCGGCTTGTGTTTGAAAAATACCAATCACTTGTCTACCGTAAAAAGAAGAAATAGGTCGTCCTACTTCTGTACGCGTGGCATTGTTACCATTTCTGAAACCTCCACCTATTTGGAAATCACTTGCTAACTGGGTTACTTCATTATCGTAACTAGAAAAAATCAAATCAACACCATATGAAAAACCAGAACTTGTCTGGTCAGCATATCCGATGGCTAATTCGATTCCTGTATTGTTTACCTCACCAATATTCACATATGGAGCATTTGCATCAATAGCCGTAGTGGTGATAGTAGTTAAATCTTGGGCAATGAGATCGGTTGTCGTAATATCAAACCAATCAAAACCTACAGTTAACTTATCATTCAAAAGGCCAAGTTCAACCCCTACATTGACTGAGGTAGTCGTTTCCCACTTAAGATCACTGTTTCCAAGTTGTGACAACAAAGCACCGACGGTAGGAGTGCCTGATCCAGAGAAGGCATAATATGCCAAATTATCGTTAAGTGAAGATTGATTAACATCAGGATTTGCAACGGAGAGAGATTGGTTACCCAATTTTCCCCATGATCCCTTTACCTTAAGATTGGATATTACTCCTGTTGGGAAAAAGTTTTCTTCGCTTACTACCCAAGCAGCACTTAGGGAAGGGAAAGTAGCTGCAGCATTTGCTTGAGAAAATCTCGAAGTTTCGTCATTTCTCATACTCACACTAAAAAAATATCGGTCTCTATAAGAATAATTCAAGTTTCCAAAATAAGAGGCAATAGCATAATCACTCATGCCTGAACCAGTGACTACAGGATCATTACTACCGTTTGTAAGGAAATAGAAATCTGGGTCTTCAAAAAGAAATCCTGATCTTTGAAGATCCATAAATCTAAACGTGTTGTAGACAGCCTCAGTTCCAACTAAAATGTTGATACTATGATCGCGCAATGTTTTGGAATAATTCAAAGTATTACTAAAAACCCATTCGTAGTTGCTTTGCTCACCATGATATAGAATTGGATCTGCTCTTGGAGTCTCAGCGTAGGGGTTGGATGGAGCAAAACCTCTATTTTCGAATTGGCGATAATTTATACCTGCGGAAGTTTTGAAAGTTAAATTCTCCAAAAGGTCAGCTTCTAAGTAAATATCACCAACCGCTCTAAGCGTTTTGTTGTAGTTGTCTTTGGTAGCCATCTGTTCAGAAACTGGTCCCGATGAATTCCCTAATCCTAAACCAGCGTAAGGTCCTCCAAAACCACCATCAGCATCATAAAGCGGAATGAGCGGGCTGGCGCGTAAGGCATTTTCATGATTATTCGCTGTACTTCCATTTTCAAAAGACACATTCATGTGCTGACCTATTCTCACTCGATCTTTAACTGTGAATTCACCATTTAATCGGGTCGATACCCTGTCGTAGTTGGTTGCTACTTGAATACCATCTCTATCTTGGTATTGCAAAGACATCATAAACTTGGCTGATTCACTGCCACCAGAAGCAGAAATTGCATAATTTTTTACAGGTGCATCACGATATAACTCTTTCATCCAATCTGTTCCACCTGGGGCAACATTCATCACAATATCCCCTGGAGTACCTTGGATCACACTTGGCACAGAAGCGGAGGCTCCGCTGCCGTACTGCTGATGTCCCCATGCTTCACCATCATTGGCGTAGCTTTGAAAAAGCATATCACCATGCTGCTGCGCATTTAAAACTTCTGGTAAGTTGATGGCTCTTTGAGATCCAAAATAAGCTTCAGCGGTGAGTTTAACTTTTCCGCTTCCATAACTGCCACTTTTGGTTGTAATGATGACAACACCATTAGAAGCACGAGCACCGTAAATTGAAGCTGCACCATCTTTCAAAACATTCATTTGGAGAATATCAGAAGGATTTATCGTATTTAATACGTAGGCGTCTGTAGTTTGAACTCCATCAATGATATACAAAGGATCATTGTTGTTTGTAGTTCCATAACCTCTTATACGAATGTTAGGAACTCCGCCAGGCTCACCGTTATTCGTCACCGTCACGCCAGTCACCCTACCTTGTAACGCTTCTCCAGCATTGAGAATGGGTACTTTGGTTGCTTCTGAAATGTCCACAGACGCTACCGCACCTGTCACCGATTTCTTTGATTGCGAGGTATATCCCGTCACAACAATCTCTTCAAGCTCTTCAACATTGACAGCCATGGTCACATCAATTACGGATCGAGCACCAATCACAATTTCTTGGATGTTGTAGCCGATCACACTGAAGATCAGTGAGGACCCTTGTTCGGGGACATTTACTTGGTAGGCACCATTAAAGTCAGTGATACTTCCCGTCGAAGTACCCTTAACGATAATATTGACGCCTGGAAGGCCTTCACTATTTTCGTTGGTCACGGTACCAGAAATCACCCTTTCCTGCGCTAGTGCGGTCGAAAAGGAGAGCCCAACAACTACTAAAGATAGTAGTCCTTTGAGCAGGGGTTTGAATAATTCCCCAATAATTTTAACATGCTTCTTCTTCATATTAGTTTATTTAAAGGTTATTTAAGATTTAATTAATTGAAATAATTGATCCATAGTTGGTAACACAAAAGGCTTTTTTGTTTATTTCAGAAGGTTTAAGTTAAGATTTTAATAACAGATATAAATCCGCAGATCCCATCAATTAAGTTTTGAGGAAATTTGAAAATGTATAAATAGTCACTAAAAGGGATAGAAAAAAACAGAATAATTACCTTGAATAATTATATTATTTTTAAAATAATCACTAGGTAAAAACTTATTTTTTGGTTAACGGCTTAACATAATTCATTCCTGCGTAAAGTCAGTCGAAGAGGAGAGACCAACGACTTTTACAGACAGTAGTCCTTTGAAAAGGGGTTTGAATTAATTTCCCAATAATTTTAATATGCTTCTTCTTCATATTAATTTATTTAAATTTTAATTAATTATAAAAAAAATGAACTCGTTGAGTGTAAAGTTTGATTTATTAGATGGGTCATTTATTATTTAAAAGCTTAATTTTAAATATAAAAATGGGTTTTTCAATACTTTTTTTATCCAACAGGCTTCAAACATAGCTTTTTTTTGAGAAAAATAAAAATATCAGAGTAATTCCGGGAGTCATATTGTAAATATTTTAAAGAAATTTTCTTAAAATGTTATTTTGGTATTAATAACATCTTTGCTCACACCATTATTTAGATTTAAAAGAATTATTATGAGTTTAAACGCTTACATTTTAGCAGTATCAAAAAGTGAATCAGATTTAGAACCCAAACGAATCCAACAATTGGAACCTTTGTCCCGTTATATTTTTAACAAAATATCTCGGGGAGAAACTGCGGCTTTGAATTTTATTTGTACGCACAATTCAAGAAGAAGTCATTTAGGCCAAATATGGTTACAAATGGCGGCTGCTTATTATGAAATTGACTTGGTGAAGGCTTACAGCGGAGGAACCGAAGAGACGGCCTTTAATTCACGGGCGGTAGCCGCATTGCAGCGGGCTGGATTTGCTGTGGAGGTAGGAATGGGAGTAAATCCGAAATGTAAAGTCTCAAGTGATCTTAGCAGCTTGTATTTGGTCAGTTTTTCAAAAAAATACGATCATTTAGAAAACCCCAAAAAAGATTTTTGCGCCGTGATGACATGCTCGGAGGCCGATGAGGCATGTCCAATTATTTTTGGAGCTGATTTGAGAGTGAAGTTGTTGTATAAGGATCCCAAATCGGCTGACGGCACGGATCACGAGCGCACTGCCTACGATGATCGATGTTTTCAAATTGCTACCGAAATGTTCTATGTTATGAAACAGGTGTTGACGGAGCTACGGAAAATCAAATAAAGCGCTCAGCAAAACATTCATTTTACAAAATTAAAAATGGAGTAAAATCAGATGTTAGGGACTTGAAAAGGCAATCATTTAACCTCATTTAACATATAAAATGCGCGGCAACAGGAAAAAGGGTTTTTTGTTATTAAAAGGATTCCTATTTTTGCTGCCAAATGAATAAAGGATAATATGGATACGGAAGAGACAAAGCAAGACCTAAAAAAGGAACATCAGCATAAAATCAGTCAGGTTATTGAAGAGGTAGGCAAAGTAGTCGTTGGGCAGAAGCACATGGTGAACCGATTGCTTATTGGTCTTTTCACACAAAATCATATTTTGTTAGAAGGTGTCCCAGGCATTGCCAAAACCTTGACGGTGAACACCTTGGCTAAGGTATTACAACTTGACTTCAAGAGGATTCAATTTACGCCTGACCTTTTACCTGCAGATTTGGTAGGAACCATGATTTACAATCAAAAGAAAGTAGCATTTGAAGTAAAAAAAGGCCCGATTTTTTCCAATATGATATTAGCGGATGAAGTCAATAGATCTCCAGCAAAGGTACAATCAGCCCTCCTGGAGTCTATGCAGGAAAAACAAGTAACTATTGGTGAAGAGACGTATTCACTGGATCGCCCTTTTTTGGTTATGGCAACACAAAATCCCGTAGATCAAGAAGGAACTTATCCCCTACCCGAAGCACAGGTCGATCGATTTATGATGAAAGTCCATGTCAAGTATCCGTCAAAAGAAGAGGAACTAGAGGTCATGCGCAGAATGTCCAACATGTCTTTTAAACCTGAATTGAAGACCATTTTATCTAAGAAGGATATTTTTGCCATTCAAGAAGAAATCAATGCGGTGAGTTTATCAGAATCTTTAGAAAAGTATATCGTAGAATTGGTTTTGGCCACGAGAGATCCTCAAACCTACCAATTAGATGATATGGCTCACTACATTCAATTTGGAGCGTCTCCAAGAGCGTCAATCAACTTGAATCTTGCGGCCAAAGCGATTGCTTTTTTTGATCAGAGAGATTTTGTATTGCCAGAAGACATCAAGGAGGTTGCTGATGATGTGATGAACCATCGAATTTTATTGAATTATGAAGCCGAAGCTGACGGTATCACTACCCATGACATCATTAAAAGCATCCTTTCGAAAGTCCAGATTTCCAAATAATATCAGCCACCTCTGCTGGGGGATTCCTCGGCTTAACAACAGGTTAATACTGAACCGAATAGTTTAACCAAAAGGTAACAATTAAACACCAAATAGCTAACACTCTGTATCCATTTTTGTGAAAATGCTTGGGCTCAACAAATGGGTTCAAAAAAACCATATTTTAAAACAAAACTATAATTTAAAACAGATGAAAAAATTTATCATAGCGCTTACTTTCTCAAGCTTACTTTTCTTCCTAGCCTGCGACGATGATGCGGAAACAGTAACGGTTACTGAAACTGTTACCGAAACTGATACAGTAACTGTTACCGAAACTGATACAGTAACTGTTACCGAAACCGAAATAGATACAGTGACAGTGACAGTAATTGAAGGTATTGAAGTTACTATTTCTAGTAATATTACAAGTGATGTTACTTGGTCCAGTGATTCCGTGTATATTTTAGCTGGTAGAATAGCTGTAACTTCAGGAGCAACACTTACCATTGAGCCGGGTACTATTGTCAAAGGAGAAT